>NZ_JBEZUP010000003.1:51154-443518 GCF_040636485.1 Streptomyces sp. NPDC038707
TGTGCGGGCAGTGGTCAGGCGCGGGCACCGGCCTCATGCGGGCAGTGGCCACGCGGGGATGCCGGGTACGTGCGGGCACCGGCCTTGTGCGGGCAGTGGTCAGGCGCGGGCACCGGCCTCATGCGGGCAGTGGCCACGCGGGGATGCCGGGTACGTGCGGGCACCGGCCTTGTGCGGGCACCGGCCTCGTGCGGGCACCGGCCTCGTGCGGACGCGGGCCGATCCGGTGCTCGCCGCGCCGGCCGGCCTGCCGGGGCGTCGGCTGCACCCCGCGAGCGGCGAGGCACCGGCCGCCCGGCCCGGCCCCGGGCTGGTGGAGGGGTTGGTGGACGAGGCCGCCGAGCAGCGCGCTCGCAAGCGCCGGCGCGGTTTCTGCCCGATCGCCGCCACGTCGGCCCTGGTCGTCGCGCGCCCGCCGGCCGCCGCCGCGGACCGGGGCGCCGCAGACGAGGGCGCGACGACCAAGGCCGGGGCGCCGCGGACGGGGGCGGGCAGGTCGCCGCGCCGTCGGCCCGGTCCGCGTTCCGCGCCGGCCTCCGCGGAAGTCCGCCGCGGACCCCGCGACGCGGGTCGGCGCGACCACCGCCATGACCGGCGAGGACCGGCGCACCCGGGCCGTGCCGGAGCTGAAGAACGTCCAGGGCCCGCCGAAGCGCTCCCTGGACGTCCGAGGGGAGGAAGCCGGTGGACGCCGACGCACGGACGCACGGTCCGGCGCGCGCCGCCAGGTGACCGCCCCGTAGCTTTGCCGGGCCGCCTTCGCGTACGGTTGACGGCTGCCCAGCACGTCAGAAGGGGGCCAGGTGGCCGCTCAGGTTCAGCAGTCCGCGGTCGGCTCGGAACACGAGACACACGATTCCGTCCGTGACCGGGAGATCGGCGTCGAACAGGAACACCTGGACCGGGTGTACCGGCGGCTCGAGGAGAAGATTCACGAGGCCGAGTTCCTGATGCGGGACGCGGCCCAGCGGGGGCAGGTCGGCACCCCGGGCGCGCTCGCTGAACGGGACGCCCAGGTCTTCCGGGCCGGTGTGCACCTGAACCGGCTGAACAACGAGTTCGAGGACTTCCTGTTCGGACGGATCGACCTGCTGCTCGGCAAGGACGGCAAGAAGGGCCCCGACGGCGCCTACACGGCCGTGGAGCCCGCCGAGGGCGCCGTGCGCGAGGACAACACCGCCGACATCGCCGAAACGCTGCACATCGGCCGTATCGGCGTCCTCGACGAGGACTACTCCCCGCTGGTCATCGACTGGCGGGCGCCCGCCGCCGCGCCCTTCTACCGGGCCACGCCGGTGGAACCGGGACGGGTGGTGCGGCGCCGGGTCATCCGCTCCAAGGGGCGCCGGGTGCTCGGCGTCGAGGACGACCTGATGCGGCCGGAGCTGACGGCCTTCCTGGACGGCCGCGAACTGGCCGTCATCGGCGACGGCGCCCTGATGGCGGCCCTCGGCCAGGCCCGCGGGCACACGATGCGGGACATCGTCGCCTCCATCCAGGCCGAGCAGGACCTGGTCATCCGCGCCCCCGCCGCCTCCATCACCTACGTGGAGGGCGGGCCCGGCACCGGCAAGACCGCCGTCGCCCTGCACCGCGCCGCCTACCTGCTCTACCAGGACCGCAGACGCTACGCGGGCGGCATCCTGATCGTCTCGCCGACCCCGCTGCTGGTCGCCTACACCGAGGGCGTGCTGCCCTCGCTCGGCGAGGAGGGCCAGGTCGCCATCCGCGCCATCGGCTCGCTGGTCGACGGCGCGGAGGCCACCGTCTACGACTCCCCGGCCGTGGCCCGCGCCAAGGGCTCCTCCCGGATGCTGAAGGTGCTGCGCAAGGCCGCCCGGGGCGCCCTGGAGCTGGGCCCGGCCGCCCCCGCCGACGCGGGCGACGACGAGCCCCGGCCGCACGACGGCCCGCCCGCCCGGCTGCGCGTCGTGGCCTTCGGGCGCCGCCTCGAACTGGAGGCCGACGAGCTGGAACGTATCCGTCGCACCGCCCTCGGCGGCACCGCGCCGGTCAACCTGCTGCGCCCGCGCGCCCGCAGGCTGCTGCTGGACGCCCTGTGGGCCCGGTCCGGCGCCGCCGGCCGGCACACCGACCCGGAGCTGGCCGCCGAGCTGCGCTCCTCCTTCGACGAGGACGTCACCGGTGAGGACTCCTTCCTGGCGTTCCTCGACGCCTGGTGGCCCGAGCTGACCCCGAAGGCCGTGCTCGCCGCCATGGCCGACGAGAAGCGGCTCGGCCGCTGGGCCCGGCGCGTGCTCAACCCGGGCGAGGTCCGCAAGGTCGCCCGCTCGCTGAAGCGGGACGGCCTGTCCGTGCACGACATCGCGCTGCTGGACGAGCTCCAGGCGATCCTGGGCGCCCCGGCCCGGCCCCGCAAGAAGCGCGAACTGGACCCGCTGGACCAGCTCACCGGCCTGGAGGAGCTGATGCCGGTGCGCGAGGAGACCCAGCGGGAGCGGGCCGAGCGGCTGGCGCAGGAGCGCACCGAGTACGCGCACGTCATCGTGGACGAGGCGCAGGACCTGACGCCGATGCAGTGGCGCATGGTCGGCCGCCGCGGCCGGCAGGCCACCTGGACGGTCGTCGGGGACCCGGCGCAGTCCTCCTGGTCCGACCCGGACGAGGCGGCGGAGGCCCGCGACGAGGCGCTCGGCACCCGGCCCCGGCGCCGCTTCCAGCTCACCGTGAACTACCGCAACCCGGCCGAGATCGCCGACCTGGCCGCGCGGGTGCTGGCGCTCGCCATGCCCGGCGCCGAGGCACCCTCCGCCGTACGGTCCACCGGGGTCGAGCCGCGCTTCACCGTGGTGGCGGACTCCCTGGGCCGGACGGTGCGCGCGGAGGCCGAGCGGCTGCTGGGCCTGGTGGACGGCACGGTCGGCGTGGTGGTGGCGATGGGCCGGCGCGAGGAGGCCCGGCGCTGGCTGGCCGGGCTCGGCGACCGGGTGGTGGCCCTGGGCAGCCTGGAGGCCAAGGGCCTGGAGTACGACGCGACGGTCGTCGTGTCGCCCGCGGAGATCGCCGACGAGTCGCCGGCGGGCCTGCGGGTGCTGTACGTGGCACTGACCCGGGCCACCCAGCAGCTGACGGTGGTCTCGGGGGAGCGGGACGAGCCGGACGCGGCGGGGGTGCCGGACCTGCTCAGGGACTGATTTCCCGGCAATCCGGCGCAGGGGGAATGGCCCTGGGCGAGGGTTTGTTAGCCTTGACGTGGCACCGGCCCGATCCAAGCCCCCGGGCCCAACCTTAGTCGCCACGAGCGACCACTTGCCGCGAGGCGAGCATGGCGGGTCGGTGTCATGAGCGTGGGAGGCCCACGTCACGGATGTGACGTGGGCCTCTTTCTTTGCCCGGGCGGCCTCTTTTCACGCCCGATCGTTTCTCGTATGGTGGAAGTAGTTTTCCGAAACCACGCACCCCATAGGGAATGTCGCGTGAACAAAACGTCCGCAACCCAGGGCGACTACCACGTACCGAGTGGTAGGTGCGACGATCGGACGGCACAACTCGCGACACGGTGAAAGCAGAGGAAGTCGGCCATGGCAACGGCGCCCAGCGTCTCCTACTCGATGACGATCCGGCTGGAGGTGCCCGCGAGCGGAACGGCCGTCTCGCAGCTCACCACCGCCGTGGAGTCCTCCGGGGGCTCGGTGACCGGCCTCGACGTCACCGCGTCCGGCCACGAGAAGCTCCGTATCGACGTCACCATCGCGGCCACCTCCACGGCCCACGCCGAGGAGATCGTCGAGAAACTGCGCGGCATCGAGGGCGTCACGCTCGGCAAGGTCTCCGACCGTACGTTCCTGATGCACCTCGGCGGCAAGATCGAGATGGCGTCGAAGCACCCCATCCGCAACCGTGACGACCTCTCCATGGTCTACACGCCCGGCGTGGCCCGCGTCTGCATGGCCATCGCCGAGAACCCCGAGGACGCCCGCCGCCTGACCATCAAGCGCAACTCCGTTGCGGTCGTGACGGACGGTTCGGCCGTGCTGGGCCTCGGCAACATCGGCCCCAAGGCCGCGCTGCCCGTCATGGAGGGCAAGGCGGCCCTCTTCAAGCGCTTCGCCGGCATCGACGCCTGGCCGATCTGCCTGGACACCCAGGACAGCGACGCGATCGTGGAGATCGTCAAGGCCATCGCCCCGGGCTTCGCCGGCATCAACCTGGAGGACATCTCCGCGCCGCGCTGCTTCGAGATCGAGGCCCGGCTGCGCGAGGCCCTGGACATCCCGGTCTTCCACGACGACCAGCACGGCACCGCCATCGTCGTGCTCGCCGCCCTGACCAACGCCCTGCGCGTGACGGACAAGGCCATCCAGAACATCCGGGTCGTCATGTCCGGCGCGGGCGCGGCCGGTACGGCCATCCTCAAGCTGCTGCTGGCGGCCGGCGTGAAGAACGCCGTCGTCGCCGACATCCACGGAGTCGTGCACGCCGGCCGCGAGGACCTGGTGAACGCCCCGGCCGACTCGCCGCTGCGCTGGATCGCCGACAACACCAACCCCGAGGGCCTGACCGGCACCCTGAAGGAGGCCGTGCGCGGCGCCGACGTCTTCATCGGCGTCTCCGCCCCGAACGTCCTGGACGGGACCGACGTGGCCGCCATGGCCGAGGGCGCCATCGTCTTCGCGCTCGCGAACCCCGACCCCGAGGTGGACCCGGCCATCGCCCGGCAGACCGCGGCCGTCGTGGCCACCGGCCGCTCCGACTTCCCGAACCAGATCAACAACGTGCTGGTCTTCCCGGGCGTCTTCCGCGGTCTGCTGGACGCCCAGTCCCGCACCGTCAACACCGAGATGATGCTCGCCGCCGCGAAGGCCCTCGCCGACGTCGTCAGCGAGGACGAGCTGAACCCGAACTACATCATCCCCAGCGTCTTCAACGACAAGGTCGCGGGCGCCGTGGCCGGCGCGGTCCGGGAGGCCGCCAAGGCGGCCGGCGCGACGGCCTGAGCACGGCGCGGCGTACGGTGCAGGGGGCTGTGAGGATCACCACGCGGTCCCCCGCACCGGCGCGTCGTGGAACCACCGGATGCCGGGCGCGCTCTAGGGTGACGGCCGGGCGGGCGCTCTTCGTGTGACTCCCCAGGGTGTTCTCACGACTCCTACGGGTGCCGGATTGGCTTTCCCGCCGCAGGTAGGGGCAGGATGCTCCTTCAGGGACTCCGGTCCCCGGGGGCACCCCCATGGGCGCGAGCGCATCGGCATCGCAGTGCCTCGGCGGTCCGCCGCGTGGCACACCCCAACGGCAAGAAAAACACGGGAGTAACAACATGAACCGCAGTGAGCTGGTGGCCGCGCTGGCCGACCGCGCCGAGGTGACCCGCAAGGACGCCGACGCCGTGCTGGCCGCGTTCGCCGAGACCGTCGGCGAGATCGTCGCCAAGGGCGACGAGAAGGTCACCATCCCTGGCTTCCTGACCTTCGAGCGCACCCACCGTGCCGCTCGCACCGCGCGCAACCCGCAGACCGGCGAGCCCATCAACATCCCGGCCGGCTACAGCGTGAAGGTCACCGCGGGCAGCAAGCTCAAGGAAGCCGCCAAGGGCAAGTAAGCGCTCCGCTTCGAGCGACGGCCCACTGAGCGCCGTGGGCTACCGCGGGTCCGCTGTGGTTGATCGTGCCCCGCGGCGGAGCCGCTGATCGACACGGCCCCGCGCCCCTTCGGGGCGCCTCAGGCTCAGGACGCCGAAAAGGGCGGCCCCCCTCGATGGAAGGGGGGCCGCCCTTTTCGGCGTCCGTGGGGTCTAGCCGAGCGCCTTGCCCGGGAGCTCGACCTTCGCACCCAGCTCGACGAGCTTGTCCATGAAGTTCTCGTAGCCGCGGTTGATCAGTTCGATGCCGTGGACCCGGGACGTGCCCTCGGCGGCGAGGGCCGCGATGAGGTACGAGAAGCCGCCGCGCAGGTCGGGGATGACCAGGTCGGCGCCCTGGAGCCGGGTGGGGCCGGAGACGACCGCGGAGTGCAGGAAGTTGCGGGCGCCGAAGCGGCACGCGGAGCCGCCCAGGCACTCGCGGTAGAGCTGGATGTGGGCGCCCATCTGGTTCAGCGCGGAGGTGAAGCCGAGCCGGGACTCGTAGACCGTCTCGTGGATGATGGACAGGCCCGTGGCCTGGGTCAGGGCCACCACCAGCGGCTGCTGCCAGTCCGTCTGGAAACCGGGGTGCACGTCCGTCTCCAGGGCGATGGACTTCAACTGCCCGCCGGGGTGCCAGAAACGGATGCCCTCGTCCTCGATCTCGAAGGCGCCGCCCACCTTGCGGTAGGTGTTCAGGAACGTCATCATCGAGCGCTGCTGGGCGCCGCGGACGTAGATGTCGCCGTTGGTCGCGAGCGCCGCCGAGGCCCAGGAGGCGGCCTCCAGGCGGTCCGGCAGGGCGCGGTGGGTGTAGCCGGACAGCTTGTCGACACCGGTGATGCGGATCGTGCGGTCGGTGTCCATCGCGATGATCGCGCCCATCTTCTGCAGCACGCAGATGAGGTCCTCGATCTCCGGCTCGACGGCCGCGTTGGACAACTCCGTGACGCCCTCGGCCAGTACGGCCGTCAGCAGCACCTGCTCGGTCGCGCCGACGGAGGGGTACGGCAGCCGTATCTTCGTGCCCCGCAGCCGCTGCGGCGCCTCCAGGTACTGCCCGTCGGCCCGCTTCTCGATCGTCGCGCCGAACTGCCGCAGCACGTCGAAGTGGAAGTCGATGGGCCGGCCGCCGATGTCACAGCCGCCGAGGCCGGGGATGAACGCGTGGCCGAGACGGTGCAGCAGCGGGCCGCAGAAGAGGATCGGGATACGGCTGGAACCCGCGTGGGCATCGATGTCGGCGACGTTGGCGCTCTCGACGCGCGTCGGGTCCAGCACCAGTTCGCCCGGCTCCTCGCCCGGACGGACCGTCACCCCGTGCAGCTGGAGCAGGCCGCGGACGACCCGCACGTCACGGATGTCCGGAACGTTGCGCAGTCGGCTCGGCTCGCTGCCCAGCAGGGCGGCGACCATGGCCTTCGGCACGAGGTTCTTCGCACCGCGGACACGGATCTCGCCCTCCAGCGGGGTTCCGCCGTGGACAAGCAGGACATCGTCGTTGACGGTCATGAATCTCGCGTTCCGATGAGTTGGTCAGGGGCCGGCCGATCACTGTGCGCAGGGGCCGGGAAGACAGGGTAATCGCCGATTACCCCCCTCCCGTAAGCCCAGTACCCGGCCAGACCGTCATAGCTGTGTCACAACACGAACCGTTCTCTTTCGGGCACATGGGGTCACCGGCGCCCCGGGTGTGCGCCGGGGGCGTGACCCGGTCCGGGCGGGCTTCACCCCGGTGCCCCCGATTGGCTCCCCACACCGGGGGAAGATGCGGGATCATGTCTGGCATGACCGAGGTGTCCTCGCTCACAGGGCGGCTGCTCGTGGCCACTCCCGCCCTGGCGGACCCGAACTTCGACCGTGCGGTGGTGCTCCTCCTCGACCACGACGAGGAGGGTTCCCTCGGTGTCGTCCTGAACCGCCCCACCCCCGTGGACGTGGGCGACATCCTGGAGGGCTGGGCCGACCTCGCCGGCGAGCCCGGTGTGGTCTTCCAGGGCGGCCCGGTGTCGCTGGACTCGGCGCTGGGCGTGGCGGTCATCCCGGGCGGCGCCGACGGCGACCGGGCACCGCTCGGCTGGCGGCGGATCTACGGCGCGATCGGCCTGGTGGACCTGGAGGCCCCGCCGGAGCTGCTCGCCTCGGCCGTGGGCAGCCTGCGCATCTTCGCCGGGTACGCCGGCTGGGGCCCCGGCCAGCTGGAGGACGAGCTGGTGGAGGGCGCGTGGTACGTGGTGGAGTCGGAGCCCGGTGACGTGTCCTCCCCGGCCCCGGAGCGGCTGTGGCGGGAGGTGCTGCGCCGCCAGCGCAGCGAGCTGGCGATGGTGGCCACGTATCCGGACGACCCTTCGCTCAACTGATGCGTGTGTGCTTCAGTACCCTGGCTGTTATGAGCACTCTCGAGCCCGAGCGCGGGACTGGTACGGGGACCCTCGTAGAGCCGACGCCGCAGGTGTCCCACGGCGACGGCGACCACGAGCGCTTCGCCCACTACGTCCAGAAGGACAAGATCATGGCGAGCGCCCTCGACGGGACCCCCGTCGTGGCGCTGTGCGGCAAGGTCTGGGTGCCGGGCCGCGACCCGAAGAAGTACCCCGTCTGCCCGATGTGCAAGGAGATCTACGAATCCATGGGCAGCGGCGGCGACGACAAGGGCAAGGGCGGCGACAAGTAGGTCCCCGGCCCGGCCGGAGGCGGTGAGGTCCCCGGGACGCGTGCGGCGCGTCCCGGGGACCTTCGTGTTCCCGGGACGCCGACTGGTCCAGACCTCTTGTGGGGGCCGGGCTCAGTGCCTAGCCTTCGTGGTGCCGCTTGTGCAACGCCTGTTGCGCATATTGCAACGACCTCTCTCAGGGGGCTGAGGACGTGGAACTGATCCCGGCGCCGCGCGCCGTCGAGGAACCCGCCGGACCGGGCGTGCCGCTCGGTCCCGGCACCACGCTGTGGGCCGCCGAGGGCACCGAGCGCACCGAACGCTGGCTGCGTGCCACCCTCGGCGCGGCCCTGGGCCTGCCGCTGCGCCCCGGGCCCCGGGACGCCCGCGACGGCGTACGGCTGCTCCTGGACGACACCCTGGCCCCGGAGGCGTACCGGCTCACCGCCGGCGCCGGGGACGGCGTGGAGATCCGCGGCGGCGGGCCGGCCGGGGTGTTCTGGGGTGCCCAGACCCTGCGCCAGCTGCTCGGCGCCGACGCCTTCCGCCGCGCCCCGGTGCGCCCGGCCGCGGCGCTCCGCGTCCCTCCCGGGGTCGTCGAGGACGCCCCCCGGTTCCGCTGGCGCGGCCTGCTCCTCGACGTCGCCCGGCACTTCATGCCCAAGGAAGGCGTGCTGCGCTACCTGGACCTGATGGCCGCGCACAAACTCAACGTCCTGCACCTGCACCTGACGGACGATCAGGGCTGGCGGATCGAGATCAGGCGCTATCCGAAACTGACCGAAATCGCATCCTGGCGTTCGCGGACCAAATTCGGCCACCGCGCCTCACCGCTGTGGGACGAGAAACCGCACGGCGGTCACTACACCCAGGACGACATCCGGGAGATCGTCGCCTACGCCGCCGAGCGGCACATCAGCGTCGTCCCCGAGATCGACGTACCGGGCCACTCGCAGGCCGCCATCGCCGCGTACCCCGAACTCGGCAACACCGACGTCGTGGACACCGCCGCCCTCTCCGTCTGGGACACCTGGGGTATCTCGTCCAACGTCCTCGCCCCCACCGACACCACCCTGCGCTTCTACGAGGGGGTGTTCGAGGAGGTCCTGGAGCTGTTCCCCGCCGACGCCGCCGAGTTCTCCCCGTTCGTGCACGTCGGCGGCGACGAGTGCCGCAAGGAGCAGTGGACCGAGTCCGTCACCGCCAAGACCCGCATCGCCGACCTCGGCCTCACCGACGAGGACGCGCTCCAGTCCTGGTTCATCGGGCACTTCGACGCCTGGCTCGCCGCGCGCGGCCGCCGCCTCATCGGCTGGGACGAGATCCTGGAGGGCGGGCTCGCGCCGGGCGCGGCCGTCGCCTCCTGGCGCGGCTACGCGGGCGGCGTCGCCGCCGCGCGGGCCGGCCACGACGTGGTCATGTGCCCCGAGCAGTACGTGTATCTGGACCACCGTCAGGCCCCCGGCGACGACGAACCGGTGCCGATCGGCTTCGTGCGCACCCTGGAGGACGTCTACCGGTTCGAACCGGTACCGGCCGGGCTCACCGAGGAGGAGGCCCGGCACGTGCTGGGCACCCAGGCCAACGTGTGGACCGAGGTCCTGGAGGACTCCGCGCGCGTGGACTACCAGGCCTTTCCCCGCCTCGCCGCCTTCGCCGAGGTCGCCTGGAGCGCGCTGCCCGCCCCCGCCGACCGGGACTTCCCTGACTTCGAACGCCGGATGACCGCCCACTACCGGCGACTTGACGCCCTCGGCGTCGCCTACCGGCCACCCACCGGCCCCCGTCCGTGGCAGCGCCGGCCCGGCGTGCCCGGCCGCCCGATCGAGGGACCGCCCCCGAACCGCTGACCGCACGGGGTCGCCCCCGTCCTGCCCCGAACAAGTGCCGGAAAAACCCCGGCAGTATCACCGAAGAGTGGCAATCCACCCGCACCGGTGATGCCGTGCGAAACCGGACCAACCCCCCGGTGAGGTGGGCGAAAGCCTCCTAGCGGACCCCCGCGTTCGGGCGTCGCGAAGATGTGCCAGAGTTGCGTCGTCCGCCCTGTCAGCACGTACCGTACGGCAACACAGGCGGGACCAGGTGGGGCAGCGGGAAGGGGCAGCCGGTTTGACCACGCACGCACCGCGGACGGCGCAGGCCGTCACGTTGCCCACGACGCTGGACGAGGCGGTGGCGGCCCTCGCGGCCATGCCCACCGCCGTCCCCGTGGCGGGCGGCACCGACCTGATGGCCGCCGTCAACTCCGGTCAGCTCAGGCCCGCCGCGCTGGTGGGACTGGGCCGCATCAGCGAGATCCGCGGCTGGCAGTACCAGGACGGCCACGCCCTGCTCGGCGCCGGCCTCACCCACGCGCGCATGGGCCGCCCCGACTTCGCGGCCCTCATCCCGGCGCTCGCCGCCGCCGCGCGCGCCGCCGGCCCGCCGCACATCCGCAACGCGGGCACCCTGGGCGGCAACATCGCCTCGGCCGCCCCCACCGGGGACGCGCTGCCGGTGCTCGCCGCCCTGGAGGCGACCCTGATCATCGCGGGCCCGGGCGGCGCCCGCCGGGAGATCCCGGTGTCGCACCTGCTGGCCGGCGTGGAGATGCTGCGCGGCGGCGAACTCATCGGCTACGTCCGCGTACCGCTGCTGCACGCCCCGCAGGTCTTCCTCAAGGCCACCGGACGCACCGGCCCGGGCCGCGCGACGGCCTCCGTGGCCCTCGTCCTCGACCCCGCCCGGCGCGGCGTGCGCTGCGCCGTGGGCGCCATAGCGCCGATGCCGCTGAGGCCCCTGGAGGCCGAGCAGTGGATCGCGGGACTCATCGACTGGGACAACGACCGCGCCCTCGTCCCGGAGGCCCTGCACGCCTTCGGCGAGTACGTCGCCGCGGCCTGCATCCCCGACGCGGCCCCCGAACCCGACGGCACGGTGGCCCCGCTTCCGCCCGCCGTACTGCACCTGCGGCGCACCGTCGCCGCGCTGGCCCGACGAGCACTGGGGAGGGCGCTGTCGTGACCGACGACCAGCACGGAGAGGGCACGCCCCAGGGCGGCGGACGCTGGAACCCGCTGCCCCAGGGCGACTACGACGACGGCGCCACCGCCTTCGTCCAGCTTCCCGAGGGGGGCATCGACGCCCTGCTGTCCGCCGACAGCCCGCTGGCCGCGCCGGGCCACGGCTATGTGCCGCCGCCGATCACGGCCGCGCCCGCCGACGGCACGGCCGGCTGGCCGGTGCCGGAGGGCCAGTGGCCCGACCCGAACGCCGCGCAAGCCCCGTCGCACGCCGCGGACGACCGGTTCACCTACGAGCCCGGGGCCACCCAGCAGTGGACCTTCGAGGAGCCCGCGGCGCCGGCCGCCCCGGGACACGACGTCACCGGGCAGTGGTCCATCCCCGTCGCCGGGGGCGACCTCCCGGACGAGTCCGGCGAGTACACCACCTCCTCGCTGGCCGAGCAGTGGGGCGGCACCCCCCCGGCCACCCTGCCCGGCGGCGCCCCGGCCCCCTGGGCCACGCCCTGGGACGCCCCCGGCCACACCGGCTCCCACCCGTCCGGCCCGGCCCCGGACCCGTACACCCCCGGGCCCGGGTACGGACCGGGCCCCTCCGGCCCCGGCGAGACCTATCCGGACGGCCACGGGGGCGGCTACCCGGACCCCGGCCAGGTCCAGGACGTCCACGAGGCGGCCGCCGGGCACGTGGGCGCCGGGTACGCGGATGCCGGCCACGTGGACGGCGGTCATGGCGGTCATGGCGGTCACGCCGAGGGCGGCCACGAAGACGTCGGGTACTTCGAGGGCGGCCATGAGGGTGCTGCCGGGCACGCCGGTGCGGGTCACCCTGACGCCGGGCACGCCGGGAACGGCCACGTCGGTAACGGCGCGGTCGAGAGCGTCGGGGCCGACGGCGTCGAGGCGGATCACGGGGACGCGGGGCACGCCCTGCCGGACGCCGGGCACGCCGACGGCGGTCACACGGGCGCCGGTTCCCCGGAGGCGGGGGACGACGAGCACGGTCGCGCGGACGGGCCGGCCCACGCCGGACACGCTGACGTGACCGACGGCGACACGCCCGGCGGCACCGGCACGCCGGGCGCCGTGGCCACGTCCGCCACGCCCGGCGAACCGGTCGTACCGGCGCAGCGGCCGGCCGGCTCCGACGCGACGCCGGAAGCGGACGCCCACGGCCTCGCCGAAGCCCTCGAACTCCCCTCCGAAGCTCCCGCGGGCCACGAGCAGCCCAGCGACCCGGCCCCCGCGCCCGCGCCCCCGGCCCCGGACGCCCCGGCTCCCGCCGCCCACCCGGAGGCCACGGCCGACACGCCCGGCACCGAAGCGGCTCCGGATCCGGCCGCCCCGCACCCCGCCACCGACCTCGCCGCGGCCGAGACCCCCGAGCCCCCCGCCGCGGCCGACGCGCCCGGGCCGTCGGAAGCCGGCCGGACCGCCGAGGACACCCCGCAGGCCGAGACCGAGGCCGAGGCCGAGGAGGCCCCAGAGGCTCAGGAAGCCGAAGCCGCTCAGGACGCCCAGGAGCCCCACGAAGTTCCCGGAAGTCCTGAAGCTCCCGGAACTCCTGAAGCCCCCGGAAACGGGCAACCCGCCCCCGACGGCGCCGAAGAGGCCCCCGCCGCCCCGCTGCCGCCGCACGACGACCACCCCCTCGCCTCCTACGTCCTGCGGGTCAACGGCACCGACCGGCCGGTCACCGATGCCTGGATCGGCGAGTCGCTGCTCTACGTGCTGCGCGAACGGCTCGGTCTCGCGGGCGCCAAGGACGGCTGCTCGCAGGGCGAGTGCGGGGCCTGCAACGTCCAGGTGGACGGCCGGCTGGTGGCGTCCTGCCTGGTCCCGGCGGTCACCACGGCCGGCAGCGAGGTCCGCACGGTCGAGGGCCTGGCCGTCGACGGGCAGCCCTCCGACGTCCAGCGCGCGCTGGCCCGCTGCGGCGCCGTGCAGTGCGGCTTCTGCGTCCCCGGCATGGCGATGACCGTGCACGACCTGCTGGAGGGCAACCCGGCGCCGACCGAACTGGAGACCCGGCAGGCCCTGTGCGGCAACCTGTGCCGCTGCTCGGGCTACCGGGGCGTCCTGGAGGCCGTCAAGGAGGTCGTCGCCGAGCGCGAGGCGTCCCACGCCGGGACGGAGGCGGACGGGGACGAGGCACGCGTTCCGCACCAGGCGGCCCCCGGCTCCGGCGGCGTCCACCCGTCGGCTTTCGAGGCCCCCGGCGCGTTCGCCGCCCCCCGGCCCCCGGAGCAGTACGACGCGCCGGACCCGTACGGCACCACACCCCCAGGACCGCAGGACCAGCAGCACTACGGCCAGGACGGAGGCCAGGCGTGAGCAACGAAGCCGGCATCGCGGCCACCGCCGCGGAACCCGCCCCCGAGACCGAGCCGTCGCCGCACGGCCTCGGCGTCTCCCTGCCGCACGCCGACGCCCGCGCCAAGACCGAGGGCACCTTCCCGTACGCCGCCGACCTGTGGGCCGAGGGCCTGCTCTGGGCGGCCGTCCTGCGCTCCCCGCACGCGCACGCGCGCATCGTGTCCATCGACACCACCCACGCGCGCGAGATGCCCGGCGTCCGCGCCGTCATCACCCACGAGGACGTCCCCGGCACGCCCCGCCACGGCCGCGGCACGCCCGACCGGCCGGTGTTCGCCTCCGACGTCGTACGCCACCACGGCGAGCCCATCGCGGCGGTGGCCGCCGACCACCCGGACACCGCGCGGATGGCCGCCGCCGCCGTCATCGTCGAGTACGAGGTCCTGGAGCCCGTCACCGACCCGGAACAGGCCTTCGAGGCCGAGCCGCTGCACCCCGACGGCAACCTGATCCGGCACATCCCGCTGCGCCACGGCGACCCGGAGGCGGTCGGCGAGGTCGTGGTCGAGGGCCTGTACCGCATCGGCCGCCAGGACCCCGCCCCCATCGGCGCCGAGGCCGGTCTCGCCGTACCGCGCCCGGACGGCGGGGTGGAGCTGTACCTCGCCTCCACCGACCCGCACACCGACCGCAACACGGCCGCCGCCTGCTACGGCCTGCCCCCCGATCGGGTGAAGATCGTGGTCACCGGGGTGCCCGGCGCCACGGCGGACCGCGAGGACCAGGGATTCCAGCTCCCGCTCGGCCTGCTCGCGCTGCGCACCGGCTGCCCGGTGAAGCTGACGGCGACCCGCGAGGAGTCCTTCCTCGGCCACGCCCACCGCCACCCCACCCTGCTGCGCTACCGCCACCACGCCGACGCCGAGGGCAGGCTGGTCAAGGTCGAGGCGCAGATCCTGCTGGACGCGGGCGCGTACGCCGACACCTCCGCCGACGCGCTGGCCGCCGCCGTCTCCTTCGCGTGCGGCCCGTACGTCGTCCCGAACGCGTTCATCGAGGGCTGGGCCGTCCGCACCAACAACCCGCCCTCCGGCCACGTGCGCGGCGAGGGCGCCATGCAGGTGTGCGCCGCCTACGAGGCGCAGATGGACAAGCTGGCGCGGAAACTGGGCGTGGACCCGGCCGAGCTGCGGCTGCGCAACGTCCTGGCGACCGGGGACGTCCTGCCCATCGGCCAGACCGTGACCTGCCCGGCCCCGGTGGCCGAACTCCTCCAGGCGGTACGGGACTTCCCGCTGCCCGCGCTGCCGAAGGACACGCCGGAGGAGGAGTGGCTGCTGCCCGGCGGCCCCGAGGGCGCGGGCGAACCGGGCGCGGTGCGCCGGGGCGTCGGCTACGGCCTGGGCATGGTGCACATGCTGGGCGCGGAGGGCGCCGACGAGGTGTCCACGGCCACGGTCAAGGTCCACGACGGGGTGGCCACCGTGCTGTGCGCCGCCGTGGAGACCGGCCAGGGCTTCACCACCCTGGCCCGGCAGATCGTCCAGGACACCCTCGGCATCGAGGAGGTCCACGTCGCGCCCGTCGACACCGACCAGCCGCCGGCCGGCGCGGGCTGCCGGGGCCGGCACACCTGGGTGTCGGGCGGCGCGGTGGAGCGCGCGGCGAAGATGGTCCGCACCCAGCTCCTCCAGCCGCTCGCGCACAAGTTCGGCATGTCGACGGAGCTGCTCCAGATCACCGACGGCAAGATCACCTCGTACGACGGGGTGCTGTCGACCACCGTCATGGAGGCGCTGGAGGGCAAGGAGCTGTGGGCCACGGCGCAGTGCCGCCCGCATCCGACCGAGCCGCTGGACGCCTCCGGACAGGGCGACGCCTTCGTGGGCCTCGCGTTCTGCGCGATCCGCGCGGTGGTGGACGTGGACGTCGAGCTGGGCTCGGTACGGGTGGTGGAGCTGGCGGTCGCCCAGGACGTCGGCCGGATCCTCAACCCGGCCCAGCTGGCCGCCCGGATCGAGGCCGGCGTCACCCAGGGCGTGGGCATCGCCCTCACCGAGAACCTGCGCACGCCCCGCGGCCTGGTCCGCCACCCCGACCTGACCGGCTACGCCCTCCCGACCGCCCTGGACGCCCCCGACATCCGGATCGTCAAGCTGGTCGAGGAACGGGACGTGGTCGCCCCCTTCGGCGCCAAGTCGGTCAGCGCCGTCCCGGTGGTAACGGCCCCCGCGGCCATCGCCTCCGCGGTACGCGCCGCCACCGGCCGCCCGGTCAACCGCCTCCCGATCCGCCCGCAGGCGGCGGTGGCCGCGGACCGATGACCACCCCGCCGGCCGGCCCGGGCACCCCGGCTCGGACCCCGCCACCCGGAGCCTCGTCCGGCGAGCCGCGTTACGGACCCCCTCCCGCGCCGGGCGGGCCGGCCCTGTGGATCCTGCTGTTCGCCGCGGCGGCACTGGCCGTTGTCCTCGGTGGGGTCTACTTCACCTGAGCCGGACGGCCCGCGTGCCGCCGGCCGCCGGTCCGGCCGGACGGGCAACGTGCCCGGCCCGGCCGGCGTCTTGCCTGACAGCGGCCGTTGTCAGTGGTGCGGCGTAGGCTGCGGAGCGGTGGGGGCACCTGCCCGGGTCGCGTACGACGGTGTGCGCGGGCCCGTCACGCACGGGGAAGATCGCGGGGGAGCGATGAGCACGACCGACGCCGGGGTTCCGGCGATCACGCTGACCGAGGCGGAGCTGGACCGCTACGTCACCCACGCGCCGACGCGCGGCCTGCTCACGGGCACCGGCCTGCCCGCGGTGACCGACCTGCTGACCTTCTCCCCGCTGCGCACGCACGGCCTGCGCACCCTCGCCGACGCCGCCGACGGCCCCCTGCGCCTCGCGGAGGAGCTGCGCGGCCGGCTGGTCATAGGCGAACTGCTCACCCCCGCCGGGATGGAGCGCGAGTCGATCCTGCTCGACGGCGCCACGGGCGAGCTGACCACGGCCTACCTGCGCGACCCGTACGACACGCGCCCGTTAGCGTCGTCCCTGCACACCCTGCTGCGCTTCGCCGCGGTCACCGAGGAACTGGCGGGCCTGCGCGGCCGGTTCGCGTCCCTGGCGGGCCAGTACGGCCCCCGGACGGCGACCGAGGCCTCCCGCCGCCTGCTCATCCTCTTCGAGGAGGGCTCGGACGGCGCGGTCCCGCCGTACTGGAAGGCGGCGGCCCTGATCCGCCCCCTCGCCCTGGTCGCCGGCCCCGGTACGGCCTCGGGGCTCGCCCTGGACATGCCGGCACGGGTGCTGGACCAGGAGTTCGGGCACGGCAGGGTGACCCGGTTCGAGGAGGTCGACTTCCCGTCGACGCTCACCCACGAGCCGACGCGCCGCTTCCTGCGCGAGACGGGACTGCCGGAGTCGGCGGTGTTCTCCTCCGCCGACACGGACGTGCCGCTGCCCACGCTCCGGGAGTACGTCACCGATGAGCGCCCCGACCACCCGGTCACCGGCCTCCCGGCCCACTGCGACCACCTGATCCGCCTCGGCCGTCTGAGGGAGGGCACCAGCCTGGTGGTGGACGGCAGAACGGGCGCGGTGCTGACGTTCAGCGAGCCGGACGCGGCGCTCCACCCGCTCAACTCCGACGTCTCCACACTGGCCTTCACCCTGTGGCTCATCCACCACGAGCGCACGATCGACACCCACCTGAACCACGAACTGGCCACCCACGCCTACGACCACCTGGCCGCCCTCATGCTCCACACCCTGGAGTCCCTCGACCCCACGGCCACCCTCCCGCAGACGACCTGGCACTACTGGACCCACCTCTTGCAGGACGAGACGGACGGGGTGCTGTGACGCACGGCCCCGTCAGACCTCACCACCCGTGAGCGTGCCGATCACGTCGACCCCGCCCTCCTCATGGAGGTCGGCCGCCGGCCCCGCCCCCGGACCGCTAGGTCATGACCAGCCAGCGGCGGCCGTCGATCAGCTCGCGTGCCGCGTCCAGGTGGCCGGCGTGGCAGGCGGTCTCGGTGATGACGTGCAGCAGGACGTCACGCAGGGTGTGGAGGCGCGGTTCGCCGAACAGATCGTGCGGCCACCAGGCCAGGGCCGCGCCGGCAGGGGTCCCGGTGATGACGTCGTCGGCGAGCTCCGCTTCCTGCCGGTACCGGTCGAGCACGTCACAGGCGGGCACGTCCGGTGCCACCCGCCACGCCTCGTCACCGCTCGGCAGGCCCTGGACGACCTCCTCGTCACCGGCGACCACGGCGCGGAACCAGAACCGCTCCACGTCCAGCGTGAGGTGCTGGACCAGCCCCAGGCAGTGCCAGCCGGACGGCAGCACGGGCCGCCGCAGGTCCGCCGCGCCGAGCCCGTCGAGAGTGCCGAGCACGTGACGCCGCTGCCCGTCCAGGACCCGGAGGAGCGCCCTGACCTCACCGTCCGGATGGGTTTCGCTCAGATTTTCGATCACGGTTGTCCAGGATCCCTCGTTTTCCCCAGCCACGGGGAAGATCGCCGAAATCCGGGACACTCGGCGGACGGGATTCCCGCACCGCTGCGGCCGGCCACCCGCCAGTGGCCGGCCGCAGCGTCGGAGTGGAGGCCGTGGCGGGAATCGAACCCGCGTAACTCGCTTTGCAGGCGAGTCCCTCAACCACTCGGGCACACGGCCGTGTTGGTGAGATGAACGTATGGGGTGGGGTGGGCGGGGCTCAAGGGGATCGGGAGGGCTGCAACGTGACTGCCACACGGCGTTCATGAAGCGGGGGTGGGCGTACGACCAAGGGACCAGAGCGGGTGCGGCTCCTGACAGGGGTCAAAGGCGTTCGTGGGCCTTACTCTGACGGGCATGAGCGCCCTCGAATCCCATGACCCCGCTGTCCTTGATCCCCCGGCCGACCAGGCGGCCGGCGTGTTGAGCCGGGCCTACCGGGCGCTCAGTGTCGGGATCGTGTCCGTCGTCGTGCTGATCGCGTTCGAGGCGACCGCCGTCGGAACGGCGATGCCGGTCGCCGCACGGGAGCTGGACGGCGTGGCGCTGTACGCGTTCGCCTTCTCCGGGTATTTCACGACCAGCCTCTTCGGCATGGTGCTCGCCGGTCAGTGGTCCGACCGGCGCGGCCCGCTCGGTGCGCTGACCAGCGGCATCGCGGCCTTCGCCGCGGGGCTCGTCATCGCCGGGACCGCGCAGGCCATGTGGGTGTTCATCCTCGGCCGGGCCGTGCAGGGTCTGGGCGGCGGGCTGGTCATCGTCGCGCTGTACGTCGTCGTGGGCCGGGCCTACCCCGAGCGGCTGCGGCCCGCGATCATGGCCGCGTTCGCCGCCGGGTGGGTCGTACCGTCCATCGTGGGCCCCCTCGCCTCCGGCGCCGTCACCGAGCAGCTCGGCTGGCGCTGGGTGTTCCTCGGCATCCCGGTCCTCGTCGTGTTCCCGCTCGCCCTCGCCCTGCCGCAGATACGCCGGCGGGCGGCGGGCCCGGTGGACGGGCGGGCCGGCGCCGGCGCCTTCGACCGGCGGCGGATCCGGCTCGCCCTCGGGATCTCCCTCGGCGCCGGGCTCCTCCAGTACGCCGCCCAGGATCTGCGCCCCCTCTCCCTGCTCCCGGGGCTGGCCGGGGCCGCCCTGCTGGTCCCCGCCGTCCTCGGACTGCTGCCCCGCGGCACCTACCGGGCCGCCCGCGGACTGCCCTCCGTCGTGCTGCTGCGCGGGCTGGCGGCGGGGTCCTTCATCTCCGCCGAGTCCTTCGTCCCGCTGATGCTGGTCACCCAGCGCGGCCTGTCGCCCACCCTCGCCGGGTTCTCGCTCGCGGCCGGCGGCGGCACCTGGGCGCTGGGCTCGTTCGTGCAGTCCCGGCCGCGCCTGGCGCCGTACCGGGAACGGCTGATGACCTTCGGCATGGTGCTGGTCGCCGCCGCGATCGTGACCGCGCCCGGCGTGCTGATCCACTCCGTGCCCGTGTGGACCGTGGCCGCCGCCTGGGGCGTCGGCTGCTTCGGGATGGGGCTGGTGATCTCCTCCACCAGCGTGCTGCTGCTGAAGCTGTCCGCTCCCGAGGAGGCCGGCGCCAACTCCGCCGCGCTCCAGATCTCGGACGCCCTGTCCAACGTCGTCCTGCTCGCGGCGACCGGCGCGGCCTTCGCGGCCCTGGGCGGCGGCAGCACCGCCGCCGGCACGGCGGGCCACGGCGGCCACCCCGCCGCCTTCGCCGCCGTCTTCCTGCCGATGGCCGCGGTGGCGCTGGCGGGCTCCTGGGTGACCACGCGGGTGCGGGAACGTACCCCGGGAGCTGAGTGACGGGAGGTGATCACGGGGCCGTTGTGATGTGCCTCCCACCCGGGGGCGACCCCGGCTCGTTCGCGCCGTGCGCGCAGGGCGGCGCCGGTAGGGTGGCCCGGTTGTCGTACGTAGCCGCCCGACCCTGATCCACGGAGACCGTGACTACCACCGCCGCTTCCTCCGCCACCTCCGCTTCCTCCCATCACCTCTCGCCCGCCTTCCCGGGCCGGGCCCCCTGGGGTACCGCCAGCAAGCTGCGTGCCTGGCAGCAGGGGGCGATGGAGAAGTACATCCAGGAGCAGCCGCGCGACTTCCTCGCCGTCGCCACACCCGGCGCGGGCAAGACGACCTTCGCGCTCACCCTGGCCTCCTGGCTGCTGCACCACCACGTCGTGCAGCAGGTCACCGTGGTCGCGCCCACCGAGCACCTGAAGAAGCAGTGGGCCGAGGCCGCGGGCCGGATCGGGATCAGACTCGACCCGGAGTACAGCGCGGGCCCGCTCGGCAGGGAGTACGACGGCGTCGCCGTGACGTACGCCGGTGTGGGTGTGCGTCCGATGCTGCACCGCAACCGGGTCGAGCAGCGCAAGACGCTGGTGATCCTGGACGAGATCCACCACGCCGGCGACTCCAAGTCCTGGGGCGAGGCGTGCCTGGAGGCCTTCGAGCCCGCCACGCGTCGGCTGGCGCTCACCGGTACGCCGTTCCGCTCCGACACCAACCCCATCCCCTTCGTGACGTACGAGGAGGGGGCGGACGGGATCCGGCGGTCCGCGGCCGACTACACGTACGGGTACGGGTCGGCGCTGGCCGACGGCGTCGTCCGGCCGGTGATCTTCCTTTCCTACAGCGGCAACATGCGCTGGCGCACCAAGGCCGGTGACGAGGTCGCCGCCCGGCTCGGCGAGCCGATGACCAAGGACGCGGTCAGCCAGGCCTGGCGTACGGCCCTCGACCCGCGCGGCGACTGGATGCCGAGCGTGCTGCGCGCCGCCGACCAGCGGCTGACCGAGGTCCGCAAGGCCATCCCGGACGCGGGCGCGCTCGTCATCGCCTCCGACCAGGACTCCGCGCGCGCGTACGCCAAGCTCATCCGGGAGATCACCGGGACGAAGGCGACGCTCGTCCTGTCCGACGACACCGGCGCCTCGAAGAGGATCGACGACTTCAGCGCGAGCGACGACCGGTGGATGGTCGCCGTACGCATGGTGTCCGAGGGCGTCGACGTGCCGCGGCTCGCGGTCGGGGTGTACGCCACGACGATCTCCACGCCGCTGTTCTTCGCGCAGGCCGTCGGGCGCTTCGTACGGTCCCGGCGGCGCGGCGAGACCGCGTCCGTGTTCCTGCCGACCGTGCCCGACCTGCTGACCTTCGCCAACGAGATGGAGAAGGAACGGGACCACGCCCTCGACAAGCCGAAGAAGGAGGGCGAGGAGGACCCGTACGCAGAATCCGAGAAGGAGATGGAGGAGGCCAACAAGCAGCAGGACGAGGACACCGGCGAGCAGGACATGCTGCCGTTCGAGGCGCTGGAGTCCGACGCCGTGTTCGACCGGGTTCTCTACGACGGTGCCGAGTTCGGCATGCAGGCCCACCCCGGGAGCGAGGAGGAGCAGGACTACCTGGGGATTCCGGGGCTGCTGGAGCCCGAGCAGGTGCAGTTGCTGCTGCAGAAGCGGCAGGCCCGGCAGATCGCGCACAGCCGGAAGAAGCCGGACACGGAGGCCGACCTGCTGGAACTGCCGGCCGAGCGGCGGCCGGTGGTGACGCACAAGGAGCTGATGGAGCTGCGGAAGCGGCTGAACACGATGGTCAGCGCGTATGTGCACCAGAGCGGGAAGCCGCACGGGGTGATCCACACCGAGCTGCGGCGGGTGTGCGGAGGACCGCCGAGCGCGGAGGCCACGGCGGGACAGCTGAGGCAGCGCATCGCGAAGGTACAGGAGTGGGCCACGCGGATGAAGTGACCGCCTGCCCACCGACTCGGCCGGCAGAGAACCCACGCCACGAGGCTCCGCCCCGCACCCCGGAACACCGGAAGGGCTGCGGTGGTGGCGGCGAGGGACTGGACTGAGCCCGTGGCCCCGGTCGGAGAAAGGCTGCGGTCCCGGCCGCCCGAGGAGGGGCCGGAGGGGCCGCGGGGCCGGCTCACGGGCCCCGGGGAGGGGGACGGTGTGGGGCGGGGGCGCTCCCGGCCGGGCTGACGGTGCCCCGCTGTCGGGCCCGGGTGAACCCCTTCCGGATCTCCGTACGTACGTTCGAGTACGTTCTCGTTCGAGGCCGTTTCGACGCTCTCCCGGTGTGCGTATCCGGACGAATGCAGTCAGGCCGGATCTGGCCTTGCCCGGATTCTGGACTGAGACTTCCGCTTAGCGAACCGGCTTCGCTACTGTCCGGCTACGCACACGCCCCGTGGCAGCGCCGCCGCGGAGCGCAGCCGTGAAGCGACAGGGCTCGGATAGCCACCGGGCCGTCCTGCCGATCGGCGGCCTCTGAAGCGCGTCGCCGACGGGACTCGGTGACGCATCCGCCGCTCAGGGACCCGCCGACCTCACCGCCGAAGGAGTGGGCGTCGTGACCGCGGAGACCTCTCAGACGCTCGACCGGGGACTGCGTGTCCTCAAGCTGCTGGCCGACACGGACCATGGGCTGACCGTCACCG
The DNA here is from genome assembly GCF_040636485.1 of Streptomyces sp. NPDC038707. Classification (NCBI taxonomy): domain Bacteria; kingdom Bacillati; phylum Actinomycetota; class Actinomycetes; order Kitasatosporales; family Streptomycetaceae; genus Streptomyces; species Streptomyces sp. NPDC038707. The sequence continues at coordinate 73,642 of NZ_JBEZUP010000003.1, forward strand.
AGTTGTCCAACAGGCTGGGCGTGAACCGGACGGTCGTCTACCGGTTGCTTGCCACCCTCGAACAACACGCGCTCGTACGAAGGGACTTGGGAGGTCGGGCCCGGGTCGGCCTCGGTGTGCTGCGGCTCGGCCGGCAGGTACATCCACTGGTACGCGAGGCCGCGCTGCCCGCCCTGCGGTCCCTCGCCGAGGACATAGGGGCGACCGCGCACCTGACGCTGGTGGACGGCACGGAGGCGCTCGCCGTCGCCGTGGTGGAACCGACCTGGACCGACTACCACGTGGCCTACCGGGCCGGATTCCGGCACCCCCTCGACCGGGGGGCCGCGGGCCGGGCCATCCTCGCCGCACGCCAGTCGCCGTCCGCCGACCCCGGCTACACCCTCACCCACGGGGAACTGGAAGCCGGCGCGAGCGGGGCCGCCGCGCCGCTGGTCGGGGTCACGGGCGTCGAGGGCAGCGTGGGCGTGGTGATGCTGGCCGACGCCGTACCGGAGCGGGTCGGCCCGAGGGTGGTGGAAGCGGCCCGCGAGGTCGCGGAAGCACTGCGCTGACCGCGGGGCGCGCAGACGGCGCGGACGGTAACGGCCCACGGCTCGGACACGACACCGGCCCGCGGGGTCCGAACGCGGCACGGGCCGCTGGAACTTGGCGCGGCGTGAGGACCCTGCACCCGGGTACGGCCCGTGCCCGTGAGATCGCGGAAGCGCGGTGTCGACCACCGGGGCCTGCGCCGCCCGCCGGAAGCCTGCGGCCGCGGCACGGGCTCGCGGAGCCCGGGTACGGCATGCGTCCGTGAGGTCGCGGAGCACTGCGCCGCCCCCGGGAATCTGCGGCCGCAGCACGGGCTCCGGGGTCAGCGCAGTGGCTCCCGGGCCACGACACGGCAAGGAACCTCGATGCCCGGGCGCGGCCCGTGCCCGTGAGATCGCGGAAGCGCGGTGTCGACCACCGGGGCCTGCGCTGACCGCCGGAAGCCTGCGGCCGCGGCACGGGCTCGCGGCCCGCGCCCGTGAGGTCGCGGAAGTGCTGTGCCGTCCCCGGGAATCTGCGGCCGCCGCATAGGCCCCGGGGCAGCGCAGTGGCTCCGGGTCACGACACGGCAAGGGCCCTCGATGCCCGGGCGCGGCCCGCGTCCGTGAGGTCGCGGAAGCGCGGTGTCGACCACCGGGGCCTGCGCTGACCGCCGGAAGCCTGCGGCCGCGGCACGGGCTCGCGGCCCGCGCCCGTGAGGTCGCGGAAGTGCTGTGCCGTCCCCGGGAATCTGCGGCCGCCGCATAGGCCCCGGGGCAGCGCAGTGGCTCCGGGTCACGACACGGCAAGGGCCCTCGATGCCCGGGCGCGGCCCGTGCCCGTGAGGTCGCGGAAGCGCGGTGTCGACCACCGGGGCCTGCGCCGCCCGCCGGAAGCCTGCGGCCGCGGCACGGGCTCGCGGCCCGCGCCCGTGAGGTCGCGGAAGTGCTGTGCCGTCCCCGGGAATCTGCGGCCGCCGCATAGGCCCCGGGGCAGCGCAGTGGCTCCGGGCCACGACACGGCAGGGCCCTCGATGCCCGGGCGCGGCCCGCGTCCGTGAGGTCGCGGAAGTGCTGCGCCGACCGCGATCCCCGGGCGCGGGCCGGGACGCCCGACGCGTGGCCACGGCGACGGTCGCGGAGGGGCAGGTGCGGCACGGTCGCCCGTCCGTCAGGTGCGGCAAGGTCGCCCGTCCCGACACGGCACGGGGTCTCGACACCCCGCACGTTAGATTGAGGGCGTGCTCTCACGTCTCACACGCCTCCAGGCCCTCGCCGTCTGCGCGCTGCCCGTCGTGGCGCTGCTGGCCACGGCGGTGTTCGCGCCGCTGCCGTTCTCCGTGGCGCAGCCCGGCTCGACGGCGAACGTGCTCGGTGAGAACCAGGGCACCCCGGTGATCACCGTCTCCGGCACGCCGGTGCGCAGGACCAGCGGGCAGCTGCGGATGACCACGATCGTGGCGACCGGCCCGGACGCCCGGATCTCCCTCGGCGACCTGGTCGGCAGCTGGTTCCGCACCGACCGGGCCGTCATGCCGCGCGACTCGGTCTACCCCGAGGGCGACACCGTCAAGGAGATCGAGAAGCACAACCTGGCGCAGATGCGGGAGTCCCAGGACTCGGCCACCCGGGCGGCGCTGAACCACCTCGGGCTCAGCGCGGACAAGGTCAGGGTCACGCTGCGCCTCGCCGACGTGGGCGGCCCCAGCGCGGGCCTGCTGTTCAGCCTCGGGATCATCGACAAACTGGACGGCGACGGCAGCGGCGGCGACCTCACGGGCGGGCGCACCATCGCCGGGACGGGCACGATCGACGCCGACGGCAAGGTCGGCGCGGTCGGCGGGGTGGCCCTGAAGACGCAGGCCGCGCGCCGCGACGGGGCCACCGTCTTCCTGGTGCCGAAGGCGGAGTGCGCCGAGGCCGGGGCCGAGCTGCCCAAGGGGCTGCGCCTGGTGCCGGTGACCACGCTGAAGGGTGCCGTCGACGCCCTGGTGGCCCTGGAGAAGGGGAAGGGCCCGGTCCCGAGCTGCTGAGTTCGCTGCCGAGCCCCCGGCGGTTCCCGGGGGCCGGATCCGCCCCGGCCTATCCCCCCTCCCGCGCCGCCTGTTCCACCAGGGGGATCACCCGTAGGGGTACCGGTGTCTCCATCACGATCGTCGTGGAGGCGCGCACGATGCCGTCGAAGCCCACCACCCGGTCGATCACCCGTTGCAGATCGGCGTTCGAGCGGGCCACCAGCCGGCACAGCATGTCCCCGCTGCCGGTGGTCGTCAGCAGTTCCAGCACCTCCGGCACGGTCGCCAGGTGGGCGCGGACGTCGGTGCCCTGGCCCTGCCGGATCTGCAGGGTGGCGAACGCGGTGACCGGATAGCCGAGGGCCGCCGGGTCCACCTGCGGGCCGAAGCCGCGGATGACCCCGTTCGAGCGGAGCCGGTCCAGCCGCGCCTGCACGGTGCCCCGCGCCACCCCCAGCCGCCGGGACATCTCCAGCACACCGATGCGCGGTTCCTCGGCCAGCAGCACGATGATCCGCCCGTCCAGATGATCGATCGTCACGGGACCCCCTGAGATGGTCATCCTGTACAGAAAGGCCGTAGGAGCGGCCGTACCACTGAACACATTGCCCAGTGGATCCGCGAACTATTGCGCACCTTGCAGAGCGGAGCCACCCTTCGGGTATGACGCAGACCACACACCACACTCCCGGCACGACCGTACGGCAGGAGGACCCCTTCCCGGTCAAGGGAATGGACGCGGTCGTCTTCGCCGTGGGCAACGCCAAGCAGGCCGCGCACTACTACTCCACCGCCTTCGGCATGCGGCTGGTCGCCTACTCCGGACCGGAGAACGGCAGCCGCGAGACCGCCAGTTACGTGCTGGAGAACGGCTCCGCCCGGTTCGTCTTCACCTCGGTGATCAAGCCGGCCGGCGACTGGGGCCACTTCCTGGCCCGGCACGTGGCCGAGCACGGCGACGGCGTCATCGACCTGGCCATCGAGGTCCCGGACGCCCGCGCCGCCTACGCGTACGCCGTCGAGAACGGCGCCCGGGGCGTCACCGAGCCGTACGAGGTGAAGGACGAGCACGGCACGGTCGTCCTCGCCGCGATCGCCACCTACGGCGAGACCCGCCACACCCTGGTCGACCGCTCCGGCTACGACGGCCCCTACCTGCCCGGTTACACGGCGGCCGAGCCGCTCGTCGAGCCGCCCGCCGCGCGCACCTTCCAGGCCATCGACCACTGCGTGGGCAACGTCGAACTCGGCAGGATGAACGAGTGGGTGGCCTTCTACAACAAGGTGCTGGGCTTCACGAACATGAAGGAGTTCGTGGGCGACGACATCGCCACCGAGTACAGCGCGCTGATGTCGAAGGTGGTCGCGGACGGCACCCTCAAGGTCAAGTTCCCGATCAACGAGCCCGCCATCGCCAAGAAGAAGTCGCAGATCGACGAGTACCTGGAGTTCTACGGCGGCGCCGGCGTCCAGCACATCGCGCTCAACACCAACGACATCGTGCAGACCGTCCGCACCATGCGCGCGGCCGGCGTCGAGTTCCTGGACACCCCGGACTCCTACTACGACACCCTCGGCGAGTGGGCCGGCGAGACCCGCGTGCCGGTCGACACCCTGCGCGAGCTGAAGATCCTCGTCGACCGCGACGAGGACGGCTATCTGCTCCAGATCTTCACCAAGCCGGTCCAGGACCGGCCGACGGTGTTCTTCGAACTCATCGAGCGGCACGGCTCGATGGGCTTCGGCAAGGGCAACTTCAAGGCCCTGTTCGAGGCGATCGAGCGCGAGCAGGCCAAGCGGGGCAACCTGTAGCGGCCCCGACCGCGGGTCCTACTCGCTGGGCGGCGGCTCGTCGGGTACGTCGCCCAGCTCCCGCAGCGCCTCCTGGGCCAGCGGCGCCCGCAGCGGCGAGAAGTACGGGTTGATCCTGAGCGCCTCCTGGAGGTGCCGCCGCGCGGGGCCGGTCCGGTCCAGCTCCGCCTCGATCACGCCCACGTGGTACGCGTACAGCGCGCTGCGCACCCCGCCGCCCTTCGCCTTGTCCGTCGCGACGGACGCGTACGTCAGCGCCTCCCGGTCGTCGCCGGTGCGGTGCAGCGCCCAGCCCAGCGCGTCGGCCACCTCGATGCCCGGCTGCCGCCGCCACTCCTCCTCCAGCCGCTCCACGGCCTCCCAAGGGTCCCCGTGGTCCGCCTCGAACCGGCCGATCAGCAGCTCCTCGTCCACCCCGCCCGCCACCGACCGCGCCACCGCCTCCCGCATCCGCGCGTAGCTCTCCTCGGCGGCGTCCTGCTGCCCCAGCGACTCCTGCAGCTCGCCGAGTTCCAGCAGGTCCTCCGGGCGCGGCCGGGTCGCGACGGCGGCCCGGTACGCTGCCAGCGCCTCCGAGGCACGGCCCAGCGCGGCCAGTGTCCGCGCCCGCCCCGCCGGTGCCGCCCGCTGGTCCGGGTCGAGCCGCAGCGCCGCCTCGAAGTGGCGCAGCGCCTCCGGCAGGTCCCCGCGCTCCCAGGCCAGCTGCCCCACCCCGGCCAGCCAGGCGGCCTGCTCCGCCGGGGTACGGGCGGCGGCCGCCGCGTCGGTCAGCTGCGCCACCGCGTCCTCGCGCCAGCCCCGGTCCCGGTACACCGCCGCCGCCCGCGCCATGACGGCCGGCCGCGCCGCCGCGTCGGTGCGCAGCGCCAGCAGCTTGTCCAGGGCGGCCCGGGCCTTCTCGTGGTCGCCGAGCCCGGTATAGGCGTCGATCAGCGCGGGATACCCCGACCAGCGCTTCGGCGCCGTCTGGTGCGCCTGCTCGGCGTATCGTTTCGCCGCCGGGAAGTCACGGCGCGCCAGCGCCAGCGCGGCCAGCCCGTCCAGCGCCTCGGTGTTCCGCGTGCCCCGTACCGCCAGCGAGGCCTGGAGCGCCCGCTCGGCGCGCGGATAGTCGGCGGCGTCGCCCGCCCGGCGGCCCCGCTCCGCGTACGCCGACCCCAGCACCGCCCAGGCCAGGGCGTCCTTCGGCCGCTCACGCACCAGCCGCTCCTGGCGCCCGATCAGCGCGGTCAGCCCGGGCAGCGCGGCCGGCACGCCGTAGGTCACCGCCGTCAGCGCCTGCTCCCGCGGCCGGGACTGCGGGCCGGCGGCGGGCGGCCGGGGCGGCCGGTGCGGCCCCTGCCCCGCGGGCAGCAGGACCAGCGCCGTGCCCGTCGCCAGACTGCCCGCCAGCGCGGCCAGCAGCAGCCGCCGCACCACCCGCCGCCGGCGCGCCGCCGGCGGCTCGGAGATCAGGGACGTACCCACGCTCTGCCGGTTGTCCATGGCGCTCACTGTGCGTCAATACGACGAGCACATCCGGGTGGCCCAAGGGCGGCGCGGGCGGGGTTCACACCGATGGCCGCGAGTGTCACGCTGTGATCATGAGCCGTATCGAAGCGCCCCGCGACGAACACACCGGTAACCTCACCGACCGGCTCCTGGCCGGCCTGCCGCCCGAGGCCGTCCTGACCGACCCCGACATCACCGCCTCCTACGCCCACGACATGGCGAGCTTCTGCCCGGCCGGCCGGCCCGCCGTCGTCGTCCTGCCGCGCACCGTCGAGCAGGTCCAGCACGTCATGCGCACCGCCACCGAGCTGCGCGTCCCGGTCGTCCCGCAGGGCGCCCGCAGCGGACTGTCCGGGGGCGCCAACGCCGTCGACGGCTGTATCGCGCTGTCCCTGACCAAGATGGACCGCATCCTGGAGATCAGCCCCGTCGACCGGATCGCCGTGGTGGAACCGGGCGTGATCAACGCGACCCTGTCCCGCGCGGTCGAGGAACACGGCCTGTGCTACCCGCCGGACCCCTCCAGCTGGGAGATGTGCACCATCGGCGGCAACATCGGCACCGCGTCCGGCGGCCTGTGCTGCGTCAAGTACGGCGTCACCGCCGAGTACGTCCTCGGCCTGGACGTCGTCCTCGCCGACGGCCGGCTGATGTCCACCGGCCGGCGCACCGCCAAGGGCGTCGCGGGCTACGACCTCACCCGTCTCTTCGTCGGCTCCGAGGGCTCCCTCGGTGTCGTCGTCCGGGCCGTGCTGGCGCTGAAGCCGAAGCCGCCCAGGCAGCTGGTGCTGGCCGCCGAGTTCGCCTCGGCCACCGCCGCCTGCGACGCGGTGTGCCGCATCATGGCCGGCGGTCACGTCCCCTCCCTCCTCGAACTGATGGACCGTACGACGGTGAAGGCGGTCAACGACCTCGCGCACATGGGGCTGCCCGAGACCACCGAGGCGCTGCTGCTGGCCGCCTTCGACACCGCGGACCCGGCCGCCGACCTCGCCGCCGTCGCCGCGCTGTGCGAGGCCGCCGGCGCCACCCAGGTCGTCCCCGCCGACGACGAGGCCGAGTCCGAACTGCTGCTCCAGGCCCGGCGGCTCTCGCTGACCGCGCTGGAGGCGGTCAAGGGCACGACGATGATCGACGACGTGTGCGTGCCCCGCTCCCGGCTCGGCGAGATGCTGGAGGGCGTCGAGCGGATCGCCGCGAGGTACGGCCTGACGATCGGCGTGTGCGCGCACGCGGGCGACGGCAACACCCACCCCACCGTCTGCTTCGACGCCCGCGACCCCGACGAGTCCCGCCGGGCCCGCGAGTCCTTCGACGAGATCATGGCCCTCGGCCTGGAACTGGGCGGCACCATCACCGGGGAGCACGGGGTCGGCGTGCTGAAGAAGGAGTGGCTGGCCCGGGAGCTGGGGCCGGTCGGGGTGGAGATGCAGCGGGCCGTGAAGCGGGCCTTCGACCCGCTGGGCCTGCTCAATCCGGGCAAGCTGTTCTGACAGGCCGTGCCCTGGCGTCCGGCTCACCGGGCGAGGAGCTGGTCGAGGGCGTCGTCGAGGCCCGGCTGACCGCCCTCCGTGCCCGGCGGCACCGCCCGCAGCGTCCGCTCCAGCCAGGCCGAGACCTGCCCGACCGGCGCCTGGAGCAGCGCGTCGCCGTCCGGTGCGCTCAGCGCCATCAGGACGACGGCGCGCCCGTCCGACTTCCCCGGCCACACCCGCACGTCCCCGTGGCCGCACGGCCGGAACACCCCCTCCACGAGCAGCTCGCGGGCGAACGTCCAGTGCACCGGGTGCCCGGAGTCGATGTGGAAGGCGATGTGGACGGCGTAGGGGTCGTCGGAACGGTACGTGAGCCGGGCCGGGACCGGGACGCTGTCCTCCGGCGACAGGACGAGTCGCAGCTCCAGCTCCCGCTCCACCACGGTGTGCCGCATGACGGTGTCTCCCTTCCGGTCGGGGCCGCTCGGATCGGGCCCGTACCGGGGGAGAGCGGGCGGGGGCCGGACCATTACGCGGGTCCGGGAACATTTTTTTCGCGGGCCCCGTCAAGCGGGTGCGGCGTTGCCCGGAAAGGGGTGGGTCCCGCGGGACTGGCGCTGCGGGCTGCCCCGGTCTGATAGATGTGGAGGCCCCCATCACACCCCCGAGCAGATACGGGACGACGGACATGAGCGCCCCAACCCCGGCACCCGGCGACGACAGGCCCCGCGAGGGCTACTACCCGGACCCGTCCATCCCCGGCTACGTCCGGTACTGGAACGGCGCCTCCTGGGTGCCCGGCACCAGCCGCCCGGCGCCGAAGGACGGCGAGCCGCTCATCCCGCCCCCCGGCATCCGGCCGGCCGCCCCCGCCGTGGAGGAGACCGGCCCCCACTTCTTCGACGAGGACCCGCCCGCCTCCCCGTCCCCCCGGCACCCGGGCCCCGGCCCGGCCGGCGACCCCGCGGAACAGGCCCAGGCCGGCCAGCCCGATCAGTGGGCCCGGTCCGGCCCCGGAGGTGCGGCCGGGCAGTGGGCGGCCGTGGACCAGGCGGGCCTCAGTGGTCAGGCGGGCCAGTGGGCCCAGTCGGACGCTGCCGCGGGGGGCGAGGGCGGTCCGGCCGCGCGGAGTGCTCCGGGGGCCCAGGCCGCTCCGCCCGCGCAGACGGGCCGGGCCGCCCAGTGGAACCAGCCGGTCCCGCCGTCCCAGCCCGGTCAGCCGGGTCAGCCGGGCTCGGCCGCACAGTCAGGTCAGCCTGACTCGCCCGCACGGCCCGGTCAGTTCGGCGCCCCCGGTCAGCCGGGAGGGACCGGTGGGCCTGGTGCCCCCGGTCAGCCGGGCGGCCCCGGTCTGCCCGCCGCCTCGGCTCAGCCCGGAGTTTCCGGCCTGCCCGGCGTACCCGGCCTGCCCGGCGTACCCGGCCAGTCCGGCGTACCCGGCCGGTCCGGAGGCCCGAGCCTGCCCGGCGCCCCCGCTCAGCCCGGAGTTCCCGGTCAGTCAGGCGGACCCGGTCTGCCCGCCGCCTCGGCTCAGCCCGGGGTACCCGGCCAGGCCGGCCGGCCCGCCCAGCCGGGCGCCCCCGCTCAGCCCCCCGCCCCCGGCCTCCCCGGGCAGCGGGACCGGTCGGCCGGGTTCGGCGGGGACGTGGGGGATGCCGGGCGCAGTGGTGCCCGGGCCGCCGATCCGCGGGTGCCGGCGGACTCTCCGGCCGGTTCCGGTGGTAACGGCGCCGCACGCCCCGACGGCGCCGCGGCCGAGGTCGGCGAGGTTCCCGACCCCGGTACCTTCGTCTTCCGGCGCCCGGTGCCCGGCCCGGCGGCGGCCCGCACCGACGACGGCACGATGACCATGCGCCCGGTGCCCTCCGACCAGCCCGGCCCCGATGCCGCCCCCGCCGGCTTCGGCGCCCAGGGGCCCGTCGCCGCCGCCCCCGGCTTCGGTGCCGGAAAGTCCGCCGCCCAGGCCCCCCACTCACCTCAAGCCCCCCACCCGGGGCCAGCCGCCCAGGCACCCGCCCCCGCCGTGGCACCTCCCGTGCCGCAGCAGTCCGGCCCCGCTCCCGTGACCGCCGGGCCGGTGGCCGCCGGGCCCGGTGGCGGTCAGGCGTCGTGGGCGCAGCAGGTGCATCAGCTGGCCGGGGGCGGGGACGAGCCGTCCGTGGCGCCCTGGAAGCCGCCGGTGGAGGACCTCTTCCAGGCCGCCGCGCGCCGGCAGGCCTCCGCCCGCCCCGCCGGGCTCGGCCGGCGGCTCGCGGCGCGGCTGATCGACCTGGCCGTGGTGGGCGCCGTGACGGCCGCCGCGGCGGTGCCGCTCGGCCTCCGGGCCGCGGACCACGTCCAGCGGAAGATCGACGCGGCCCGGCTGTCCGGCCACCAGGTCACCGTGTGGCTGCTCGACGGCACGACCGGCACCGGCCTCGGCATCGTCCTCGCCGTCCTGCTGCTCGCCGGCGTCCTGTACGAGGTGCTGCCCACCGCCCGCTGGGGCCGCACCCTCGGCAAGCGGCTGTGCGGCCTGGAGGTGCGGGACATCGAGGCGCACGAGCCGCCGTCGTTCGGCCCGGCACTGCGCCGCTGGCTGGTGTTCAGCGTGCCGGGCCTGCTGGTCGTCGGCGTCGTGGGCGTGCTGTGGTGTCTGTTCGACCGGCCCTGGCGGCAGTGCTGGCACGACAAGGCGGCGCACACGTTCGTCGCCGGCTGAGGCCGGGAGCGGGCCGGTACCCCGTACGGCCGTCTGCCGGATGCGCGGCCCCGGGCCCCGGGTTCCACTCGGGCCATGAGCAGCGAACCGCCCCCCGGCTCCGGAGAGCAGCCCCCCGAGGACGACCCGTTCAGGAAGCGGCCCCCCTCGGACCAGGGGCCGGGCTCGCCGTACGACACCCCGCCCCCGTACGGCGGCGGCGAGCCTCCGCCCCCCGGCGGCCCCTACGGCGGCGGACCTTACGGGGGAGGCCCGTACGGCTCCGGGGCCGGCGGCTATCCCGCCGATCCGCTGGCCGGCATGCCCCCGCTCGCGGACAGCGGCAAGCGGACGCTCGCGCGGATCATCGACATGATCCTGGTCGGCATCGTCGTCTGGCTGCTCACCTGGCCGTTCGGCGTGAGCGAGTACACCGTCGACGGCGACCGGATCGAGGTGGGCCGGTCCGTCGCCCAGTCCCTCATCGCGGCCGTGCTCTACATCGCCTACGACACCGTCCTGACCAGCAGGACGGGGCAGACCCTCGGCAAGAAGTGGCTGGACCTGCGGGTGGCCAACCTGGACAACGGCGCCACCCCGTCCGTCCCGACCGCGCTGACCCGCGCCCTGGTGCTGTGGGTGCCGTTCGCGTTCTGCTGCGCCTGTGTCTGGACGGCCGTCGCGGGCGGCTGGAGCTTCTTCGACAAGCCGTACAAGCAGGGCCTGCACGACAAGGCGGCCAAGACGGTGGTGGTCAGCACGCGTTGAGCGGCGCGGAGCCGGTCACCGGGTCGTGGGCACGCGCCCCTCGTCCGCGGCCGGCTCGGCGCACGGCCGCGTCGTTCCGCGCGCCCCGGGCGCGGGGACCGTCCAGGCGACCAGCAGGCCCAGTACCAGGGCCGCGCAGGCGATGACGGTGATCCAGGGACCCGACGTCGTCTGGGACAGCAGCAGCATGGCGAGCGTCGAGAGGATCACGGTGCAGGAGCCGTAGGCGAACTGGGCGGCGCTCGGACGGGGCATGGCGATCGTGTCCTCGGCGGTCTCGGGGCGGAGAGACGGGGGCCGTTCGATTCTCCTGGCGTCCCTGCCCGGGCCGAGCGCCCGGTAAGCGTCACCTGACCCACGGTGCCGGTGCACGGGGGGCGCACGGAGTCACCGATCCGGCGGAACGGCGGGGCGGCAGGCCGGCCGGCGCGTCGCCACCTGTCCGTAAAGCGGACTCCACCTCCGCATAGTGCACTTGTCCTGCGCAAGTCAAGGTCTGTCTTTTCTGCCAAACCTCTAGTCAAATGTCGTCACTTGACTACACGCGTTGATCTTGCGCGCACGGATTCCTCCATGCCCGGAACCCCCTGTCCGTGTGCGCGACGCGGGGGAGGAACTCAAGTGACCAGCAGATCCTGGACGTTCAGAGCGGCCGCCATCGGCGTGACCCTCGCGGCGGCGTCCGCCTCGTTCGCGACGTTCGCCGTCGCCGAGGCGAGCCCCCAGACCCGGGCCGCCGCCACGAACCGGCACGACCCGGCACCGGTGAAGCAGCACAAGCACGACCTGGACGGCCCGCTGAGCAAGACCCAGGACGCCCAGCGCGAAGAGGCCCTGAACCAGCTCATATCCGGCAAGGCCACCGCGCAGGAGCGCAACGGCTCGAAGGTCGTCAAGCTCAAGAGCCGCAAGGGCAAGAGCAAGTACGTCGAGCTGAGCCGCGAGAAGACCGACAAGATCTTCACCATCCTGGTGGAGTTCGGGGACAAGACGGACCCCAAGTTCGGCGGCACGCCCGGTCCGCTGCACAACCGGATCGCCGCGCCGGACCGCGCCAAGGACAACTCCACGGCCTGGCAGCAGGACTACGACCGGAAGCACTACCAGGACCTCTACTTCGGCACCGGCGCGAAGACCGAGTCGCTGAAGAAGTACTACGAGAAGCAGTCCTCGGGCCGCTACTCGGTCTCCGGCGAGGTCACGGACTGGGTCAAGGTCCCCTACAACGAGGCCCGTTACGGCAACAACGCCTGTGGCTCGAAGAACTGCCCGAGCGTGTGGAACGTGGTCAGCGACGGCCTGAACGCCTGGGTCGCCCAGCAGAAGGCGGCCGGCCGCACCGACGCCGACATCAAGAAGGACCTCGCCCAGTACGACCAGTGGGACCGCTACGACTACGACGGCGACGGCGACTTCAACGAGCCGGACGGCTACGTCGACCACTTCCAGATCGTGCACGCCGGTGAGGACGAGTCCGCCGGCGGCGGCGCCCAGGGCGAGGACGCGATCTGGGCCCACCGCTGGTACGCCTTCGGCACCGACGCCGGCGCCACCGGCCCGCAGGACAACAAGCTCGGCGGCACCCAGGTCGGCGACACCGGCATCTGGGTCGGCGACTACACCATCCAGCCGGAGAACGGCGGCCTCGGCGTCTTCGCCCACGAGTACGGCCACGACCTCGGCCTGCCGGACGAGTACGACACCGCCGGCGGCGACAACTCCACCGGCTTCTGGACCCTGATGTCCTCCGGCTCCTGGCTCGGCCGGGGCAAGGACGCCATCGGCGACCTGCCCGGCGACATGAACGCCTGGGACAAGCTCCAGCTGGGCTGGCTGAACTACGACACCGCCACGGCCGGCAAGCAGTCCACGCACAAGCTGGGCCCGGCCGAGTACAACACCTTCGACAAGCAGGCCCTCGTGGTCAACCTGCCCGACAAGGCGGTCAGCACCACGATCGTCCAGCCCGCCCAGGGCTCCACCCAGTGGTGGAGCGGCAGCGGCAACGACCTGAAGAACACCCTGACCCGGTCCGTGGACCTGACCGGCAGGACCTCGGCGAGCCTCACCCTGGACGGCTGGTGGGCCACCGAGGACGGCTACGACTACGTCTACACCGAGGTGTCCACCGACGGCGGCGCCAACTGGACCGCGCTGGACGGCACCGCGGACGGACAGGCCCTGCCGAAGGACGCCAGCGGCAAGCCGGCGCTGAGCGGCTTCTCGCAGACGTACAAGAAGCTGGCGTTCCCGCTCGACGCCTACGCGGGCAAGAAGATCGACCTGCGCTTCCGCTACGCGACCGACGGCGGTGTCGCGGAGAACGGCTTCGCCGCCGACGAGATCACCGTGACCGCCGACGGCACCCCGCTGTTCTCGGACGACGCCGAGAAGGCGGACGCCGGCTGGAGCGCGAACGGCTTCTCCCGCATCGGCGCGTCCTTCACCAAGGACTACAAGCAGTACTACATCGCCGAGAACCGGCAGTACGTGTCGTACGACAAGACGCTGAAGACCGGTCCGTACAACTTCGGTTACCTCAACACCAGCCGCCCGGACTGGGTGGAGCACTACCCGTACCAGAACGGCCTGCTGATCTGGAAGTGGGACACCTCCCAGGCGGACAACAACACCAACGACACCGCCGGCGGTCACCCGGGCACCGGTCTGATCCTGCCGGTGGACGCCCACCCGAAGGCGCTGCGGTGGTCCGACGGCACGCTGCTGCGCAACCGCATGCAGGCCTACGACTCGCCGTTCAGCCTGGAGACCACCGACGCGCTCACCTTGCACCAGTCGGGCGTGGCCACCAAGATCAAGTCGCAGAAGGGTGTGTCGGTCTTCAACGACCACACCAGCACCTACTACGACCCGGCGAACCCGACCGGTGGCGTGAAGGTCACTGACACCAACACCAAGATCACGATCGTCAAGGAGGCCAAGGACGGCTCCACGATCTCCCTCAAGGTCGGCCCCGCGGTGAAGTAACCCGTATCACCGCAGGTCATAGGCGTATCGGCGGCAACCCCCTGGCGGGTTGCCGCCGATCGTGTTTAGGTGCGTCCTGTGGACCGCTTATTGACACCGACCCGGACGGGGATGTGACCGCATGGCCGCTGGAGGCTACAGCAAGCTGCCGAACGGCACGGTGGTGGTGGCGCTGAACCTGCCGTACGGCTCCGCCGGGGTGCGGGTCCTGGTGCACGCCGGCAACCGCGCACGCGCCCTGACCAGGCTCCGGAACCTCGGTCTGCGGGCGGTGTACCTGCGGGGCAACGCCGAGCCTCCGACCCCGGACGAGATCACGGCGGTGCTGCACCACCCCGACGGCCTGGTCTGGCGCACGGCGCCCACGGCGGCCGGCGGCGTCATGGCGACGGAGCTGTGGCACCCCATCCGGGCGCTGCTGCGGGGGCCCGCCGTGGCGGGCTGAGGCGCCGCCTCAGCCGCCGGCCACCGGCTTGCCGGTCAGCTCCACGCCCGCCGCCCGCAGCTCCTCCAGGGCCCGCTCGGTCGTCTCCGGGGACACCCCGGCGGTGAGGTCCAGCAGGACGTGGGTGCGGAAGCCCTCGCGGGCGGCGTCCAGGGCGGTGGCCCGTACGCAGTGGTCCGTGGCGATGCCCACTACGTCCACCTCCGTGACCTCCCGGGAGCGCAGCCAGTCGGCCAGGGACACGCCGTTCTCGTCGGCGCCCTCGAAGCCGCTGTACGCCGCCGCGTACGCCCCCTTGTCGAACACGGCGTCCACCGCGCCGGAGGCGACCGCGGGCGCGAAGTTCGGGTGGAAGCCCACGCCCTCCGTGCCCGCGACGCAGTGCGCGGGCCAGGAGCGGACGTAGTCGGGGTCGTCCGCGAAGTGACCGCCGGGCGCGATGTGGTGGTCACGGGTGGCGACCACGTGCCGGTAGCCGGTGCCCGCAGCCTCGCCGATCAGCTCGGTGACGGCGGCGGCCACGTCCGCCCCGCCGGCCACCGCGAGGCTGCCCCCCTCGCAGAAGTCGTTCTGCACGTCTACGACGATCAAGGCGCGGCGCATGGTGGGTGTCCTTCGACTGAGAGTGAAGTAACTGAGCCTAGAGACTTCCGGGCCCGGACGGGAGGGGTGGGAAGGGGCGGACGGCGGTCGCGCTTTAGCTACCCGGGCGCCCGTGCACGTACTCCGTCGGGAGGACGGGTTCCCCGCGCGAGAGCTGGGTCGCGGACAGCGGCAGATTCGCGCGCGCCGCGATGTGCCGCTGACGGGTCACGTCCAGCGGCTCCCGGGCCACCACCGTCCCGCCGCGCACCAGCGGCACCAGCAGCTGCCGGCCGGCCAGCTCGGCCGGTACCGGCCCGGTGCCGACGACCTCGGCCTCGGCGATGCCGTCCGCGTCCAGCCGGCGCGCCGCCCACTTGCGGCCCCCGACCGACACCTTGCCGCCGCTGGACTTCTTCGCGACCGGCACCAGCGGGGCCTCCGGGTCGGCGGAGTCGGCGCGGGCGACCAGCTTGTACACCATGGAGCTGGTGGGGTGCCCGGAGCCGGTCACCAGCTGGGTGCCGACGCCGTAGGCGTCCACGGGCGCGGCGGCCAGCGAGGCGATGGCGTACTCGTCCAGGTCGGAGGTCACGATGATCTTCGTATCGGTCGCGCCCAGCTCGTCCAGCTGCTGCCGCACCCGGTGGGCCACCAGCAGCAGGTCGCCGGAGTCGATGCGGACCGCGCCCAGCTCGGGCCCGGCCACCTCCACCGCCGTGCGGACGGCCTCGGTGACGTCGTAGGTGTCCACCAGCAGGGTGGTGCCCCGGCCGAGGGTCTCCACCTGGGCCCGGAAGGCGTCCCGCTCCCGGTCGTGCAGCAGGGTGAAGGCGTGCGCGGAGGTGCCCACGGTGGGGATGCCGTAGCGGAACCCGGCCGCGAGGTCGGAGGTGGTGGCGAAGCCGCCGACGTAGGCGGCGCGGGCGGCGGCCACCGCGGCCAGCTCGTGGGTGCGCCGGGCACCCATCTCGATCAGCGGCCGGTCACCGGCGGCGGAGGCCATCCGGGAGGCGGCGGCGGCGATCGCGGAGTCGTGGTTGAGGATGGACAGGATCACCGTCTCCAGCAGGACGCACTCGGCGAAGCTGCCCTCGACCCGCATGACGGGCGAGCCGGGGAAGTACACCTCGCCCTCGGGGTAACCCCATATGTCACCGCTGAAGCGGTAGTCGGCGAGCCACCCCAGGGTCTCCTCGTCGACGATCTGCCGCTCGCGCAGGAAGCCGAGCACACCCGGGTCGAAGCGGAAGTTCTCCACCGCGTCCAGGACCCGTCCCGTCCCGGCCAGCACGCCGTAGCGGCGCCCGTCCGGCAGCCTCCGCGTGAAGACCTCGAACACGCTCCGCCGTCCGGCCGTACCGGCCTTCAGGGCGGCCCGCAGCATCGTCAGCTCGTACTGGTCCGTGAAGAGCGCCGTCGAGGGAACGTCCACCGGCAGCCCAAGGTCCGCTGTGTTCATGTCGCGGAATCGTACTCCCTTTTCGTCGGTGTGACGATTTATGGAGGGCGTGGCAGCATGGTCACTGTGACGTCACCCGCGCCCGTAGAGATCGAACGCACCGAGTCGGCGGAGGAGATCTCCGCCGTACCCGAGCCCGACGTCCCCTGGGTCACCATCGTCCACAACGACCCGGTCAACCTCATGAGCTACGTCACCTACGTCTTCCAGACGTACTTCGGCTACTCCAAGGACAAGGCCACCAAGCTCATGCTCGACGTCCACCACAAGGGCCGGGCGGTCGTCTCCAGCGGGAGCCGCGAGGAGATGGAACGCGACGTGCAGGCGATGCACGGCTACGGCCTGTGGGCCACCCTCCAGCAGGACCGGAAGTAAACGCCGCAGATGCCCGGACACTTCGAACCGATTCCCGGCGGCGGCGCGGCCGTCGCGCTCGACGAGGTCGAGATCTCCATCATCCGGTCGCTGGCCGTCCAGCTCCTGGAGCTGATCGGTCCCGGCCCGGGCGCCGACGCCCCGGACGACCCGCTGGCCGAGCTGTTCGCCGAGGGGCCGAGCGAGCCGCCGGCCGATCCGGTCCTCAGGCGGCTCCTCCCGGACGCCTACAGCGACCCGGAGCAGGCCCCGGCCTCCCCGGCCGAGGCCGAGGAGCGGCGGGCGCACTCCGCCGAGTTCCGCCGCTTCACCGAGAACGACCTGCGCGCGGGCAAGCGGGAGAACGCGCTCGGCGTGATCCGCTCCCTTGACGCGCTCGCCGCGGCGGGGGAGGGCGGGGCGGTGCTGAAGCTGACCCCCGAGGAGTCCCGGCAGTGGCTCAGCGCCCTGAACGACCTCCGGCTGGCGATCGGCGCCCGGCTGGAGATCACCGACGAGGACGACACGGAGCTGCTCTACCGGCTGCCGGACGAGGACCCGCGCAAGCCGATGGTGCTGGCCTATCTCTGGCTGGGCGGGCTCCAGGAGACCCTGGTGTCGACCTTGATGCCGTGAGGCGGACTGGCTGGTTCCGATCGGCGTTTCCTCAGGGAAGCCTCAAACCGGCATAACGATCCCATCACCATGACAGCTGTTTTTGCTACTTTCGGACCATCTTTGTCCGCTTTTGGATGTGCGCTGTCTCACGCTGCCCAGGTGTGATCAGTATTGCGCCCGTGATAAATCTTCTCGACCGCCCGGCCAACACCACCCATGTTCGGCCGGGTGCGCCACCGAGCCGACGACCGTCGGCCAGGCACAGCTCCATTTATCCGGGGGGATCGAGACCCGATCCGCGGCCGTGACAGGTCCGGGTCGTTATGGAGAAAGGCGCACCACACATGACCTCAGCGCAGGTCGACCAGCAGCACGACGGCAATGAGGCCGCGCGGGGCGAGGGCAGCGAGGGCGGCGAGGGGTACAAGCGCGGGCTCGGTGCCCGGCAGATCCAGATGATCGCCATCGGCGGTGCCATCGGCACCGGCCTGTTCCTCGGCGCCGGCAAGGGCATCTCCAAGGCCGGCCCGAGCCTCATCCTGGCGTACGCCGTCGCGGGCCTCGTCATCTTCCTGATCATGCGGGCACTCGGCGAACTGCTGATGTACCGCCCGGTGTCAGGTTCCTTCTCTGACTACGCACGCGAGTTCATCGGCCCGTTCGCCGGTTTCGTGACCGGATGGACGTACTGGCTGTTCTGGGTGGTCACGGGCATCACCGAGGTCACCGCCGCGGCGAAGTACATCACGTACTGGACCGACATCCCGCAGTGGCTGTCGGCCCTGGTGTTCACCGTCGTCCTCTACGGCGCCAACCTGATCTCCGTGAAGCTGTTCGGTGAACTGGAGTTCTGGTTCTCCATGGTCAAGGTCACCGCCATCGTCGGCATGATCCTGATCTGCGCCGGCATCCTCACCATCGGCTTCTCCGACGCCGGCGACACCGCCTCCGTCGCCCACCTGTGGAACCAGGGCGGCTTCTTCCCGCACGGCATCGACGAGACGCTGATGACCCTGCAGATGGTGATGTTCGCCTTCCTCGCCGTCGAACTGGTCGGCGTGACCGCGGGCGAGTCCAAGGACCCCAAGACCGTGCTGCCCAAGGCGATCAACACCGTGCCGTGGCGCATCGCCGTCTTCTACGTCGGCGCGCTGATCATGATCCTGTCGGTCGTGCCGTGGACCAGCTTCAGCGCGGGCAACAGCCCCTTCGTGGTCGCCTTCGAGCGGATGGGTCTCCCGGCCGGCGCGGGCATCGTCAACTTCGTCGTGCTCACCGCCGCGCTGTCGTCCTGCAACTCCGGCATGTACTCCACCGGCCGCATGCTGCGCGACCTGGCGCTCAACAGCCAGGGTCCGAAGGCGTTCACCAAGCTGACGTCGAGCGGTACCCCGCTGATCGGCACCACGTTCTCCGCCGCGCTGATGCTGGTCGGCGTCTGGATCAACTACCAGTGGCCGGGCAAGGCGTTCGACTACGTGGTGTCCTTCGCGACCATCTCCGGCATGTGGGCCTGGATCGTCATCCTGATCTGCCAGCTCCGCTACCGGGCCAAGGCCGACCGCGGCGAGCTGCCCCGCTCGGAGTTCCGCGCCCCCGGCTCGCCGTGGACCAGCGTGATCGCGCTCGCCTTCATCGGCATGGTGATCGTGCTGATGGGCATCGACAAGGACGCCCGGGTCTCGCTGTACTGCGCGCCGGTGTGGGGTGTGCTCCTCGCCGTCGCCTACCAGGTGCTCAAGCGCCGCAACCCGGAGGCCGCGGCCTTCCACAAGCGCTGAGCCGGACCCCGGACCCCGGACCTTCCGGAAGGGACGTCCGGCCGCCGGGAGCTCTCGTGGCGCCCCCGTCGGCCGCCGCTCAGGACGTCCGGCATGTGGGCCGTTCCGTACCACCCCTCGGTACGGGACGGCCCTCTGCTTATCCTGACCCCCATGCTGACCATCACCCAGGCCCTGTACGACCAGATCGTCGCCCACGCGCGCAAGGACCACCCCGACGAGGCGTGCGGCGTGGTGGCGGGCCCGGCGGGCTCGGACCGCCCCGAGCGCTTCATCCCCATGCTGAACGCGGCGATGTCGCCCACCTTCTACGAGTTCGACTCCGGCGATCTCCTCAAGCTCTACCGGGAGATGGACGACCGTGACGAGGAGCCGGTGATCGTCTACCACTCCCACACCGCCACCGAGGCCTATCCCTCGCGCACCGACATCTCCTACGCCAACGAACCCGGCGCCCACTACGTCCTGGTCTCCACCGCCGACACCGACGGCCTCGGCGACTTCCAGTTCCGCTCCTTCCGGATCGTGGACGGCGAGGTCACCGAGGAGGAGGTCAGGGTCGTACCCGCCTACTGATCTCGCGCCTCGGACGGAATCCGTCCGGCATGCGGAATCACACTCCGGGCGGCGGACCGGGAATCGATACGATGAGCCCATGGTTCTTCTCGACGTGGGCGGCAAGGCGCCGGGCACCCTGCTCGTGGCGCGGCTGCACGTCGACCTGTGCAGGCTGAACAGCGCCCTCTGTTGACCCACCGCGCTGCCGCCGTACGGCCCTGAGCCGCGGCGCGCTGCCGCCGCGCGCCCTGACCGAACCGACGACACCTTCCGACAGGAGCCCTGAGCCATGGCCATCGAGGTCCGCATCCCGACCATCCTCCGCCAGTACACCGACGGCCAGAAGGCGGTGGAGGGCAGCGGCGACACCCTCGCCGAGCTGTTCACCGACCTCGAGACCCGGCACGCCGGCATCCAGGCCCGCATCGTGGACGGCGGCGAGCTGCGCCGCTTCGTCAACGTGTACCTGAACGACGAGGACGTCCGTTTCCTGGACGGCATCCAGACCAAGCTGTCCGACGGCGACAACGTCACGATCCTGCCGGCCGTGGCCGGCGGCATGCGCTGACCGGCTCCGACCAGCGATGCGCTACGACTCCCCGCTGGCCGCGGTGGGCAACACCCCCCTGGTGCGCCTGCCGCGGCTGTCGCCGTCCCCCGATGTGCGGATCTGGGCCAAGCTGGAGGACCGCAACCCCACCGGGTCGGTCAAGGACCGTCCCGCCCTGCACATGATCGAGCAGGCGGAGAAGGACGGCCGGCTCACCCCCGGCTGCACGATCCTCGAACCCACCTCCGGCAACACCGGCATCTCCCTCGCCATGGCCGCCAGGCTCAAGGGCTACCGGATGGTGTGCGTGATGCCGGAGAACACCTCGCAGGAGCGCCGGGACCTGCTCGGCATGTGGGGCGCCGAGATCATCTCCTCGCCCGCCGCCGGCGGCTCCAACACCGCGGTGCGCGTCGCCAAGGAACTGGCCGCCGAGCACCCCGACTGGGTGATGCTCTACCAGTACGGCAACCCGGACAACGCGGGCGCCCACTACGCCACCACCGGCCCGGAGATCCTCGCCGACCTGCCCTCCGTCACCCACTTCGTGGCGGGCCTCGGCACCACCGGCACCCTGATGGGCGTCGGCCGCTACCTGCGTGAGCACAAGCCGGACGTGCGGATCGTCGCCGCCGAACCGCGCTACGACGACCTGGTCTACGGCCTGCGCAACCTCGACGAGGGCTTCGTCCCCGAGCTGTACGACGCCTCCGTCCTCACCACCCGCTTCTCGGTCGGCTCGGCCGACGCGGTCACCCGCACCCGTGAACTCCTCCAGCAGGAGGGCATCTTCGCGGGCGTCTCCACCGGCGCCGCCCTGCACGCGGCGATCGGCGTCGGGAACAAGGCCGTCAAGGCGGGGGAGAGCGCCGACATCGTCTTCATCGTGGCCGACGGCGGCTGGAAGTACCTGTCCACGGGCGTCTACACGGCGGCCACCACCGAGGAGGCCATCGCGACCCTCCAGGGACAGCTCTGGGCGTAGCGGGGATCCGCGCGCGCCGGTGGTACGTCACATCCGCACCAGCACTCCTGCGGAAAGGCGGACCCCCATGCGCCGTACCACGCCCCTCGCCCTCGCGGCGGCAGCGCTGCTCCTGGCCGGCTGCGGCTCCCGGCAGGACACCGGGAGCGGCGGCCGGACACCGGCCCCGTCCGGCACCGGCGCTCCGTCGGCCGGCCGGAACGCCGGCGACTGCACCGCTCACGCGCACCTGACGGCCGCCGAGCAGGACCGCCACGTCTGCGTGGCCGAGGGCGGCGAGCTCCGGATCGTCCTGGACGGCACCCGGGACCGGCCCTGGAAGCCGGTCACCGCGAGCGGCACCGGACTGCGGGCGGTGAACGCCGGGCTCGTCCTCCGGCCCGGCGACGCCACGGCCGCGTACCGCGCGGTGGCCCCCGGCACGGTGCGGCTCACCTCGTCCCGCCCCCGGTGCCCCGAGCCCACCGCACCGGACCGGGTCGCCTGCGAGGGCGTCGAGGAGTGGACGGTCACCGTCCGCGTCGGGGCCTAACCCGCCAGGTGCCGGACCTGGTCCCACAGGACCGGGTCGACCACGCCGACCCGGCGGCGGAAGCCGGTCACCGGCACCTCGCGCAGCTCGTCGGTCTCCAGGAAGCTGGGGCGGCCCTGGGTGTCGCCGACCGCGCCGGGCGGCAGCGGGATCACCCCGCTGCGCTCGTCGTGGTACCTGCTGGTGATCTTCGCGACCGTGGCCCGGTCGCCGCGCACGGCCAGCACCAGGCAGGGCCGGTCCTTGTGCCCCGCCCGGTCCTCGAAGGGGACGCGCGCCCACCAGATGTCCCCGGGGGAGGGCCGCGGCGCGGCCCCGCTCCGGGTGCCCGCCCGGCCCGGCGGCCGCAGGCGCCGTCCGGCGGGCCGGCGGCTGCGGCCCCAGCCGTCGACGAGCGTGGCCACCAGCGCGAGCAGCACCACCGCGGCGAGCGCCAGCCACCAGGACGTGTCCATACGACGACGTTACCGGCGCGCGCCGCACATCGCGCGCCCTCCGGGGAACCCGGTGCGCCCCGGGTCCAGCCGAACCGGTGACAGCACAGGTGAGTTCGCCCACAACGGCCCCTGGCGGAGGAGCGACCCGCGCCGTCGCGCCTTACGCTCGACGGACCGCACGACCCCCGACAGCCATCACCCGGCCCTCACATCCGAGTGGCCCCCCGTCCTGCCCACCGCTTCTGCGCCCACGGAGGTTTCTGCTTCATGAAGCTCACCGTCGTCGGCTGCTCGGGGTCGTTCCCGTCCGCGGAATCGGCCTGTTCGAGCTACCTCGTCGAGGCCGACGGCTTCCGGCTGCTCCTCGACATGGGCAACGGCGCCCTGGGCGAGCTGCAGCGCCACTGCGGTCTCTACGACCTCGACGCGATCTTCCTCAGTCATCTGCACGCCGATCACTGCATCGACATGTGCGCGTACTTCGTGGCCCGCTACTACCGCCACGAGGGCGGCCGGTGCGCCCCCCTGCCGGTCTACGGCCCCGAGGGCACCGAACACCGCCTGACCACGGCCTACGCGGACACCCCCTCCGCCTCCTCCATGAGCGAGGTCTTCGACTTCCACACGGTGAAGCCCTCCACGTTCGAGGTCGGCCCGTTCACCGTGCACACCGAGCGGGTCCGCCACCCCGTGGAGGCGTACGGCATCCGTGTCGAGCACGGCGGGAGGTCGCTGACGTACTCCGGCGACACGGGGGTCACCGAGGCGCTGGACGAGCTGGCCCGGGACACCGACCTGTTCCTGTGCGAGGCCGCGTTCACGCACGGCAAGGAGAGCATCCCCGACCTGCACCTCAACGGTCGCGAGGCGGGCGAGACGGCGGCCCGCGCGGGCGCCCGCCGGCTGCTCCTCACCCACATCCCGCCGTGGACGGATCCCCAGGTCAACCTGCGGGACGCGCGCGAGGTGTTCCCCGGTCCGGTGGACCTGGCCGCGCCCCGGCAGACGTACGAGATCTGACCCCCGGACCCGCGGAAGACCCCGGACCTGCGGAAGGCCCCGGAGACGCCGAAGGCCCCGGAGCCGGTGGGCTCCGGGGCCTTCGTCACGCCTGGCTCACGCCTTGGTGAGGTCCTCGACCTCCTCCTCGGGCTCGCGGCCCGGGGTCTTCAGGTCGAACTTGACGATCGCGAACCGGAAGACCGCGTAGTAGACGGCCGCGAACACCAGACCAATCGGGATGATCAGCCACGGCTTGGTCGCCAGGTTCCAGTTCAGGACGTAGTCGATCGCGCCGCCCGAGAAGTTGAAGCCCGCGTGCACGCCCAGCGCCCAGGTGAGCGCCATGGACACGGCCGTCAGCACCGCGTGGAACACGTAGAGGACCGGGGCGATGAACATGAAGGTGAACTCGATGGGCTCGGTCACACCGGTCACGAACGAGGTCAGCGCGAGGGAGACCATCATGCCCATCACGGCCTTGCGGCGCTCGGGGCGGGCACAGTGCGCGATGGCGATCGCGGCGGCCGGCAGGCCGAACATCATGACCGGGAAGAAGCCGGTCTGGAAGAGGCCCGCGGACGAGTCGCCGGCGAGGAACCGGGTGATGTCGCCGTGCACGATCTCACCGGAGGCGTTCTTGAAGTCGCCGATCTGGAACCACGCCACGGTGTTCACGAACTGGTGCATACCGATCGGGATCAGACCGCGGTTGACCAGACCGAACAGGAACGCGCCGACGGAACCGAGGCCCGTCAGCCACTCGCCGAAGTTCGTGATGCCGTCGCCGACGGGCTCCCAGACGAGGGTGAACAGCACGCCGACCAGGGTGCCGACGAAGGCCATGATGATCGGCACCAGCCGGCGGCCGTTGAAGAAGCCGAGCCAGTCCACCAGCTTGGTGCGGTGGAACCGCTGCCATATGACGGCGGCGAGCAGACCCATGATGATGCCGCCGAGCACCCCGGGGTCGTTGTACGTCGCCGCGACGATCTTGCCGTGCTCGATGTGCTCCTCGGTCACCGGGAAGGCCTGCAGCACCTTGCTGTAGACGAGGAAGCCGACCAGCGCGGCGAGCGCGGTGGAGCCGTCCGCCTTCTTGGCGAAGCCGATGGCCACACCGATGCAGAAAAGGATGGGGAGGCTGCCGGTGATGGCACCGCCGGCGGCGTTGAAGACGGTCGCGACCTTGTCCCAGCCGAGGCCGTCCTTGCCGAAGATGTCATCCTGGCCGAGCCGGACCATGACGCCCGCCGCCGGCAGGACGGCGATCGGGAGCTGCAGGCTGCGGCCGACCTTCTGCAGGCCCTGGAACAGGCCCGCTCCCCTCTTCTTCGCCGGCTTCGCAGCCGGGGCCGCCGACTCGGTGGCGGTGCTCATACTTCCTCCATCGGGCAGGGCGCCGCCCGGGAACCATGGAAGGGGACGGCAGCGTCTCTGGTCTACACCACCTGTGGTGTAGACCTGTTGTAGCACGATGAAGGCGACGTAAGGAACCCGTGATTCCGCGACGGCGGCGCTACGCGCTGTAGGCCCCCGACCTCGGACGATGGGCCTCAGGCCCGGGTGACGTCCTCGACCTCCTCCGCCGGCTCCCGCCCCGGTGTCCGCAGGTTGAACCGGGTGATCGCGACGCGGAAGACGACGTAGTACACGGCCGCCAGGCACAGGCCGATCGGGACGACCGCCCACGGTCTCGTCGCCAGGTTCCAGTTGATCACGTAGTCGATCAGCCCCGCCGAGAAGCTGAACCCGTCGTGCACCCCGAGCGCCCAGGTCGCCCCCATCGACACCCCGGTGAACACGGCGTGCACCGCGTACAGGACCGGCGCGACGAACAGGAAGGAGTACTCCAGCGGCTCGGTGATGCCGGTCACGAACGACGTCAGCGCCACCGACAGCATCAGACCGCCGGTCTCCTTGCGCCGCTCCGGCCGCGCGCAGTGCGTGATCGCCAGCGCGGCGGCGGGCAGCGCGAACATCATGACCGGGAAGAAGCCCGAGGTGAACTGGCCGGCGTGCGGGTCGCCCTGGAGGAACATGTTGATGTCGCCGTGCACCACCGTGCCGTCGGGCTTGGTGTAGCTGCCGAACTGGAACCAGATCGGCACGTTGAGGAACTGGTGCAGGCCCACCACCAGCAGCGCCCGGTTGGCGACCCCGTAGACGCCCGTCCCCCAGGCGCCCGCGTCCCGCAGCCATCCGCTGAGGCTCTCCAGGGCGCCCCCGACGGCCGGCCAGACCAGCAGGCACACCACGGCGAACGCGATCGCCGCGAACGCCATGATGATCGGCACCAGCCGGCGGCCGTTGAAGAAGCCCAGCCAGTCCACCAGGCGGGTGCGGTGGTAGCGGGCCCAGAAGAAGGCCGCCAGCAGACCCATGACGATGCCGCCGAAGACGCCCGGGTTCTGGTAGGTGAACGCGGACACCGTGCCGCTCGCCGCCTGGCAGCCCGTCGTCACCACCCTGGCGCCCGCCGGGCACGTCTCGGGGAACTGCCGCAGCACGCCGTAGTAGACGAGGAACCCGGCCACCGCCGCGAGCGCCGTCGAGCCGTCCGCCTTCTTCGCCATGCCGATCGCGACGCCCACGCAGAACAGCAGCGGCAGCCCCAGCTGCCCGTCCAGCAGCGCGCCGCCCGCCCCGCTCATCACCTTGGACGCGGCGGTCCAGCCCAGCCCGTCCGCGCCGAACAGGTCCGGCTGGCCCAGCCGGTTGAGGATGCCCGCCGCCGGGAGCACCGCGATGGGCAGCTGGAGGCTCCGGCCCATCTTCTGCAGCCCCTGGAAGAGGCCGTGCCAGTGGGCCCGGACGGGGCCGGCCGTGCTCTCGGCGCACATGGGTTTGGCGACCCTCCCCACGGTGGTGTAGACCAGTCGGCGGACGGTTCCGCTGTTGTGATCGCCATCATTCGGCACGGACGGCAAGACCGCTCGCAAAGATGGGCCAACTGTGGGTTACTGCGACAAAGCGGTTCGGAGCAGGGAGAAGGAACATGGCCAGCAAGGCTGAGAAGATCGTCGCCGGGCTCGGTGGCATCGACAACATCGAGGAGATCGAGGGCTGCATCACCCGGCTGCGCACCGAGGTGTCCGACCCGGGCCTGGTCGACGACGCCGCCCTGAAGGCCGCCGGCGCCCACGGCGTGGTGAAGATGGGCACCGCCATCCAGGTCGTCATCGGCACCGACGCCGACCCGATCGCCGCGGAGATCGAAGACATGATGTGAGCCGGACCGGTTCACTCCGAAGGGGCTCCTCCCGACGCTGACGCTGTGGGCGACGCGGGAGGAGCCCCTTCGTCCGCTACGGCTAGGCTCGGCGGCATGTCTCGCATCGACGGCCGTACGCCCGAACAGCTCCGCCCGGTCACCATCGAACGTGGCTGGAGCAAGCACGCCGAGGGCTCCGTCCTCATCTCCTTCGGCGACACCAAGGTCTTCTGCACCGCCTCCGTCACCGAGGGAGTCCCGCGCTGGCGCAAGGGCAGCGGCGAGGGCTGGGTCACCGCGGAGTACTCCATGCTGCCCCGCGCCACCAACACCCGCGGCGACCGCGAGTCCGTCAAGGGCAGGATCGGCGGCCGCACCCACGAGATCTCCCGGCTCATCGGCCGCTCGCTGCGCGCCGTCATCGACTACAAGGCACTCGGCGAGAACACCGTCGTCCTCGACTGCGACGTCCTCCAGGCCGACGGCGGCACCCGCACCGCGGCGATCACCGGCGCCTACGTCGCACTGGCCGACGCCGTCGCCTGGGCCCAGGGCAAGAAGCTGGTCAAGGCGAACCGGCAGCCGCTCACCGGTACGGTCAGCGCCGTCTCCGTCGGCATCGTCGGCGGCGTCCCGCTGCTCGACCTCTGCTACGAGGAGGACGTGCGCGCCGACACCGACATGAACGTCGTCTGCACCGGCGACGGCCGCTTCGTCGAGGTCCAGGGCACCGCCGAGGCCGAGCCCTTCGCCCGCGACGAGCTGAACGCCCTGCTCGACCTCGCCGTCACCGGCTGCACCGAACTGGCCGCGATCCAGCGCGCGGCCCTGGAGACGACCCGCCCCTGACGAGCCCCCCGGAACGCGCCGGCACCCTCGGGACCGCCGCGACGCTGCCCGGACCTGTCGGCGCCCCGGTGGTTGCCGTGACGCTGCCGGGGCCTGCCGGTGTTCTGCCGGGGATGCCGTGACGCGGTTGGGGCCGTTGGCGTCCCGCCGGGGTTGCCGTGACGCTACCGGGATCTGCCGGTGTTCTGCCGGGGCTTGCCGTGACGTGGCTGGGACCGTTGGCGTGCTGCCGGGGTCGCCGTGACGGTGCCGGGCCCCGTCGGCACCCTCGGGACCGCCGCGACGCTGTCCGGACCTGTCGGCGCCCCGGTGGTTGCCGTGACGCTGCCGGGGCCTGCCGGTGTTCTGCCGGGGCCGCCGTGACTCGGTTGGGGCCGTTGGCGTCCCGCCGGGGTTGCCGGGCCTTGTCGGCGCCCCGGGGATCGCTGCGACGCTGCCGGGCCTGGTCGGCACCCGGGGGTCGCCGCGAGGCTGCTGGGGCCTGTCGGCGTCCCGCCGGGGCCGCCGTGACTCGGTTGGGACCGTTGGCGTCCCGCCGGGGTTGCGTGACGTTGCCGGGCCCTTTCGGCGCCCCGAGGGTTGCCGCGACGTTGCCGGGGCCTGCCGGGATTGCCGTGACGCTGCTGAGGCCTGTCGGTGCCGTGCCGGGATTGCCGTGACGTTGGCGGGGCCGTTGGCGTCCCGCCGGGGGTCGCCGTGACGTTGCCGAGCTCCGTCGGTACCCCGGAGGCGCCGCGACCCTGTCGGGACCCGTCGGCCCAACCGGGACCGCCGCGACGCTGCCCGGATCTGACGGCGTCCCTCGGGGCGCCGCGACGCTGCCGGGACCGTTGGCACCCCCCGGGGCCGGGAAGCGGGGCCGGTCCCGTCTCGTCGGTTGTGGGTTCCGGTTCGGCCGGCCGCGTTGTCGGACCGGAAGCGGGACCGGACCCCGGGCCCGTCGGCCCGTCGGCCCCCCGGGGCCGGCGCCGCAACCCCACGGGCCCCGGCGGCGTCCCTGTGGGTACGGGCACGCACGGCTCAGCCCCGCGTGCCCGTACCGCCGTCCCAGGGGAGGGGAACCCGCCATGCCCGCCACGCCCGCCGGCCGACGCCCGCACCGGGGCCGGGTCGCCGTCGTCGCCGCCACGCTGGCCGCCGTCGCGCTCACCGCCGGCCTGACCACCGGCTGCGACGCCGTGGACAAGGCGCTGGACTGCGTCCAGACCGCCGACGCCATCGCCGACAGTGTCACCGACCTCCAGCAGGCCGTGCGGAACGCCGCGAACGACCCCTCCCAGGCCGACGCCTCGCTCGACGCCATCGAGAAGAACCTGCGCGAGATCGGCGACAAGACCGACGACGCCGACGTCGACAAGGCCGTGGACGATCTCGGCAAGGCCGTGGCCAACGTCCGTACGGCGATCAGGAACGGCGACGCGACACCGGACGTGAGCCCGGTGACGGACGCGGCCGGGGAACTGACGAAGGTGTGCACGTCGTAGCACGCCGGCCGGGCTACCGCACCGTCCTCTCCGGCCTCTCCGGCCTCTCCGTCTCCTCCGTCCTCTCCGCGTACATCCTGGCGATGACCGCCTCGATGTCCGGCTCCCGCACCGACAGGTCCACCAGCGGATAGCGGGCGGCCAGGTGCGCGACGAGCGGTGCCGCCGACTGCCCCGCCGGGAACGCCAGCCACTGCCGCGGTCCCTCCACCCGCACCACCCGGGCCGACGGCACCTCGACCGGCCCCAGCTCCCGCTCCAGGTCCACCACCAGCGTCCGCTCGCTCTCCCCGGCCTCGTGCAGCCCCGCGAGCGCGCCGTCGTACACCAGCCGGCCGTGGTCGATCACCATCACCCGGGAGCACAACTGCTCGATGTCCTGGAGGTCGTGCGTGGTCAGCAGCACGGTCGTGCCGTGCTCGGCGTTCACCTCCCGCAGGAACTCCCGCACCCTGGCCTTCGACACGACGTCCAGACCGATCGTCGGCTCGTCCAGGTACAGCACGTCCGGGTCGTGCAGCAGGGCCGCCGCGATGTCCCCGCGCATCCGCTGCCCCAGCGACAGCTGCCGCACCGGCACGTCCAACAGGGCGCCCAGGTCCAGGAGTTCCACCAGCCGGTCCAGGTTCTGCCGGTAACGGGCGTCCGGGATGCGGTACATGCGGTGCGCCAGCCGGTACGAGTCGATCAGCGGCAGGTCCCACCACAGCGTGGTCCGCTGCCCGAACACCACCCCGATCCGGTGCGCGAGGCGGGTCCGCTCCCGCGCCGGGTCGATGCCGGCCACCCGCAGCCGCCCGGCGCTCGGCGTCAGGATTCCGGTCAGCATCTTGATGGTGGTCGACTTCCCGGCGCCGTTCGGCCCGATGTACCCGACCATCTCCCCGCGGGCCACGGCGAACGACAGCGAGTCCACCGCCCGCACCTCGCGCCGCTCCCGCCGCAGGAACCCGGTCCTGCGGCGCACCTGGAAGACCTTCTCGACGTTCTCCAGCGTGATGAAGTCGCCCACGTCAGCTCCCTGTGCTGCGATACGAACGAAGTCCCGCCCGCCAGGCCAGCCCCGCGAGCGCACAGCACGCCACCGCCACCAGCGGGGAGACGAACGCGGTCCACTCCGGCAGGTCCAGCGGATACGGCCGGCCCAGCACACGGGTGGCGGGCAGCCAGTTGACGAAGGCCAGCGGCAGCACGAACGTCACCCCGCGCACCAGCTCCTTCGCGAACACCGTCGGCGGGTACTGGAGCAGTGTCGTCCCGCCGTAGGTGAAGGCGTTCTGCACCTCCGAGGCGTCCTGCGCCACGAACTGGAACGCGGCCCCCGCCACGAACACCGCGCAGAAGATCCCGCAGCCGCTCACCAGCATCACCGGCATCAGCAGCAGCCGCCCCGCCGTCCAGTCGATGTCCACCCGGGTCAGCGACCAGCCCAGCACCAGCGCGCCCTGCGTCACCCGGCCCAGCCGCCTCAGCGCGAACCGGTCGGCCGCCATCTGCGCCAGCACCGGCGCCGGACGCACCAGCAGCGTGTCCAGCGTGCCGTCCCGCACCCGCCGGCCCAGCCGGTCCATCGACCCGATCAGCAGATCCGCCAGGCCGAAGGAGGTCGCCGACAGCCCGTACAGGAACGCCACCTCGGGCAGCGGATAGCCGCCGAGCGCGTCCACACGGGAGAACATCAGCATGATTGCGACGAAGTCGAGGAAGGTCGCCGCGAAGTTCCCGAACGTGGTCATGGCGAAGGACGCGCGGTAGGCCATCGTGGACCGCACCCACATCCCCGCGATCAGCAGATACGCCCGGAGCCCCTCGGCCGTCCGCCGGGCCCGCCCCTCAGCCACCCTGCACCACCACCCGGCGCGTGGCCGCCGACTGCACCAGCCGCCCGGCGCCCAGCAGGACGACCGCCCAGGCGCCCTGGAACAGATAGGTGGACAGCGGATCGGCGTGCCCCAGCAGGACGTCCGCGGGGGCCTGGAGCAGCGAGGACCAGGGCAGCATCCGGACGACCTCGCCGAGGGCGCCCGGGAACACGTTCAGCGGCAGCAGCATGCCCGAGCAGAAGTAGCCGAACAGCCACGCCATCTGCGTCACTCCGGTGCCGTCCAGCAGCCAGAACGCGCTCAGCGCCACCAGGTACCGGATGCCGAAACCGACCAGCATCGCGAGGAGGACGGCCAGCAGGAACGCCGCCCAGGTACCGGCGTCGGCCGGCAGCGACACCGGGAAGCACAGCGCGCCGAACACGAACGGTACGACGCCCCGGCCCAGCAACTGGAAGAACGCCCGGCCGAGATCCGCCGCCAGCCACCACAACTGGAGGTCGGCCGGCCGGTACAGGTCGATCGCCACGTCCCCGGTGCGGATGCGCTCCATCAACTCGTCCTCGACCCCGCCGCCGCCGAGCGCCAGCGTCGACAGGAAGGCCTGCCCCAGCCAGACGTAGGTCACCGCCTGCGCCTGGTCGTAGCCGCCGAGATGGGGCCGCTCGTCCCACAGTGCCTGGTAGGTGTAGACGAGAATCAGACCGAAGACGGTGTTCGTGAACACCCCTGCCGCAGTGGCGGCACGGTAGGTCGCGTACCGTCGGAACCCCCCTGCCGCGACAGCCGCGTACAACCGTCCCGCGCCCACGCCAGTCGACCTCCTCGGACCACTCGACACCGAAGCGCAGGAGCCTAGTCCGGCGACCCGGCGGCCGGCCACGCGTTTTCCGCCGGAACCGTGCCGGAATCCGGGAACGGAACGCCAGGTGCGAGAGTCTTCAGCAGGGGAGCGCAGAAGCGTACGAGGCGTACGGGAACGTACGACGCGAAACAGGAGTCCGTGCACGACATGAGCGACGAGCCGCAGCCGCAGCAGCCGAACGAAGGCGTGGCGCCGGAAAAGCCGCTGCCGGCTGAAGGGCCCGGGAAGCCGGGGGGCCACGAGGAGAAGGCCACCGACCACCACACCGACCGGCCTCGCCGCCCCGGGGGCGCGCGGGAAGCCGACGGCACCGGGAACACCGGCCGGGCCGTGGGCACCGGAAGGCGCGGTGCCGAGGATGTCGGCGGCGCCGAGGGCGGGGAAGGTGCCCCGAGGCGCCCGAACACGCCGAACCACGCCATGGACGGGACCGGCCGGTCCGGCGCGAGCCGGTCCGACACCGGCCGGCCGGGCGCGGGCGGGTCCGAGGCGGACCGGTCCGATGGGGGTCGACAGGGGCTCGGCCGGTCCGGTGCGGGTCGCTCCGACGCCGGTCGGCCGGGTGCGGCTTCAGGGTTCGGCGGGTCCGGTGTGGGCGGGGCCGAGGCGGACGGGTCGGGTGCGGGCCGGCCGGGGGCCGGTCGGTCCGGTGCGGCTGCCGGGTTCGGCGGATCGGGTGTGAGTGGGTCCGAGGTGGACCGGTCCGATGGGGGTCGACAGGGGCTCGGCCGGTCCGGTGCGGGTCGCTCCGACGCCGGTCGGCCGGGTGCGGCTTCAGGGTTCGGCGGATCGGGTGTGAGTGGGTCCGACGGCCGGTCCGGTGCGGAGCGGTCCGGGCCCGGGCGGACCGGCGCGGCTCCGGCCGGGTTCGGCCGGTCGGGTGACGTGGCCGGGGCTGAGGGGCGGACGCCGCAGGAACGGGCGGCGTCCGTGGCGCGTGCCCGGCAGGCGGCGCGTGGGGCCCGTCCGGAACAGCGGGGCGGCGCGGAACCCGGCGCTGGCGCCGGCGCCCGGAAGGCGGGCGGACCGGCGGGTGCCGGGCCGGCCCAGCCGTCCGAGAGCACCCAGATCCTCCGGCGGATCACCCCGCCCGCGTCCCCGGAGCGCCCCGGCGGCAAGCCGGGCCGCGCGGACCGGTCCACCCCGGACGCCGGCAAGGCGGGCGGTGCCGCCGGGGCCGGGACGGCGCCCGAGACCACCCAGGTGCTCCGCCGGATCGGCGCGCCCCGCGCGGGCGAGCCGGATGCGCCCGGCACGAAGACCCCGGCCTCCTCCCCGGCGGAGCCGGGCCGTCCCGTCGGCCGGAAGCGCTCCGCGCAGACCCCCGGCACCGAGGGTGCCGCCCCCGCGGCCGGTACGACGAGCACCACCGGCACCTCCTCCCCGGCCGCCGCCCGCGCCGCCCGGGCCGCTCGCGCGGCGGGCACCGCGGGAGCCGCGGGAGCCGTGTCCGCGTCGGCGTCCGCAGCCGGTGCCGGTGCCGGTGCGCCCGGTCCCCAGACCCGGGGCACCGAGGCCACCCGCGCCGTACCCGGACCCCGTACCGGGACCGCGTCCCCCTCCGCGGGAACCGCGGGCACCCCTGGCGGCACCCCTGGCGCCTCCGAAGCCGAGACCACCGTGCTCGCCGCCGCCGACGGTGACGGGCCCCCGGACAAGAAGGCCAAGAACGCCAAGAACGCCAAGAACGCCAAGAAGGGCAAGCGGCCCAAGCGGACCGGCTGGCGGCGGCTCGTGCCGACCTGGCGCATGGTGCTCGGCACCTGCCTGGCCGGCGTGCTGCTGATCCTCGGCGTGTTCTTCCTCGGCTACTCCCTCGTGAAGATCCCGCCGGCCAACGCGTTCGCGACCAAGCAGGCGAACGTCTACCTCTACGCCGACGGCTCCCAGATCGCCCGCGACACGCGCGACAGCCAGGTCAACCGCGAGAACGTCAGTCTCGCCGAGATCTCGAAGGACGCGCAGCACGCCATCCTGGCCGCCGAGGACCGCGATTTCTACTCCGAGTCCGCCGTCGATCCCAAGGCGATGATCCGCGCCGCCTGGAACACCGCGACCGGCAAGGGCAAGCAGTCCGGCTCGACGATCACCCAGCAGTACGTGAAGAACTACTACCTGGCCCAGGAGCAGACGGTCACCCGCAAGGCCAAGGAGTTCTTCATCTCGATCAAGCTGGACCGCGAGAAGTCCAAGGACGAGATCCTCGAGGGCTACCTCAACACCAGCTACTTCGGCCGCAGCGCCTACGGCATCCAGGCCGCCGCCCAGGCCTACTACGGCCGTGACGCCGCCGACCTCGACCCCGCCCGCGCCGCCTACCTCGCCGCGCTCGTCAACGCGCCGAGCGAGTACGACGTCGTGGCCCACCCGGAGAACCGGAAGGCGGCCCTCGCCCGCTGGAACTACGTCCTGGACGGCATGGTCAAGAAGGGCTGGCTCGGCCAGGACGAGCGCACCGGCATGAAGTTCCCCATGCCCAAGGAGCAGATCCTCTCCACGGGTCTGTCCGGTCAGCGCGGCTATCTCGTCGAGGCGGTCAGGCAGTACCTGATCACCAACAAGGTCGTCACCGCGGAACAGCTCGAGGCCGGCGGCTACCGCATCACCACCACCATCCAGAAGGACCGGCAGGACGCCTTCGTCAAGGCGGTCGACGACCAGCTGATGAACAAGCTGGACAAGAAGAACAACAAGGTCGACACCTACGTCCGGGCCGGTGGCGCCTCCGTCGACCCCAAGACCGGCGAGGTCGTCGCGCTGTACGGCGGCATCGACTACGTGAAGCAGTACACCAACGGCGCGACCCGCGGTGACTTCCAGGTCGGCTCGACGTTCAAGCCGTTCGTGTTCACCTCCGCCGTCGAGAACGGGTCCACCACCCAGGACGGCCGCACCATCACCCCGAACACGGTCTACGACGGCACCAACCGGCGCCCGATCCAGGGCTGGAGCGGCGGCCCCTACGCCCCCGAGAACGAGGACCAGCGGTCGTACGGCCCGATCACCGTGCGCAAGGCCACCGACCTGTCGGTGAACTCGGTGTACGCGCAGATGGCCACCGATGTCGGCCCCGACAAGGTCAAGGAGACCGCGGTCGCCCTCGGCGTCCCCGCCGACACCCCGGACCTCTACCCGTCCCCGTCCATCGCCCTCGGCACCGCCAACGCCAGCGTCCTGGAGATGGCGGAGTCCTACGCCACGCTCGCCAACCACGGCAAGCACGGCACGTACAGCCTGGTCAAGGCGATCACCAAGGACGGCCGGGAGGAGATCGCGCTGCCCGGGCGCAGCGTGAAGCAGGCCGTCAGCCGGGAGGCCGCCGACACCACCACCGCGGTGCTGCGCAGCGTGGTCGAGAGCGGCACCGCCACCGCCGCGCAGGCCGCGGGCCGTCCGGCGGCCGGCAAGACCGGTACCGCCGAGCGCGACACCGCCGCCTGGTTCGCCGGCTACACCCCCGACCTGGCCACGGTGGTCTCCGTCATGGGCCAGGACCCGGTGACCGCCAAGCACCAGCCGCTGTACGGCGCGCTCGGCCAGGCCCGCATCAACGGCGGCGGCGCGCCCACCGAGATCTGGGCGCAGTACACGCGGGACGCCCTGAAGGGCAAGCCGGTCACGGACTTCGACCTCCGCCTCCAGCAGGGTGCCGACAAGGTCCAGGAGCCCCCGGCCAGCGGTGCGCCCGAGCCCGGCACGGACGGCGGTCAGGACACCGGCGGCACCGCCACCACCGACGGCGGCCAGGAGACCGGCGCCCCGAGCGCCACCCCGACCGAGGGCACCGCCACGGCCACCGGCACGCCCGGCGACGGCGGGCAGACCACCGACGGCGGGGCCCCCGCGACCGGCGGCACGACCACCGGCGGCACCCCTACCACCACGACCGGCGGGCCCACCACGACCGGCGGGCCGGCCACGGACGGCGGCGGCACCGCCACCACCGGCGGCGGCGTCCCCGGCGGCGGCACGGTCACCGGGGGCGGCACGCCGGGCGGCGGCACCGACGCCGGCGGGACCACCGCCACGGACGGGGGCGCCGGGGGCGGCCCCGGGCTGTGACGGACCGGGGCCCGGCGGCTCAGTGACCGCTGGTCGCCTTCAGCCCCACCACGGCGACCAGCAGCAGACACACGAAGAAGATCCGGGCGGCGGTGACCGGCTCACCGAGCACCACCATGCCGAGCACCGCCGCACCGGCCGCGCCGATGCCCACCCACACGCCGTAGGCCGTGCCGATGGGCAGGGACTTCGCGGCGTACGACAGCAGGACCATGCTGGCGACGATGCCGGCGCCGGTGAACAGGCTCGGGACCAGACGGGTGAAACCCTCGCTGTACTTCATCCCGATCGACCAGGCGACTTCCAGCAGACCGGCGACGACGAGCAGGATCCAGGCCATGACGGCACCTCCGAGACAGTGACTCTTCTTGGGGGTGCGTCGTCTTTGCCTTGGACCCGGTACGGCGCGTCTCGTCGGGTTCCCTCCAACGTAGCAAAGGCACGGCAAAGAGGGCCGGTGACGATGGTCACCGGCCCTCTCACTGCCGTGTGCTACAGGTACAGCCCCGTGGAGTCCTCCGACCCCTCGAACCGGTCCGCGGCGACGGCGTGCAGGTCACGCTCGCGCATGAGGACGTAGGCCACGCCCCGCACCTCGACCTCCGCCCGGTCCTCCGGGTCGAACAGCACCCGGTCGCCGGGCTCCACCGTCCGGACGTTCTGGCCGACCGCGACGACCTCGGCCCAGGCCAGCCGCCGCCCGACCGCCGCCGTGGCGGGAATCAGGATGCCGCCACCCGACCGCCGCTCGCCCTCACCGGTCTCCTGCCGCACGAGAACCCGGTCGTGCAGCATCCGGATGGGCAGCTTGTCGTGGTGGGGAGTGCTCTGCTCGTTTCTGTTGGCGCTCACGCGTCGAACCTACCTGTTCCCGGTCAGTCCCTGCGCCGCCGGGCCCCCAGAGCGATCAGCCCCACGACCCCCACGACGACCATCGCCACGGGCACCACCCGCTCCAGCCGGGGCGCCCCCTCCTCGTCGGTGAACCGCGCCCTCACCTCGCTCACGACACGGTTGACCTGCACGTACGCCCGTCCGACCGTGTGATCGACGTGGGCGACGGCCTTGGCCTTCGCGTCCCCGACGACGGTCTTCGGATGCACCCGCACCCCGATCTCGTCGAGTGTCTCGGCCAGCACTTCGCGGCGGCGCCTGATGTCCGCCTCGATCTGCGCCGGGGTTCTGGTGTCCGACGTGTCCGCCACCGTACGGCCTCCGAAGTCTGCCGAAGAAAGTCTGCTGCTTTCCGAACAGTCTGTCAGCTCATGGCCGCACCGCACCGCAAGGGCCCCCGGTTACGCTAGTCCGATGAGCGAGCGACTCCAGCCCGGGGACGTTGCCCCCGCCTTCACCCTCCCCGACGCAGACGGCAACGAGGTGTCCCTTTCGGACCACAAGGGCCGCAAGGTCATCGTCTACTTCTACCCGGCGGCCCTGACCCCCGGCTGCACCAAGCAGGCCTGCGACTTCACCGACAACCTGGAGGTCCTGGCCTCCGCCGGCTACGACGTCATCGGCATCTCGCCGGACAAGCCGGAGAAACTCGCGAAGTTCCGCGAGCAGGAGTCCCTGAAGGTCACCCTGCTGGCCGACCCGGACAAGCGGGTGCTGGAGGCGTACGGCGCCTTCGGCGAGAAGAAGCTCTACGGCAAGACGGTCGTCGGTGTCATCCGCTCCACGGTGGTCGTGGACGAGGACGGCAAGGTCGAACGGGCCCTGTACAACGTCAAGGCGACCGGCCACGTGGCCAAGATCATCAAGGATCTGGGCGTCTGACGTCCGCGGGCACTGCCCGGCCGCTAGCATGGCCGGGCAGCACCAGGCGGCCGTGGTGGAATTGGCAGTCACGCTGGGTTTAGGTCCCAGTGGGGTAACTCCCGTGAGGGTTCGAGTCCCTCCGGCCGCACCACAGTTCAGCCGAGCAGCTCCCGCACCACGGGGACCAGGGCGCGGAACGCCTTCCCCCGGTGGCTGATGGCGTTCTTCTCCTCGGGGCTCAGCTCGGCACAGGTCCGCGTCTCGCCCTCCGGCTGGAGGATCGGGTCGTAGCCGAAGCCGTTCGTCCCGGCCGGGGCGAGCCGCAGCGTGCCGCGCAGCTGCCCCTCCACCACCCGCTCGGTGCCGTCCGGCAGCGCCAGGGCCGCCGCACAGGCGAAGTGGGCGGCGCGGTGCTCCTCGGCGATGTCGGAGAGCTGGGCGAGCAGCAGCCTGAGGTTGGCCTCGTCGTCGCCGTGCCGGCCGGCCCAGCGGGCGGAGAAGATGCCGGGGGCGCCGCCCAGCACGTCCACGCACAGCCCGGAGTCGTCGGCGACGGCCGGCAGCCCGGTGGCCTGGGCGAGGGCGTGCGCCTTGAGCAGGGCGTTCTCGGCGAAGGTGACGCCGGTCTCCTTGACGTCGGGGACCTCGGGGAAGGCGTCGGCGCCGATCAGTTCGTGCGGCAGCCCGGCCTCGGCGAGGATCGCCCTCAGCTCGGTGATCTTTCCGGCGTTGCGGGTGGCGAGGATCAAGCGGGTCATGCCCGACAGTATTCCTCCCCGCCGGGCCGCGTCCGTGCCCGCCCCGGGTACCGGCACCGGGACTCCTGTCCTGGTCCCGGAGCCGGACAGGCAGGGACAATGGTGGGCGGGGATCACCGGACGGGCGGAGCTGATGGAACCTACCGAGACGAGCACGGCGGAGCGGGCCGGGTCGTACCGCACCATGACGGCGTTCACCCCCGCCGACGAGGAGCGCCGGCGCGGGGTGCGGCGCATGAAGCTCACGGCGACGGGCCTGCTGCTGTTCGTCGCGGTGGTCTACGTCCTGGCCAAGGTCGCCCAGAACGCGGGCGCCGGGGCCTGGGCCGGCTATGTGGCGGCGGCGGCCGAGGCCGGCATGGTGGGCGCGCTCGCCGACTGGTTCGCGGTCACCGCCCTGTTCCGGCACCCGCTCGGCCTGCCCATCCCGCACACCGCGATCATCCCCACCAAAAAGGACCAGCTGGGCGTCTCCCTGGGCGAGTTCGTCGGGGAGAACTTCCTCTCCGAGGACGTCGTACGGCAGCGGCTGCGCGCGGTCGGCATCGGCAGCCGGCTCGGCGCCTGGCTGGCCGAGCCCGAGCACGCCGACCGGGTGACGGCGGAACTGGCCACCGCCCTGCGCGGCGCCCTGACCGTGCTGCGCGACTCGGACGTGCAGGCGGTCGTCGGCGAGGCGGTCACCCGGCGCGCCAACGCCCGGGAGATCGCGCCGGGCATCGGCAAGACGCTGGAGAAGGTCGTCGCCGACGGCGGGCACCGGCGGATGGTGGACCTGGTGGTCTCCCGCGCCCACGACTGGCTGGAACTGCACCGGGGCGAGGTGATGGTGGCCGTGGAGGGCGGCGCGCCCGGCTGGACCCCGCGGTTCGTGGACCGCAAGGTCGGCGAGCGCGTCTACAAGGAGCTGCTGCGGTTCGTCACCGAGATGCGGGACATGCCCTCGCACCCGGCGCGCGGCGCGCTGGACCGCTTCCTCACCGACTTCGCCTCCGACCTCCAGTCCGACACCGACACCCGGGCGCGGGTGGAGCGGCTCAAGACCGAGGTGCTGGGCCGCGGCGAGGTGCAGGACCTGATCGCGTCCGCCTGGACGGCCGTACGGTCGATGATCGTGGCCGCGGCGGAGGACGAGCGCAGCGAACTGCGCCGGCGGGTGCGGTCCGCGCTGCTGTCGCTGGGCGCGCGGATGGCGTCCGAGGCGAAGATGCAGGACAAGGTCGACGCCTGGGTGGAGGGCGCGGCGGTGCACGTCGTGACCACCTACCGCAAGGAGATCACCTCGCTGATCACGGACACCGTGGCGGGCTGGGACGCCGAGCACACCACCCGCAAGATCGAGGCCCACATCGGCCGCGACCTGCAGTTCATCCGGATCAATGGCACGGTGGTGGGATCCCTCGCGGGCCTTTTGATCTACGCGGTCTCGCGGGGCCTGGGGGCCTGACCGGACTGTTCCGGCGCGGTCAGGGCACCCGATGTTCCGTCCTTCGACGAGGAGGGAGCCCATGAGCGAAGCGGAGTCGCCGTCGGCGCGGGCCGGCCGGACGATCACCACCGACATCCCCGCCCGGCTGGACCGGCTGCCCTGGTCGCGCTGGCACTGGACCATCGTGTTCGGGCTGGGCACCGTATGGATCCTGGACGGCCTGGAAGTCACGGTCGTCGGCAACATCGCCAGCCGGCTGTCGGAGTCCGGCAGCGGCCTGGAGATCTCCTCCGGGCAGGTCACCGGCGTCGCCGC
Source organism: Streptomyces sp. NPDC038707 (assembly GCF_040636485.1). Classification (NCBI taxonomy): domain Bacteria; kingdom Bacillati; phylum Actinomycetota; class Actinomycetes; order Kitasatosporales; family Streptomycetaceae; genus Streptomyces; species Streptomyces sp. NPDC038707. The sequence goes on from NZ_JBEZUP010000003.1 coordinate 113,243, forward strand.
CGCGCTGTACGTCGCGGGCGCCTGTGCCGGAGCCCTGTTCTGGGGCCGGCTGACCGACCGGTTCGGCCGCCGGAACCTCTTCATGATCACGCTGGCGGTCTACCTGGCCGCGACGGCCCTGACCTCCGTGTCCTGGGAAGCCTGGTGGTTCTTCCTGTTCCGCTTCCTGACCGGCTTCGGGATCGGCGGCGAGTACGCGGCGATCAACTCCGCGATCGACGAGCTGATCCCGGCGGCCTACCGCGGCCGGGTCGACCTGGTCATCAACGGCAGCTTCTGGCTGGGCGCGGTCGGCGGATCCCTGCTGTCGATTGTCGCCCTGAACACCGGCCTGCTGGCCGCGAACGTCGGCTGGCGGCTGACCTTCGCCCTCGGCGCCGTCCTCGCCCTGGTCATCCTCCTGGTACGGCGGCACGTCCCGGAAAGCCCGCGCTGGCTGCTGATCCACGGCCGGGACCGGGAGGCCGAGGAGATCGTCTCCGGCATCGAACGCCGGGTGGAGGCCGAGCGCGGCGAACGGCTGCCGGACGCCGAGGGCGAGCTGGAGATCCACCAGCGCAAGAGCGTCTCCTTCCTGGAGATCGCCCGCACGGTCTTCGGCCGCTACCGCAGGCGCGCGATCCTCGGCTTCTCCCTCTTCATCGGCCAGGCGTTCCTGTACAACGCCATCACCTTCGGCTTCGGCGCGATCCTGACCACGTTCTACGACGTGCCCGCCGACCACACCGGCTACTACTTCGCGGTGATCGCGGCCGGCAACTTCTGCGGCCCGCTGCTGCTCGGCAAGCTTTTTGACACGGTCGGCCGACGGATCATGATCTCCTCGACCTACCTGCTGTCGGGCCTGCTGCTGTTCGGCACGGCCTGGCTGTTCGACCGGGGCACGCTGACCGCGGCCACGCTGACCGCCTGCTGGTGCGTGGTGCTGTTCTTCGCCTCGGCGGGCGCCTCCAGCGCCTATCTGACGGTGTCGGAGATCTTCCCGATGGAGACCCGCGCCATGTCCATCGCCTTCTTCTACGCCCTCGGCACCGCGGCCGGCGGCATCAGCGGCCCGCTGCTGTTCGCCGACCTCACCGGCACCGGCCGGGTGGGCGACACGGTCCTGGCCTTCTCCATCGGCGCGGCGCTGATGTGCGCGGCCGGCCTGGTCGCGGTGTTCCTCGCGGTACGGGCCGAGGGCCGCTCCCTGGAGGACATCGCCCGCCCGCTGACGGCGGTGGCGAGCCGGGCGAAGGCGGCGGCGCGGCCGGGTCCGCGCGGCGGTGGTCCCACGGCCCCGCCGGCGGCGAGCAGGCCCTGACGGGGACGGTTCTCAGGCACCGGTGGTGGAGCCCGGCCGGACGATCATCAGCACGGTGACGGCGGCCCAGAGGAGATTGAAGACACCGGTCGCCATGGCCAGGCGGCCGGCCCGCCCTGCTTCCGCGCCCCCTTCCAGAAGCGCGGACTGGGCGGGCAGCACCAGCGCGGCCAGCACAAGGGCGGCGAGGGCGGTCAGCGCGACGGACACGATCAGCCAGGCGCTGCCGAGCACACCCATCTCGCTCGCGGTGGCGAAGCCGAAGACCGGGACTACGACGCCCACGACGGCGTAGACGCGGCAGATCCGGTGCAGCAGACGCGGCGCCTGGAGGGCGTCGGTGCCGGGTCCGGCGGCCAGGGCCCGGCGGGCGGCGGGCGGGAACATGCTGGCGGCGACGGCGACGGGCCCGATGGCGAGGATCGCGGCGATGACGTGCACGGCGAGGAGGAACTTGGTCACGGGCCGACGCTAGGCCGCGCCCGGATCCCGCAGAAGCGGCGGGACTGCCACCTGTCAACGGATTCCCGCCACCGGCACCGGGCGGTGCACGTCCTCCGTCCCCGCTGCTCAGCAGGGGTTGGCGACAACCGGTCGCACGGCTAGGTTCCTGCCATGCACACCGTGGCCGTACTCGCGCTGGACGGCGTCATCCCGTTCGATCTGTCCGCCCCCGTCGACACCTTCGGCTGGGCCCGGCTGCCCGACGGCCGGCAGCCGTACCGGGTGCGGGTGTGCTCGGTGGGGGAGGAGGTCGCGTCGGGCGCCTTCACGGTCCGGGCGCCGTACGGCCTGGAGGCGCTCGCGGAGGCCGACACGATCATCCTGCCGGGGGTCGCGGACCCGCCGGAGACGCTGCCGCACGGGGTGGCCGGGGCGCTGCGCGCGGCGGCGGCGAACGGCACCCGGATCGCCTCGATCTGCGTGGGCGCGTTCCTCTTCGCGGCGACGGGCCTGCTGGACGGGAAGCGCGCGACGACCCACTGGATCGCGGCCGGTGACCTGGCGGCGCGGTACCCCGAGGTGACCGTCGACCCGAACGTGCTCTACGTCGACAACGGCCAGTTCCTGACGTCGGCGGGCGCGGCGGCGGCCCTGGACATGTGCCTGCACATGATCCGCCGGGACTTCGGCTCGGCGGTGGCGGCGCACGCGGCCCGGATGTCCGTGATGCCGCTGGAACGGGAGGGCGGGCAGGCCCAGTTCATCGTGCGGGACCTGCCCCCGGCGCCGGCCGGCGCGACCCTGGAGCCGCTGCTGCGCTGGCTGGAGGACCACTGCGACCAGGATCTGACGCTGGACGAGATGGCGTCCAAGGCCGGCATGAGCACCCGTACCCTCAACCGCCGCTTCCGCGACCAGACCGGCACGACACCGCTCCAGTGGCTGCACCGGGCGCGGGTACGGCGGGCCCAGTACCTGCTGGAGACGACGGACCACCCCGTGGAACGCATCGCGGCCCAGACGGGCTTCGGTTCCCCCACGGCCTTCCGGGAACGCTTCCGGAGGGTGGTGGGCACGAGCCCGCAGGGCTACCGGAGGGCGTTCCGGGCGGAGGAGAGGGCGTCGTAGGGGCAGTGCCGCTGTGGCGGTCAGGCCTTGCGGTCGGCGACGGCCCAGGAGGCGGCGGCGACGGCACCGGCGACACCGAGGACGGACGGCCAGGCGCCGACCTTCTTGGCCAGCGGGTGGGAGCCGGCGAAGGCGGCGACGTACGCGGCGGTCAGCGCGCCCGCGGCCTTCCCGCCGGCCCGCGCACGCCACTGCTGCGCGGCGGCGACCCCGGCGACGGCCAGCACGGCCCCGCCCAGCTGCCGCTTCTTGGTCCAACGGGCGACGCCGTAGCCGCCGACGAGCCCGGTGGCGGCGACGACCGCGCTGGGAACCCTGGCCATGAGTGCCTCCTGGTAACCCTTGTTCATCCCTGAAGATCCCTGACGTGTGCCCCGAGACTAACGCGCAGGTCGCAGGGCGGAACGAACCTGAGTCGAGGCTTGTCAAGTTTCCGGCGGGGAGTTATATAAGAAGCCGAAGGGCATCGCACACAGCGCCTGAAGAGAGGAGTGACCTGTGATGCTCATGCGCACGGATCCGTTCCGTGAACTCGACCGACTCGCGCAGCAGGTGCTCGGCGCGAACGCGGTGGGACCGGCCGCGATGCCGATGGACGCCTACCGGTCCGGGGACGAGTTCCTGGTCCACTTCGACCTGCCCGGCATCGACCCCGAGACGATCGAACTGGACGTCGAGCGCAACGTCCTCAACGTCCGTGCCGAACGGCGCCACCCCGCTCCCGACGACGCGGAGATGCTGGTCGCCGAGCGGCCGACGGGCACCTTCACCCGCCAGCTGTTCCTGGGCGACACACTCGACACGGACCGCATCGACGCCTCGTACGACGCCGGCGTCCTCACGCTGCGCATCCCGGTGGCCGAACAGGCCAAGCCCCGCCGCATCCAGATCACCGGCGGCGGATCGGGCCGCAGGCAGATCAGCGGCTGAGCCCGACGCCACCGCCCGCCGGCCGACGGCCCTCGCGGGCACGGACGCGGACGCGTCCCGGGACCGGAGCGGGACCCGGGACGCGCCCGGGCGGCGGACGCGAGCGGACCCGCCCCCTGCCGCACCGCATCAGCCGATGAGGAAGCCCGCAACCGACAACAGGCTGATGAATCAGCACAACACATCACAAGGGACCACACACCACCAAAGACACCACACGCCGCTCTTTGGCCGAACTCCCGCTCATGCCCGTCGTGTTACGGGGTATCCGGTTGCCGGTGCCCCGCAGTGTCCCGGAGGAGGAGCCAGCACGATGACCGTGACCACCCCGCAGCCCAGAACCACCATCCCCGCCCAGACCCCTCCGCCCCGCCCCCGCATCCGGGACGCGGCCGAGGACTCCGGCTGGCTGGAGCTGACCGAGGCGGTGCGCGAGGCGGGCCAGTACCCGACCAGGGCGGAGGCGGAACGCATCACGCGCATCGTCCTGTCGGCCCTGGGCGGCCACGTCACCGGCGACGAACGCGTGGCCCTGGCGCAGGCGCTCCCGCGCGAGGCGGGCCGGGTCATCGCCTCCCAGATCCCCGCGACCCGCCCCCTGACGGCCCGCGAGTTCGTCGACTCGGTCGCCACCCGCATCGAGGGCGCGACCCCGGCGACGGCCCGCTGGGACGTCAGCTCGGTCCTGAGCGTCCTCACCGCCCGAATCGGCGAACCCCTGACTTCACGGATCCTGTCCCAGCTGCCTCCTGGGTACGCCCTGCTGTTCGGGCGGGCGGAGCTGGCGGTGATGGCGTAGGGGGCAGGAGGGTTTTGGGCGCCGCAGAAGGCTGGGCGGCGCCCGGGAAACGTTGTGGTGCGTCAGCCGACGCTCACTGAGCACCGTAGTCCTGGGTGGAAGTGCCTTGGGCGCCCGCATCCACTTGCCCGGCAGCTCTGGGCCGTTGGCCAAGTGCCACGCCGGGTGCCTTCAGCGGTCCAGCGGCCGTGGCTGAGCCAATGACGCCACAAAGCGAAGCCACGCGGCGGTGTGAACCGTGACAACCGGTCCATCGGCACACTTCGAGTCCCGGACGCGGATGCCGGTGCCGGTACACGCGCACTCAACGCACTCGGTCGTGTTGCCACCGCTGTACGACGACTTGAACCACCTGGGCTCGGACTCGGGCTGAGAGCCGACGGACATTCACAGCTCCTTGAGGGCACCGTGGATCATGGCGGACGAGGCTTCCATGTCCAACGCTTGTGCCTGAAGGTACTCGAACGCAAGTCTGTAGCGGTCCAGTTCCTCGTCCTTCTCCAGGAACAGAGAGCCGGCGTGGAAGTCGACGTACACCACATCGAGTGCCGGCTCGGTCCCGCCGAGGATGACGAAGCTTCCCAGCGCCGCGGCGTGGGCTCCCTTCGCGAACGGCAGTATCTGGAGCGTGATGTGGGGCGACTCGTTCGCTTCGAGCAGCCGGCTGAGCTGCTCCCTCATGATCCGAGGTGATCCGACGACGCGGCGGACGACCGACTCATCAAGGATCGCCCACAGCCGTGGCGGCTTCGGGCGGGTGAGGATCTCCTGCCGTTTCATGCGGATGCCGACCAGCCGCTCGATCTCCTCCTGACCGAGAGGTACTTCGTTGGCCTTCTGGACCGCGGTGCTGTAGGCCCTCGTCTGAAGGAGACCGGGCACGTAGACGCAGGAGAAGTGGCTCTCGCGGACTGCCTCGTCCTCAAGGGTGAGCAGAAGGTTCATGCTCTCGGGAATGGAGTCCGCGAAGGAGTTCCACCACCCCTGCTGCTTGGCCTCCTTCGCCAGATTGACCACGGCCCTCGCCTCGGCGTCAGTGGCTCCATACTCACGGCACAGAGCCTCAACCACGATCCACCTGACCGGACCCGCCTGGGTTTCGTACCGGCTGACCGTCGCCTTTGAGACGCCGACGAGCCGCCCGGCCTCCTCAAGCGTCAGCCCTTTGCGAGCACGCAACTTGCGCAAGGTCGCGCCAAGCTGGCGGCGGCGTGTGGTGGTTCGCTCGGACATTCGGCTCCTTCGCCGTGTGCCGGGGTGATGGCCCGGAGGTCTCCTCAGGCTAGGGAGCGCTGAACCGGGCTCACCACCGGATTCACCCGATCGAGGCGCGTGAGAAGTTGCATGACGAGAGTTCCCATATGCCATGCTCAACCTCAGACCGCTACGCACTGCAGCCGTTCGGATACGGCAGGCGCGGGCATGTGCGTGGCCTGGGAGGGAGGCTGGTCATGCCCATCTCCGGAACGACCGATCGCCGGCTGCACTGCGTCTTGCCCTTCCGCGCGGCCCCAGTTGAAGTGGGCCTGCTGCGGAAAGCGACGGCGAGGCAACTAGTCAGGTGGGGAATGCCGGCCGTGGCCGACGATGCCGAAGTCATCGTCACCGAGCTGGCGGCCAACGTCGTCAAGCACGTGGGCGACGGGGCCGCGGCGGCATTGGTGCTCGAGCGGAGGGATGGCCGGCTACGGCTGGAGGTCCACGACAAGAGCCCTGCCTCGCCCTCTCCCAAGATGGCGGAGTGCTACGACGAGTGCGGCCGGGGCCTGCACCTCGTGGCAGGGCTGGCCGCGGACTGGGGCGTCGTTCTCACCGCCGTCGGCAAGGCGGTGTGGTGCGAGATTCCGCTCAGCCTGGGGGAAGGCTGCCACCGGATCGAGCGGGCCGTGGAGGCACTGGAGAGGTACCAGAGCACTGGCGGCACTCAAGGGCGGTGCCGCGACGCCAGTCTCGACGAGTCCGCGGTCAAGCTGATCGCCGACCTGCTCCACTGGACCGCCGCCCGCGGGCACGACCCGGACGACATCCTCGACCGTGCCCAGATGCACTACGAGGGCGAAGCGGACGCGGCCTGACAGACAGGGGTCACCGCCGGCGGGCTACCCGAGCGCGGCCCTCAGTACGGCGCCGGCATCATCTGGCGCACCTTTCTCATGCAGTTCCAGGGCTACCGCCATGACGTCCTGGTTCTCCTGGTCCCGGCCGTACACGTGGATCAGGTCGTCGGCCAGCCGGTCCTGCTGCCGGTACCTCAGCTTTACGATGACCAGCGCGGTCTCGGCTGGGCTCAGCAGCTCTGTCGTGCTCTGCCGGAGCAAGATGAAGGCAAGGTCTTCCCTGCCTGATCTGTCCAGCTCCTCAGCCTGCGCCACCAACTGCCGCGCCGCCGACACGTCTCTCGCGCTCAGCTGCCGGTCCCCCGGCCGACGGGGGACCGGCAGCTGAGCTCCGGCACCCTGTGCCGCCACCGGACGTTCTCCCGGGCCGGCTTCACTGGCCAGTTTTTCAGCCAGTTCGGACTTCAAATCGGCCACGGTCACCTTCAAGTCGGCGATCTCCATCCGCAGTCTCACACCCTCCCGTCTGGCGGACCGCAACCGGGCGGCGAGCCGTTTCCGCTGCCGCAGACGGGCCTCCTGCTGCTGTTCGTGCGCCATGCACCCCGGACAGGGAGCTTTCGACTGCTTGATGAGCGCATCGACTCGTTCACTCATTGCCAGGCAGTGCTCGCAACCCTGCTGCTCCGCCAGGGCGCCAGTACGCAGGCCCAGCAGTGCTTCGAGGGTGATACCGACGTCCTGGCCGTCGGCCGCTGCGTCAGTGCCAGCCTCCTTATGCAGGCACTCAAGGAAATCCTGCGGGGGAATCCGGCTGTCGCTCAGATAGCGTGACAGTTCGTTAGCGGTGCAGTTGAGTCGTTGTGCTGCCTCTGCCTGCTTGAGAGGTCTTCTTCCTGATTCACCCGGATCGCCCGATCGGAGCAGACGGCACAAGGCCCGCAGTGCCAGGCCAAGTTGGCGTTTTCTGGGGCGTACACCCTCCTTGAACTCCTTGTCGGGGTCCAGCCAGCCGCCCTTAAGCGGGCTGCGTCCAGCTGATGACATGCGATTACCCCTCCCTGGCACGCTCAGGCGCGGCCAGCGCTGCCGCCCCAAGCCCTGTCTGTGACCGGGTAATTGTGCACCCGCCCCGACCCTTCCGCGCCAGTCCTTCCTGCCGTTTTTCTGCGGGCTGGACTTGCTCGCAACGAGCAAGTCCAGCCCGCAGAAAATGCTCTGCCCGCGCAAGTTGGAAAGGGGCTGGACTTCCGTGACGTTGTGGTGTGAGCTGAATGAGCCGCTGAGGAGCGGGGGGAGCGCGGAGGCCGTGTGACGTGCACTGTCGGTCGCAATCGCAGCACTCTCCGGAATAAAAGACGTGCCGTAGGCATGGAGTTCACGGAGGCTTTAATGGAAGAATTTCCGTCGTACCAGGACAATAAGTTCGGCAGCATGGTCCGGGCAGCGCTGTGGCTGGTCTCTGTCGTGGGGGAGGGCAACATCTTCACCAAGGCCCAGCTGCGCGAGGCGTTTCCGGATGTCGCGCAGATCGACCGCAGGCTGCGGGACCTGCGTGACCACGGCTGGCGCATCGACACCAACCGTGATGACCCCTCCCTGCTCCAGCAGGAACAGCGGTTCGTGACCAGGGGTGCCGATGTCTGGATCCCCGGCAAGTCCAAGGCGCCGAAGCACAAGTCCAGCCTGACCGCCGCCCAGCGCGCCAAGGTGCTCCAGGACGACAACCACCTGTGCCGGTCGTGTGGGATTGGCGCCGGCGAAGCGTACGAGGACGGTGGGATCGAGCTCGCCAAGCTCAACGTCTCCCGGCGTAAGGTGCTCCAGTCCGATGGAACCTCCGGCTACCAGCTCGTGACCGAGTGCAAGAAGTGCGGTACCGGCGGCGGGGCGGACCGTGAGGTCGACCTCGGGGCGCTGCTGGACCTCGTGGAGAACCTCTCGTCGGTGGAGCGGCGTCTTTTCGCGAAGTGGATTGACGCCGACCAGCGTTCGTTGAGTCCGATCGAGAAGATCTGGGGCATCTACCGGACGCTGCCCCAGGAGTCGCGCACCGCGGTCGCGCAGGCCATCGGCGACCTGGCCGACTGATCCAGGACCGGCAACGCAAGCTGACAGGACCGGCAACAGAAGGGACGGGGAAGGACATGGTGCGGGAGTTCCCGCCGCCGCCGCGCGCGGAGACGGTCAGTGAGCTGATCAGGAAGAGGCTGGAGGAGGTGAGGGCCGCCGGCGGAACCCGGGAGACTGTCACGGTCGACTGGAACGGACAGCAGATCCATGTCGACGTCATCGACCTCCCCTTGAACGATCTCTACCTCAACCCGGGTACGCACCGGATCCGTGCCCAGCGCAGCCACAAGCCGGACCAGGACCGGAATCTGGACAAGGACCCCTTCGGGGAGGCCGGCCAGGACTACCTCCGCAGCCTGCTCCAGGCCAAGCCGTCTGATCCGGAACTCCGGGATCCCGACTTCGACAAGCTGAAGGAGGATCTGGACAAGTTCGGCCAGAACGAGCCGGGGCTGGTCACCCACCACGGTGTCCTGGTCAACGGCAACACGCGCGCGGTCGCCCTGCGGGAGCTGGGCAAGCCGTCGATGAGGGTGGGCGTACTCCCGTCGTCGTTCACGCAGGCCGACATCGACGCCGTAGAGCTGGCACTCCAGCTCCGCCAGGACCAGCGGCGCGACTACTCGTACATCAACCGGCTGATCGCCATGGAAGAACAGGCGGCGATGGGCCGGACGCCCGAGCAGATCGCCAAGGAATTCCGCATCCGGACGGCGACGTACCACCAGGAGCGGTGGATCCTCAGCACGATCAAGGAGCTGAACGAGCGCAGCGCGAGCGGCGGCGGAGTTGCGCTGAGGCTGGTTGACTGGGAGGGCGCCCAGGAGCGCCTCAAGGAACTCCAGCGTCTCTACACGAAGCTGGAGAACCTGGACCGGGACCAGGCCGAGATCGTGAAGGAGCGGCGCTTGGCCGCGATCCTGCTGAACTTCTCGAAGACGGACATGCGTCTCATTGACGAGGCGTTCCTGAAGGAGGGGTATCTGGAGCAGGTGCTGCCGGCCGAGCTGGCTGACAGCGGGACCGCCGCCCAGGCCGAGTCGGTGTCCATCCCCGGGCTGGACCTGGAAGTGCCGGCGGCTACGTCGGCGGTCTCGGCGGCCCGTGCCCTGAACGACCGTATCCTCCGGGCGGCAGCTACCGTCCGCGATACGACCGCGGGGCTCCCCGACAGCGAAAAGGCCTCGGCCCAGGCACTGCTCGACCAGGCCAGGGAAGCCTTCGACCGGGCGATCGAGAACGCTGGCCGTGACGCCCGGCTCCGCAAGCGCAAGCAGCTCGCGCCGGCCCGGCTGGCGGACGCCTGCGTCAACATCGACCAGTGCGTCATCGAGCTGGTTCAGGCCCGCACCTCCAACAGCCTGGACGAGGAGGCCTTCGACGAGGCCGTACTCAAGCTGCGGGGCAGCCTGCGCAAGCTCGCCCAGCAGGCCGGGCGCGGGATCCCGAACCCCGGTGACGGTGTCTCCTGGCTCCTGGCAGCAGCCACTGCGGAGGGCACCCAGTGACGGAAACGTCCCTGCACCTCGGGTTCGATGATTCGCGCACCCGTGTGGTCCTGCGGACCACAGAGCAGTACCAGCAGGACCTCGTCCAGCTGGCCGGCCGGTTCCGTACCGGCGGCCAGCTGGGCCCGCTCTCCGCCTCGGTGGCGCTGGACGAACTCCTGGTGAACCTGCCCCTCCTCAGCAGCTGGCCCGACCGGGCCGGTGTCGAGTGGGCTCCGGAACTCAGGAACCTCGTCTCTGGAGTGGTCAAGGACTCCAGGCTGGTCGAAGATCGGCTGGCCGGTTCCGCGGCACCTCCGGAAGTCGCTGCCGATGACGTGCTGAGCATGCTCGGAGACACCTGGAAGGAAGATCTCAACGCCTTCCAGCGCCGGGACGTCGCCAAGCTGCTCTCGCTCGGGCACGGCGCGAACTTCAGCGTGCCCGGCGCCGGCAAGACCCGAGTGGCGCTCGCGGTCTACGCCGCTCAGCGGGCCCGGGGTGCCGCCAGCAGGCTGTTGGTCGTCTGCCCCAAGTCGGCTTATGAGTCCTGGCGTTACGAGACCGCCGTGTGTTTTGACTACCCGCTGCGTACCCATGTGCTCGACGGCTCGCTGGATGAGTGGGCCGAGGTGCTCATCGTCAACTACGAGCGCTTGGACCGTTCGCTGCCCCTCCTGGCGAACTGGCTCAAGGCCGCGCCCTCAATGATCATTCTCGACGAGGCCCACCGGATGAAGCTCGGTGCCCGTGGTACGTACGGCGCCGCATGCATGGCGCTGGGACCGCTCGCCGAACGCCGGCTCATCCTGACTGGAACACCCGCTCCGAACGGTGCGAAGGACCTGGAGAACCTCATGGGCTTCGTCTGGCCGGGCCACGGCCAGCGGGCGGTCACGAGGGCGGTAGCGGGCGGAGACCTCGCCTACGCGAGCACGGTCCTGCGGCCGCTGTTCACCCGGACGACCAAGCAGGAGCTCGGCCTGCCGCCGATGACCCTGCGGATGCGCTACGTCGACATGCCCGACCTGCACGCCGAGATCTACAGCTCACTGGTGGGCGGCATGTCCAAGGGCACCGCACGCGATGACCTCAGCGCGCTAGGGAAGACAGCGCTGCGACTGCTGATGGCGGCGACGAGCCCGGCCCTGCTGCTGGAAGGTGCCACCAAGCACGAGCCGCTCGCCTATCAGCTGCCTCCGCTGGAGGTCCCGGCCGGCAGCTCCCTGTATGCGCTGATGCAGAACCTGCCGGACTACGAGCTGTCCCCCAAGTACAAGGAAGCACTGGCGATCATCGCCGAGAATGCCGCGCAGGGGCGTAAAACCCTGGTGTGGACGACGTTCGTCCGCAGCCTGACCACCCTGGCCCAGATGCTTGAGAAGTACAGTCCGGCCGTGGTGTACGGGGGCACCCCCGACCGGGAAGAGCAGTTGCGCCGCTTCCGCGAGGATCCCAGCTGCATGGTGCTGATCTCCAACCCGGCGACCCTGGGAGAGGGGATCAGCCTTCATCACGTGTGCCACGACGCTGTGTACGTGGACAGGGACTTCATGGCCGGACGCTACCTGCAGAGCCTGGACCGGATCCACCGACTAGGCCTCGCTCCCGGCACGGAGACAAGGGTCACCGTGATCGCGGCACGCGGCACGATTGACGAAGTCGTTGAGGTGCGGCTGGACCAGAAACTCGAATTCATGGGGAAGATCCTTGATGACCCTACGGTCCAGCAACTGGCCGATCTCGAGGAAGAGCCGTCCGTAGCGGCTGGACTGGCGCCCGGTGACATCGAGGCGCTGCTCCGGCACATCGGCGGTGTGCAAGGCGGCTGACGCTTCAGGCGGCGCCGTGCCGAGGGGGGACCGGTACGGCGCCAGGCTGCGCGGCCCGCATGGCCCGGGCCCTGCCGGGGCAGGAAGCCCGGCATGACCGATCTGATGACGGAGTGGGCGGCGCGGGTAGCGGAAACCGAACTCAGTGCCGCGCTTCCCCGGAGGTGGGCGCACACGCAAGGGGTGGCCGAGCGCGCGACCGGAATCCGGCGGCTTCTTGGCAAGGATGCCGGCTTGCTGACCGCTGCCGCGACACTGCACGACGTCGGGTACGCACCACGCCTGGCTGTGACGGGGTTCCATCCCCTGGACGGGGCGAGGTTCCTGCGGGACGGACACGGGGCCGATGAGCGACTGGTGAGACTGGTCGCGAATCACTCCTTTGCCCTGCTGGAGGCTGAGGAACGAGGGCTGCGGGATGAGCTGGCGTCGGAGTTCCCGGTGCTGGAGGAACCGCTGCTGGTGGACGCTCTCGTGTACTGCGACATGACGACAACGCCCGAGGGCGGCCGGACCAGTGTGCAGGAGCGGATTACGGAGATCATCGGCCGCTATGGCGAGGGCAGTGTGGTCGGCCGGTTCATCCGCCGTGCGGCGCCGGAGCTCGTCTCCTCCGTGCAGAGGATCGAGGCAGCGCTGGCGGCTCAGCCCAGGTAGGGGTAAGTGCCGGCCATGTAGTCCCCGATCTGCTGACGCATGCTCGGGTGGATGTCGTACTGGTCGAGGTCGGCTGGCTGGACGAAGCGGACCCCGTCGGCCTCGTCGTTGATCGTGGGAGTTCCGCCGACGGGGCGGCCGATGTAGGTGTTCTCGTACTGCTGACGGATCTCTCCGTCGCTGTAGGCGACGATGTGGTTCGGGTTGGTGTAGACGCCGAGGAAGCCGGTGATCTCGGCGATGATGCCGGTCTCTTCCAGGCACTCGCGTAGCGCACACTCTGCCGCGGTCTCGCCGATGTCCTGGGCGCCCCCGGGAAGCGCCCACTGGCCGGTGTCACGGCGGCGCTGGAGGAGGATGGCTCCGGTCTCGTCGACGACGAGCAGGTTGCTGGCCGGGATGAGGGTGTTTGCCTTCGGGGCGGCCGGGTCGTTGTAGTACTCAGTCCTGCCCATGGGCGGCGGTCCTCTCATGGTCGGGTGTCCACGGCCGCGCGGCGGCCCAGACAGAGTCGAAACTCTGAGCGTAACTGTCGAACCAGCCCGTTCCCTCAGTCCTTTTGAGGTGGAGCAGAGGGTTGGCACTGGCTGGCTGCCCCCAGATGTGGGGGTTGACGAGCAGGTTGTCGTCATAGCGGAACAGGGAGGTATAGAGCGTGGTGTCGTGGAGGCGCACCGCGCACCCCGCCTCGCCCAGCAGGGGCCGGTAGTACGTGAGTGATGCGCGGATCTTAGCGGCCAGGGTGTCGCCGATTCCCTCTTCGCGGCCCCGGATCACGACTGCCTGACCGACAGGGTCACCGAAGCACAGGCGTACCCGGACCCCCTCCGCGGCGCGCTCGGAGAGCATCTTGGCCACGTGGGGATTGGACTGTGCGAAGAACGTGCCCGAGAAAACGAGGACACTGATCTCGTGCTGGGCCTCTCGCAGCAGCGAGAGCCAGATGTCCCGCGGCACGCTGGCCCGGTTCTGGTAGGTGCCGACCAGCTCGGTGACTGACCCGTCACGCGCCTTGCCGGGCCGCCGTGGCGGCGCCGGCCAGAGGAAGGTCTCTTCCACGCGCAGGTGGCGGGCGACGCGGAAGCGATGCCGCGGATGGGGGACACGCCCTCCCAGCCACCGGCTCACCGTCTTGGGGTCCACCTCGCAGACTTCCGCGAGCGATTCGGGCGAGACACCGCGCTGCGCGAGCACAGAGTGCAGTCGGTCGTTCACAGGCATATGGAAGCGGGGCGTCGCATGATCGCGCAAGGACGTTATGGGACGTTGTCAAGAGGGCGGAGCACCCCGTCTGCCTACCCTGGCGCCATGGAGCTCATCGTCCTGTGGGACATCGACCACACCTTGATTGAGAACGCGGGGGTCAGCAAGAAGATCTACGCTGCCGCTTTTTCAGCCCTCACAGGACGCGAACCATCCGGACCGGCGCGCACCGAGGGGCGCACGGACCGGCTCATCATGCGGGATATGTTCCTCCGCCACGAGCAGACCGTGCCTGAGTGGTCCGTCGTCGAGAACGCTCTCGCCCAGGCAGGGCGTGATCGCCTGGGTGATCTGCGCTTGCGCGGGGCAGCTCTGCCAGGGGCGCACGAAGTACTGAAGGCCACTGCCGTGCGAAGTGGCTGGGTCTCCTCTGTCCTGACCGGCAACATCGCTGCCAACGCCAAGATGAAGCTGTCCGCTTTCGGCCTCGACACACTGCTGGATCTGCCTGTGGGTGCCTACGGAGCGGACGCCGAGCTTCGCTCCGGTCTTGTCGCGGTCGCCCGCGAGCGTATACGGCGACTGCGAGGCGGGCCGGCTGATGTGCCGGTGGTCCTGGTGGGAGACACTCCCCGCGATGTGGAGGCCGCTCTGGCCACTGGATCCGGGATCCTTGCAGTCGCCTCCGGGGTGCACAGTCCCGGGGAGCTGGCCGGTGCCGGCGCCCGTGAGGTCCTGTCCGATCTGACAGACACCAGGCGGGTTCTTAGCATCCTGGAGTCCTTCGCGAGGCATGGAAAACGTCCCAGGACGTCCTTGGAGCGTCCTCGAAGGCGGTGACGAGGTCCCCCGGCAGACGGCCACCATCAGGGATACCACCAGGCAGTAAGCCGAAGGAGCCCATGTGATCGGGGAAGTCACCGGGATCCGGAGAATCCGGATGCTGTATCTCCAGCTGCTGTACCGCTGTAACTTCACGTGCCTGCACTGCTTCCACGGCAAGCGGCTGCAGTACGCCGACGCCTTCACCGCCGGGGAAGCCGCCAGCCTTCTCACCTTGATGCGCGACGAATACGGCACGCAGGCCGTCACCCTCCTCGGCGGGGAACCGTTCGTCCACCGGGAACTCCCGCAGGTGGTCCGGTACGCCAAGCAGGAACTGGGCCAGCGCGTCGAGATCTGCACCAACGGGTACCGGATCGAACGCCGCCTGGCCGGGATCGCTCCGCACCTGGACCTGCTCCGGGTGTCCCTCGAAGGTGTCGGCTCGACCAACGACGGCATCCGCAAACGCGGCAGCTACCAGAGCGCCCTGGACTCGCTCAGCCTGGCACGGGACCTCGGTGTTCCGACGGGCGCGACCATGACCGTGACCTCACAGAACATCGGCGAGGTGATCCCTCTCGCCGGCATCCTGGCGCCGCTTGGAGTCCGGCAGCTGAAGCTCCACCACCTGCGGCCGGTCGGCAATGCCGCCGACCATCCCGGCCTGCTGGTCACGGACACGGCCGCCTACGGCCGGCTCCGTGAAGAGCTCGCGGAGGCCAGGCTGCCGCTTGAAGTGATCGTCGACGAGGACCTCTCCGAGCACGGCGCTCCGGATGTCTGCGCTCCGTCCGGCGGGCCGCGCGAGATCGACCGGATCGAGGCGGACCCGCGCGGTGCGCTCACCATGTCCTGCAAGGCGGTGGGCAGCGATTCCCACGCGTTCTGGTACGAGAAGGCCGCGAACCGTATCGTTCACAGGCCCTCCGCTACGGACGAGCTCACGCGCCGGGTACCGGACGTGGTGTACGCCCGTGCCTGATCAGCCGGCCTTCGAGAGCCTGGAAGGCTTACGGGGCACCGGGAAGTCGACGATCGCACCGATGCTCGCAGCTGCCCGACGAGCCGTGCTCATCCCCACCGTGCCTGCCTTCTACCAGCCCCTGAGACGCGAAATGGACAGGCGTACGAACGTTGAAGCGCGGATGTGCCTGTACCTTTCCGCACTGTTTACAGCAGCCGAAGAGATCCAGCGCCACCTCAGTGACGGCGTCCCCGTCGTCGTAGAAAGCTACTTCGCACGGTGTCTCGCAGCCCACCGTGCCGTGGGCGCCCGGCTTGACGTGACTCTGCCGTCCTGGCTGCCCATGCCCGTCACCTACCAGCTCGTCTGTGCTGGGGACGAACGCCAACGGCGCCTCGCAGCACGGAACAAGCCGGTATCGCGCTGGGACGCGCTGATGGAAACCGTCACGGACCGGGTGACGGATGCCTATGCCTCGTTCCCGATGCATCGCATCGATACGACGGGGCTCACCCCCGACGAGGTCCTCCGCGTGATCACCGCCACCGATACGCAAGGAGCGCACTCCCATGCAGACACAGAGCCTGTGGGAGCACACTCTCACCTTCTTCCCACAGTTCCACGCGGTCCTGCGGGAACGCGTTGCTCCTGACTCCACCGTCGCGGTCGTCGGTGCGAGCGACGGCAAGTTCGTCCTGCCCCTGGCCGCGGCTGGGTACCGCGTAGTGGCCATCGAACGCGACGCGCTCGCCGTGCACGGAGGTGAGGTACGCCTCCCGGGCGGCAGCCAGGTGCACGCCATGGGATTGGCCGACCGTCTCAAGCTGGAGGAACTCCATGGCCGTGTGCAGGTGATCGAGGAGGACTTCCTCGCGTGGGAGCCTCTGGACATGCCGTGCGAGGCGGTCTGGACGAGCTGCTCCTGGCACTACAGTGCCAACCACCACCGCCCGCTCGCCGAGTTCGTCGACCGAATGCAGCGCCTGGTCCGCCCGGGCGGTGTATTCGGTGCGGAGTTCATGATGCCCGTCGAAAAGCGCCATCACTTGGTGGAGCACTACACCTCTCCGGAGCGCTTGAGACCTCACTTTCTCGACGACTGGGACGTGCTGCTCACTCTGCGCACGAACGAGTTCACCGAGCGGCCTCACATCGGCCAGCCACACGACCACACCCATCGCATGGGTCTGCTCCTGGCGGCCCGTTCGTCCACCCTCACCGACCGTCTCTGAGAGAAGGACCATGAAGCACGAGTACGAGGCGAAGTTCCTGGCCGTTGACGTCGTCGCCCTGCAGGCCAAACTGGCTGCCCTCGGTGCCGTCCAAGCGCTTCCCCGCACCCTCCTCACCCGCAAGATCTTCGAGAATGACTCCCTTGAGGGCGGGGCGTGGCTCCGTCTGCGGAACGAGGGCACCCGCTCGACCCTCACGCTCAAGCAGGTCACCGACGCCACCACGATCGACGGCACCAAGGAGATCGAGACGGAGGTCGCCGATCTGCATGCCATGGCCGGAATCCTCCGTCGGGTCGGCCTCACCGAAGTCCGCTACCAGGAGAACTACCGCGAGGAGTGGCGCCTGGGAGAGGTCGCCTTCGACTTCGACACCTGGCCTGACCTCCCTACGTTCCTGGAGATCGAGGGGCCCGACGAGGCGTCCGTCAGGCAGGCCGCCGGTGTCCTGGGGCTTGACTACTCCGAAGCCCGGTTCGGCAGCGTCGACGAGATCTACAAGAGCGAGGCCGGCCGCGACATCCTGGCCGAACCGACCCTGCTGTTCTCCGACGCGGACAAGCACCGCGGCTAGAACGGCCACACGGGCGCAAACGCTCCATGGCCTCAGCCCTGGTCCCCTCGGGGCCGGGGCTGAGACAGTGGGACACTCGTGGGTGTCGAGTGCTCAGGAGCGAGCAAGTGATCAATGGTCTTCTGGGACACTTGACCCGGTTTGAGTCAATCCTGGAAGGAACACTATGAGCGCCAGCGGTCGTGAGCGTCCGCGGTTCGCCCGGCCACTGACCTCGGTGGAGATCTGCGCGGGGGCGGGAGGACAAGCCGTTGGGCTGCATAATGCGGGGTTCGACCACCTCGATCTCGTGGAGTGGGACCCGCACGCGGTAGCCACCCTCCGGGCGAACGTGACCCACTGGCCGGGCTGGGACGAGGGGCGGGCCGATGAGCTCAAGCCCATGGACGTCAAGGAATTCCTGCAGCCTGGGATGAACGCTAGCTCCGCGATCCAAGAAGGAAACTTGGACCTCCTAGCAGGCGGCGTCCCATGCCCGCCGTTCTCGCTGGCTGGAAAACGCCTGGGTAAGGATGACGAGCGCGACTTGTTCCCGGACGCGCTGAGGATTATCGAGGAACTGCAGCCCCGGGCAGTGATGATCGAAAATGTCCGGGGAATTCTTGAGCCTCCGGAGGTTTTCATTGACTACCGCCGGGACATTCTGGGCACACTGCGCGAGCTCGGCTATGCCGTTCCCGAAATCAAGGCAAACTGGTCCGCTGTGGAGCAGGACCGGGTCATGCGCAAAGTTTGGCGCCGGATTGACGCGAGCAACTACGGTGTGCCGCAGTTGCGCCCCCGGGCCATCCTGGTCGTGATCCACAAGAGCGCGCTGGACGAGTCTGGTGCTGAGTTCGTGTGGCCATCCAAGCTCAAAGGCAAGCGGGCGACCGTAGTCGGAGAGCTCGCGGCCAGCATGGAAGCGCGCTGCCGGAAGTACTGGAACAAGAATCAGTACGGCGAGCAGGCGAAGCCGGGAGAGCGCACCGGGGAACAGGTGTATCTGGACTGGCTGCGCAAGGCCACCGAGGCAGCGGAGCTGGGCCGGGGCGTCGCTCCCACACTCGTGGGAGGCTCCAGGAAGCACGGCGGCGCGGACCTCGGGCCGACCAGGGCCAAGCGGGCCTGGGCGCAGCTGGGCGTAGACGGGATGGGTGTGGCCAACGAGCTTGACAAGTGCGATCCGGAGCGCGACCTTTTCCGCCCGGCCGGCCCGATGCTGACGGTGGAGCAGGCCGCGATCATTCAGGGCTTCCCGACGGACTGGAAGTTCCAGGGCCGGAAGACAGCTCAGTACCGGCAGGTGGGCAACGCCTTCCCGCCTCCCGTCGCGGAGGCGGTCGGGCGTGCTATCGCCGCCGTGCTGCGGCCTGAGCACCGCGATGAGCTGCTCCGCGATTACGAGCTCGACACCGAGGGTGCTGGTTCGGCAGCCCCTGTGACGGAACAGATGGTCTTCCCCGTGTCAGAGGCGCCCGCCATTGACAGCCCTTCGGCGCCGCACAGCCGCGGCGATCTTGTCCGCGCAGGCGTCTGATGGCTCGTGCTCCCAGAAACGGAGCACGAGCCATCCGGCACTCTCTAGGCGCTGGTTGGTGTCCCGGTCCCGCTCAACGTTGCGGAGTACTTTTTCCGACCAGTAGCCGGAATTGGTTTTCGGCGGGACGTAGTGCTCGGGGCAGCCATGCCAGTAACAGCCGTCGATGAAGACCGCCACCTTCGCCGGACCGAATACCATGTCCGCCGTCCGGCGAAGGTCTGGCAAAGGGCGTGCTGCCACGCGATAGCGCAGCCCCCGGGCGTGCACCAACCGCCGGATCAATGTCTCCGGCTTGGTGTCCCGGCTACGGATCGCCTGCATGTTGCGGCGGCGTGCCGCGGATGAGGCCCAGGAGCCTGCTGGCGGTTTCCACGGAGCGTCTTCGGACACGTTTACCAGCCTAGTCCGCTGACGTCACACACCGTGACACTCTGCGTAGAGCTGTCCCGTCCCGCACCAACACCCCGCCCCCCTCCCCGGAGGCCAGGCGACCGCTCGGCCCCGGGCTGCCAGGGTCGTCGCGTACTGGGGGAGCAGGGTGGGGTCGGTCGGGGGGGTGGCTTCCGAGGCTGCGAAGGCCTCGTAGGACGGGACCGTGCCGGTGACGATGCCCAGGTTGGCCGTGCCGGAGGAGGCCAGTTCGCGCAGGGAGGACTCTATGGTCCTCAGGTGCTCGGCGTGGGACGGGTACTCCGTGGACAGGGTGGGGTACGCCGTGAGGAGTTCCTCCAGTTCCGGGGCGGGCCAGTGCAGGACCGCCACCGGGAACGGGCGGGACAGGGCCGCTCGGTGGGCGCCCAGTTCCGCGCGCAGGCGGGAGATCTCCGCCTCCAGTTCCGCCGGGTTGTCCGAGCCCAGTGACCACACCCGTTTCGGGTCGTGGAGTTCGTCCAGGGAGACCGGGCCCGTGTGCACGGTGTCCGCCAGGGTGTCCCAGTCGTCGTGCGGCAGGCCCAGCATGCGGCGGACGCGGTGGCGGCCGTGGAGGAGGGGGTGGGTGGAGGGGAGGGGCGCCTCCGTCGGGCCGGGGATCAGCAGGCGGGCTCCCTCCGTGAACGTCTCCGCCGCCGCCTCCAGCTCGTCGTGCGACTCCAGGGCCTCCGCTGCGATCACCCACGGGGCCGGGTCTCGGGGGGCCGTCGCGCGGATGCCCTCGATGATCGCCCGTGCCTCGGCCTCGTGGCCGTACTCCCACAGGTTCGATGCCTTCAGGGCGCGGACCAGGGCGGGGTCGGCCAGTTCCGCGGCGGACGACAGCAGGCGGTCGTAGAGCGTGGTGGCCGCGGGGCGGTCGCCGGACAGTTCCAGGTGGGCCGCCGCCCGCAGGAGCAGGGTCTCGGCGTCCTCCGGGTACAGGCCGGCGGTCCGCTCCAGGCGTGCCGCTTCGGCGGTGTGGTCGACATTCTCGGCAGGCGTGTCGGGGCGCATGAGGGACACCGTACTGCCGGGCGCCGGTGAACGTGAGGCGCGGAGGGGGCGCAGCGGGCGGGTATGGCCGAAGGGGTACTTCCGAAGCCGGCCTCACACCGGGGCCCGGCCTCGCACCGGGGCCGGCCTCACACCGTGACGCCGTCGATCTGGAGGGTCTGTACCGACTTCGCCGCGAAGGGGACCGGGAGCGACTTGCCGTTCAGGTGGGTGTCCGAGTGGGGTGTGTAGCGGTCGCCGCCCGTCGTGACCGTGTTCCAGCGGGGGACCAGGCCGCCCGGGCCGCCGGTGACGGTGGAGAAGCGGGACAGGTCGAAGGTCAGGGTCTGGGGCGAGGCGGAGGTGTTGGCGGCGACGATCACCAGGCGCCGCGCCGGGCGGTCGAGCGCCGCCACCGCGTAGCTCGCGCCGGTGTCCAGGATCGTCATGCCTGGGCGGATGTGCCGGGTGAACTGGGCCAGGACGTAGTACTTCGTCTGGACCGCGCCCGGCTGCCGGGTGGCCGGGTCGTAGGCGATGGCCGCCCAGCCCGCACTGGGGTCCATCACCTGCCAGTACACCCAGGCCGTGGGGTGCAGCCAGCGGAAGTCGTAGAGGAGGTTGCTCGCCGTCGTCAGGCCGGTGGCGTCGCTGTCGCCGGTCTCCGAGTTCCACAGGGCCTTGCGGGCGGTGGTCACCACGTCCGTGTACAGCAGGTCCCGGCGGCCCCCGGAGCCCTGGTAGCCGTGCACGTTGACCCGGTCGACGTACCCCTTGGCCGTGGCGGAGAAGGAGTTCCAGGTGGTGCGGGCCAGGTCGTAGCCCGTCTCGTCGGACGCGGCGATCTTGGTGCCGGTCAGGCCCCGCTTGTCCAACTCGGAGCGCAGGTACGGCAGTACGGACGCCTGGGTGGCCGCGTCGATGTGGCAGCCCTCCTGGGTGCCGGTCGCGGTCCACCAGGACGAGGAGGGCTCGTTGAAGGGCTCCACCGTCGCGAAGGTCACGCCCCAGTGCTCGCGCGCGTACAGGGCGACGGCCGCGAGGTGGGCGGCGTGCTGACGGTGGTTCCAGGACTGGAGGTTGTTGCCGCCGTCGGCCGCGCCGGACGGGTTGTGGTTGGAACACATCCACCACATGGGGGAGTTGGCGAACAGCTCGGAGATCGCCCCGCGCTGGGTGGCCTTCACGAGCATGGCCCGCTGGGCGGCGTCCGCCGTCCACTTCCAGGCCGCGGACGCCGGGTCCTCGCTGGTCCAGTCCTGCCAGTAGCCCTCGATCTGCTTGAAGGAGGGGATGTTGGGGGAGACGGCCATCGTCTCGCCGCCCACGCTGTTCCAGCCGCACGCGCCCAGGTTGTAGCGGGCGATGTTCAGGCCGAGGCCGGGCAGCGAGGTGCCGTTGTACGTCGTGCTCCCGGTCGTGAAGAAGAGGTCGGCGAAGTCGTCCCGCGTGCCGAAGACGTTCGCCCACCAGGCCAGGGAGGTGCCCCAGCCCTCCCAGGTGCCGTACGTCGCCGAGGGGTTGACGGCGATCGTCGCGTCCGCCCGGGCCGTGCCCGTGGCCAGTGTGCTGCCGAGCAGGCCGCCGCCCGCGGCGGCCAGCAGAGTTCTGCGTCGGATCATGGGTGCGTTCGCTGCCTCTCCAAGCGGCTGCGGCACCGCGCTCCTGGAAGCGGTGCCGACTCGTCCCCCCGGCATGCCAACAGGAAGCATCGGGGCTGCCGGACGGCCTTGTCGAGGGTTGTGACGGCCCTTTCTCAAACCCATGGAGAAAGCCGGACACCGCCACTCGTAGCGGCTGCTGGAGCCCTGGAGCCCTGGAGCCCTGGAGGCCTGGAGGCCTGGAGTCCCTGGAGGTCGAGCCGACGCGTCTGGCAGACTGACGGCAGTACGGCAGTACGAAAGAGAGAGGGGAATTCCGATGCGCGGCAGTGCCGTTGCCCTGCGTCCCCTCGCCTTCCTGCTGTTCCTGGCGCAGGTCCTGCTGCTCCAGGCCGCCCTCCTCGGTGGCGGCGGTCTCACCACGGCCGTCGCCCTCGCCGCGACCGCCACCGTCGCCGCCATGCTCGCCGCCTGCGCCCTGCTGGCCGCGCGGCGTGTGCCCGCCGTGCCGCCGACCCGCGTGCGCACCGCGATCCGCGACCGGGCCCGCCGTACGGCCTTCCTGCCCCAGCGCGACCCCGACGCACCCGGCCGGCGACGTCCCCGGGCCCCCGGTCACGCCGGACCGGCGACGACCGCCGCGTAGGGCACGCTTCCGGGTATCCACCCCGGGTATCCACCCCGGATATCCGCACGTCCGCGTAGTCGTACATGTGCGTATTCGCACGTCCGCGCATCCGTACAGCTGCGTATCCGCGCATCCGCGCATCCGCGCCTGCGCCGACGCGTGGCCCCGCGCGGCTCGTCCTGCCGTTTCCCCGTCGAATCCCCTGATTCCCGGCCGTTTCCGGCACGACGAGACCCCCCGGAGGGCTCACCCATGTCCGTCTTCGCCCGTCTGGTCGAGCACCTCGCCGACCTGCTGACCCCGATCTTCCACGCCTCCGCGGCGGCCGCCGCGATCGTCCTGTTCACCGCGCTGGTACGACTGCTCGTCCACCCGCTCTCCCGCGCCGCCGCCCGCGGCCGGCGCGCCCGTGCCGCGCTCCAGCCCGAGATCGACGCGCTGCGTGCCCGGCACGCCCGGGACCCGGAGCGGCTCCAGCGGGCGGTCATGGAACTGCACGCCCGGGAGAAGGTCTCGCCGCTCTCCGGCTGCCTGCCCGGCCTGCTCCAGTTGCCGGCCTTCTTCCTCCTCTACCACCTCTTCTCCAGCACCACGATCGGCGGCCGGGCCAATTCCCTGCTCGGCCACCGGCTGTTCGCGGCGCCGCTCGGCGGACGCTGGGCCGACGCGCTCGCCGACGGCGGGGTGTTCGGCCCGGCCGGACTGGTCTACCTCGGCCTGTTCGCCCTCGTCGCGGCCGTCGCCACCGCCAACTACCGGCGCGCCCGGCGGACGGTGGCCGCACAGCCCGCCCCGGCCGTCGGCGGCGACCAAGTGCCGGGCCTCGCCGCGGTCACCCGGGTGACCCCGTTCCTGTCCTACTTCACCCTCGTCTCGGTGGCGGTCGTCCCGCTGGCCGCCGCGCTGTACATCGTCACCAGTACGGCGTGGAGCGCGGCGGAGCAGTCCCTGCTGTACCGCTGAGCGGTACCGGCCGTACCGGTTACGGTCCAGTACCTGAACAGGGTCTTGCGGACTGGACGGGGGAATTGGAGGATCGGCCAGTCCTCCGATGGCTGCACCCATCGGCGGGCGCCCGCGAACGAGGGAGATGGTGACCGTGAAGCTGCTGCGAGTCGGTACGGCCGGGGCCGAGCGCCCCGCACTGCTCGACGCCGAGGGGACCCTCCGGGACCTGTCGGGCCTCGTGGACGACATCGACGGCGCGCTCCTCGCCGACGAGGAGGCGCTCGGCCGGATCCGGGCGGCGGCCGAGGGCGGTGGACTGCCCGCGCTGGACGCGGCCGGACTGCGGATCGGCCCGCCGCTCGGCCGCATCGGGAAGGTCGTGTGCATCGGGCTCAACTACTACGACCACGCCCGGGAGACGGGCATGGAGCCGCCCCCCGAGCCGGTCGTCTTCCTCAAGGCGCCGGACACGGTGGTCGGGCCGGACGACACGGTGCTGGTGCCGCGCGGCTCGGTGAAGACGGACTGGGAGGTCGAACTCGCGGTCGTCATCGGCCGTACGGCCCGCTACCTGGACTCGGCACAGGAAGGGCTCGCGCACGTCGCCGGGTACGCCCTCGCGCACGACGTCTCCGAGCGGGAGTACCAGATGGAGCGGGGCGGGACCTGGGACAAGGGCAAGAACTGCGAGACGTTCAACCCGCTGGGCCCGTGGCTGGTGACGGCCGACGAGATCGCCGACCCGCAGGACCTGTCGCTGAAGCTGTGGGTGAACGGCGAGCTGAAGCAGGACGGCACCACGGCCGAGCAGATATTCCCCGTCGGCGAGGTCGTGCGCTACCTCAGCCGGTTCATGACCCTGTACCCCGGCGACGTCATCAACACGGGCACGCCGGCCGGGGTGGCGATGGGAGCGCCCGAGCCGAAGCCGTACCTGCGCGCCGGGGACGTCGTCGAGCTGGAGATCCCGGGGCTCGGCCGGCAGCGGCAGGAGCTGAAGGACGCGTAGCCGCTCCGCGGGAGGGGGTGCCGGGAGTGCCGGTGCCGGGGGCGCAGGGAGCGCCGGGGGCGCCGGGAACACCAGCCGGCACCAGAGCGCCGGGAACCGCGGTGACGCCCGTCGCCCGCCCGTGGTGCCGGGCCGGCCGCACGGTTCGCCGCGCCTTTCGGGCGGACCGGTTCCCCGCGCACCTCGGGCGGACCGGTTCCCCGCGCACCTCGGGCCGGACCGGTTTCCCGCGCACCTCGGGCCGGGCCGGTTCCCCGCGTACCTCGGGCCGGACCGGTTCCCCGCGCACCTCGGGCCGGACCGGTTCCCCGTGTCCTCGGGCGGCCGGGCCGGTTCCCCGTGCTCTCGGGCGGCCGGGCCGGCTAGCCCAGCAGAGCGGCCAGCCGGCGCCATTCCTCCCGGGGCAGGACCTCGCCGGTGTGTGCCGTGACCACCTGGAGGGCCACGTGGTCCGCGCCCGCCTCGTGGAAGGCGGTGACGTGCTCGCGGATCCGGGCCTCGTCGCCCCAGGCGAAGACCGCGTCGATGAGCCGGTCGCTGCCGCCCTCGGCGACGTCCGCCTCCGTGAAGCCCAGCCGCAGGAAGTTGTTGGTGTAGTTGGGCAGCCGCAGGTAGTTGGCCAGGTAGGCGCGGGCCGTCTCGCGGGCGCGGGCCGGGTCGGACTCCAGGACGACCTTCAGCTCGGGGGCCAGCAGCGGCCCCGCGCCCAGGATCTCCCGGGCCCGCTCGGTGTGCTCGGGCGTGGTCAGGTACGGGATCGCGCCGGCCGCGCGGTCCCGGGACAGCTCCAGCATCCGGGGGCCGAGCGCGGCCAGCACCCGCCGCTCGGCGGGCACGCCCGCGCGGTCCAGCTCGTCCAGGTACTCGACCATCGCCGCGTACGGGCGCCGGTAGTCCTTCACCAGCGGGCCGTGGCTCACCCCGAGGCCCAGCGCGAACCGGCCGGGGTGGGCCGTCTCCAGCTCGGCGAAACCGGCCGCCGTGGTGGCGGCGTCCTGCTGCCAGACGCTCTGGATGCTGGTGCCGACGACGACGCTCCGGGTGGCGCCGATGAGCGGGGCCGCGTGGTCCGCGGTGGTGTTGCCGCCGAGCCAGAGCGCGCCGTAGCCCAGCTCCTCCAGCTCGGCCGCGGCCTCGTCCAGTTCGCCGCGCCGGGCCGGGTCCTCGGAGCGCAGCTCGATGCTCCAGACGCCGTACCGGCCGACGCTCTCCTTCAGTGCGGTGGTCATCGGGTGTGATCCCTCCGGTGGTGGACTGAGCCGTGATCGTCAGGTCTTCCGTCCTGCCAACCGGAGGGCGACCCGGGTTGATTCCCGCCGTTCCCTCAGTCGGCCGAACGGCCGAGGAACTCCTCCAGCGCCGCCACCACGAACCGGTGGTCCTCGATCTGGGGCAGGCCGGAGACGGTCACCGCGCCGATCACACCGGCGCCCTCCACCGTGACCGGGAAGGAGCCGCCGTGCGCCGCGTAGGCGTCCGGGTCGAGGCGGGAGGAGTCCTCGAAGGTGGTGCCCTTGGCGCGGAAGCGGGCCCCGACCAGGTAGGAGGGGGCGCCGTAGCGCTCCACCACCCGGCGCTTGCGGAGGATCCAGGCGTCGTTGTCCGGGGCGGAGCCCGGCAGGGCGGCGTGGAACAGCTGCTGGCCGGCGCGGTGGATGTCGATGGCGACCGGCGCCCCGCGCTCCCGGGCCCGCTCGACCAGGAGGCAGCCGAGGGCCCAGGCGTCCTCGTGGGTGAACCGCCGGAAGACCAGGCGCCGCTGCTGCTCCTCCAGTTCCTCGACGGTCGGGGTGTTCTCGGGCATCAGAGGGTCACCGTCACCTTGTCGCGGGCGGACCGGCGGGCCGCTTCCAGCACATCGAGCGCGGCGGCGGCCTCCAGGGCGGTCACCGGGTTGGGACCGGTGCCGCGCAGGGCGCCGGCCACGGCCGCGTAGTAGGCCGGGTAGTCGCCCGGCAGGGTCGGTACGGGGGTGCCGCCGCCGGTCAGCGGGGACTCCCCCGAGCCGATGCGGCCCCACAGGGACTCGTCCTCGGCGCCCCAGCCGGCGCCGGTGCCGGGCCGGCCGCCCTCGCGCAGGGCCGCCTCCTGGGGGTCCAGGCCGTACTTGACGTAGCCCGCGCGGGAGCCCAGCACCCGGAAGCGGGGGCCGAGCTGGGCGGCCGTCGCGGAGACGTAGAGGTGGGAGCGGACGCCGCTCGCGTGGGTGAGCGCGAGGAAGGTGTCGTCGTCGGCCTCGGCGCCGGGGCGGCGGATGTCCGTCTCGGCGTAGACCTCGGTGACCGGGCCGAAGAGGACCAGGGCCTGGTCGACGACGTGGCTGCCGAGGTCGTAGAGCAGACCTCCGATCTCTGCGGGGTCGCCGGACTCGCGCCAGCCGCCCTTGGGCTGGGGGCGCCAGCGCTCGAAGCGGGACTCGAAGCGCCAGGCGTCGCCGAGCGTGCCGTCCGCCAGCAGCTTGCGCAGGGTCAGGAAGTCGTTGTCCCAGCGGCGGTTCTGGAAGACCGACAGCAGCAGACCGCGTTCCTCGGCGAGGGCGGCGAGCTGCCGGGCCTCGGCCGCGGTGCCGGCGACCGGCTTGTCCACGACCACCGGCAGGCCCGCCCGCAGGGCGGCGGTGGCCAGCGGCACGTGCGTCTTGTTCGGGGAGGCCACGACGACGAGGTCCAGCTCGTCCGCCCGGTCGAACAGCTCCTCGGCGGTGGCGGCGAGCCGGACGTCCGGGAACTCGGCGCGGGCCTGCCGCTGCCGCTCCGGGTTCGAGGTGACCACGGTGTCCAGGGCGAGGCCCTCGGTGGCGGCGATCAGCGGGGCGTGGAAGACGGAGCCGGCGAGGCCGTAGCCGATCAGGCCGACGCGGAGGGGGGTACCAGTCATGCCTCCCACTTTGGCAACGCTGTTGCGAAAGTGCAAGCGGAGGGGAGAATGGGAGGCGTGAAAAGCAGTGGTGGGCCGGTGGGGGCCAATCTGGGCGTGGTGCGCAGCCACAACACGGCGCTGGTGCTGGGGCTGCTGCGGGACGCGGGGGCCGAGGGCGTCAGCCGGCTGGAGCTGGCCGAGCGCACCGGGCTGACCCCGCAGGCCGTCAGCAAGATCACCGCGCGGCTGCGGGAGGAGGGGTTCGCGGCGGAGGCCGGACGGCGGGCGTCGACCGGGGGCAAGCCGCGCACCGTACTGCGGCTGGTGCCGGAGGCGGGGCATGCCGTCGGGGTGCATCTGGACCGCGACGAACTGCGCGCGGTGCTCGTCGATCTGGACGGTGCCGTGGTGGCGGAGCGGCGCGGGGAGCTGGACCTCGGGGCGGGGGCGGAGGCCGTGCTGGGGGCGGTGTGCGCGGCGGTCCGCGACGTGGCCGGGGAACGGCTCGGCGAGGCCCCTGGCGGGCGCGGTCCGCTGGTCGGGGTGGGGGTGGCGCTGCCCGGTCCGCTGGACCACGCGCGCGGGGTGCTGCACCGGGTCACCGGGTTTCCCGAGTGGGACGGCTTTCCGCTGCGGGACGCGCTCGCGCGGCGGCTGGGGATGCCGGTCGTGGTGGACAAGGACACCAACGCGGCGGCGCTCGGGCTGGCGGTCGGGGGCGCGCAGGAGGCGGCGGGCCGCTCCTTCGCGTACCTGCACCTCGGTACGGGGCTCGGGGCCGGGCTGGTGATCGACGGCGGCGTGCACCGCGGGGCGCGGACCGGGGCGGGGGAGTTCGGCCACCAGGTGCTCCAGCTGGACGGGCCGCCGTGCGAGTGCGGCAACCGGGGCTGCGTGGAGGCGCTGTGCCTCGGCGCGGCGGCGCGCGGCGAGATCGCGGAGGCGGCGCGGGTGCTGGGCGTGGCGGCCGGGAACCTGGTCGGGCTGCTGGACATCGACGGGGTGCTGCTCGGGGGACGTACGGTCGCCGGGGCGCCGGACGTGTACGTGCGGGGTGTCGCCGAGGTACTGGCGGCCCGGGCCCGGCGCGAGGGAGCGGCCGGCGAGGTACCGGTACGGCTCGCTCCACGGACCGAGCGCCTGGTGGCCGAGGGCGCGGCCCAGCTGCTGCTGGCACCGCTGTTCGGGCGGGGGGATGCGTGAGGGGAGCCCGCCGAGGCGGCCCGAAGCCACGGCCGACGGCGGGGCAACTCCCCGGGGTGCGGGTAAATGCGTGCCTGGCGACGGCGCGCTCGCGGTCGGCAAGTCGACCGGTGGCCTCACGGCGCTGTCGGCCACGCCGTCCCGCATTGCGCCGACGGTGGGGCAACTCCCCGGGGGCGCGGGAAGCCGCGCGCCGGCCACGACGCGCTCGCGGTCGGCAAGACGGCCGGTGGCCTCACGCCGCTGCCGGCGGCACGGCCGGTGACCCCCGTTGTCCGCCGGCCGGGGGGACTTGGTCCAGGCACCGGCATGGCGGCGCCGTACCCCCCGCCCCGCCCGGCAGGGTCATGTGTTCATGCGATGGTGCACGTCCCCGCCCCTCTTGCTCACCGCGACCGCGACCGCGACTACGGCCGCAGCCGCAGCCGCAGCCGCCGCCACCACCGTCGTCCTCGCGGCATCGCCGGCCACCTCCGCCACCCCTGCCACCCCCGCCACCCCGTCCTGCGCCGCCGCCGATGCCCGCACGTTTCCGCTGGCCGCCCGTATCCGTGGCGGGCCCGCGTCCTATGAGGCCGGCGGCAGGCCCCGTACCTGGTACATCGACCTCACCAACACCACCGACCGGACCTGCGCCGGCGTCCACCCGGTCGTGGTCCTGGTCGGCGAGAAGCGCGCGCTGCGGCCGGACCGGCTCCACCTGGACTTCTACGACGGCCCGCGCGTCCGCCCCGTCACCTTCGAGGCCACCGGCGCGCGGGAACTGGTCGGCGTCCTGGACGGCACCGGCTTCGCCGGGTTCACCGTGCCGCCCGGCCGGACCGTCGGCGTCCGGGTCCGGCTCTCGCTCGGCCCCGGCGCCGTGACGGACCGGGTCACCGTGAACGCCGCCGTCGTGCAGCGGCGGGGCGAGGACGGCGACTGGGTCGGGGAGTCCGGCGCCTACCGCTTCTCCGTCACCGAGGACGATGGGGAAGCCGCCGGGAGGCACCGACCGTGGAAGGAGCAGGACGCCGGACCCGTGCGGGAGGCCCAGGCCGCGCACCCGCCCGGCACCCCCACCCCGGCCCCCCGGGCCGGTCAGCCGGCCGCCGCCGGGCCCGAGTCCGCCCGCACCCCGCTCACGACCGCCCTCGCCCCCGTGCTCGCCCTCCTCACCCTGCTCGCCGCCGCCACCGGCACCTTCCTCCTGCTGCGCCGCCGCCGCTGACCGGGCCGTCCCGCTCCCGCGCCCCCGCCCCCGGCCCCCGGTCCCCGTCTGCGACGATCCCTCCCGTGGACTACCCCAACGACCAGGCCCCCGGCGCCCCCGTCCGCGCCGGCATCCCCGAACACGGGCGCATCCCCAAGTACTACGCGGTGAAGGCACGGATCGCCGCGCTGCTGGACGAGCTGGGGGAGGGCGGCGTCATCCCCACCGAACGGGATCTCGCCGAGCGGTACGACGTGGCCCGCGAGACCGTCCGGCAGGCCGTACGGGAACTGGTGCTGGAGGGACGCCTGCGGCGCCGGGGCCGCGGCACCGTCGTCGCCGGGCCCAAGCTGGCCCAGCCGCTGTCCCTCGCCAGTTACACCGAGGGCGTACGCCGGCAGGGGCGCACCCCGGGCCGTACCCTCGTCACCCTCGACCGGTTCCCGTGCCCGGCGCCGCTCGCCGCCGAGACCGGGCTCGGCCCCGGCGAACCCGTCTGGCACCTGGAGCGCGTGCTGCTCGCCGACGACGAACGGGTCGGCCTGGAGAGCACGTACGTCGCCGTCGCCCGGGTGCCCCGGCTGGACGCCGAGTTCGACCCGGATTCCTCTTTCTACGGCTATCTGGCCGCCCAGGGCATCTCCTTCGGCGACGCCGACGAGCGGATCGAGACCGTCCTGGCCACGCCCCGCGAGGCCCTCCTCATCGGCACCCCGCCCGCCCTGCCCATGCTGCTGATCCACCGGATCTCCCGGGACACCGGGGGCCGCCCGCTGGAGCGGGTGCGGTCGCTGTACCGCGGCGACCGGTTCTCGTTCACCGCCCACCTCCGGGGCTGAACCGCACCCGCCGCCCCGCCCGCTCCGCACATAACAGAAAGATAACGGGTCTAGCCCAAACGTGATGGCTCGTTCACGCTCTCGTTGTCAGCCGGATGTCTCCGGTTCCCGAACCCCGAGGAGCGTTGCCGCCGTGAGAGTCACAGTCGTCGGAGCCGGCGTGGTGGGCACCATGCACGCCTGGCAAGCAGTGGAGCGCGGCCACCAGGTCGTCCAGATCGAGCGGGAAGCCGAGGCGCGCGGCGCCTCCCTGCGCAACTTCGGGCAGATCTGGGTCAGCGGGCGCGCCGGTGGAGCAGAGCTGGAGGCCGCCCTGCGGGCGCGGGAACTGTGGGAGGGGATCGGCGGCCGGGTGCCGGCGCTGGGCTTCCGCCCCAACGGCTCCCTCACCCCGGTCCGCGGCCCGCTCGAACTCGCCGTCGCCGAGGCGGCCGTGGCCCGCGCGGACGCCGCCGCCCGCGGCTACAGGCTGCTCACCCCGGGCGAGGCCCGCGCCCTCAACCCCGCCCTGCGCGGGGACTTCACCGCCGCCCTGTACTGCGAGCGGGACGCGGCCGTGGAGCCCCGTACCGCCCAGCTCGCCCTGCGCGCGGAGCTGCTGAAGTCCCCGGAATACACCTTCCTGCCCGGCCGGGAGGTGCGCGAGGTGACCGGCGCCGGCACCGTCCGCGACGACCACGGGGACACCCACCACGCCGACGCCGTCGTGCTGTGCACCGGCGCCTGGCTCGGCGGGCTCGTCCGCGAACTGGCCGGCCCGGACCTCCCGGTGCGCCGCGTCCGCCTCCAGATGATGCAGACCGAGCCGCTCGGCGAGCCGCTGACCACCTCCGTCGCCGACGCCGACAGCTTCCGCTACTACCCGGCGTACGCCTCGAAGGCGCTGGACGAGCTGAACGCCCGGCAGCCGCAGCCCGAGACCGCCGCCGCGCACAGGATGCAGCTGCTCATGGTGCAGCGCGCCGACGGCGGCCTGACCATCGGCGACACCCACGAGTACGAGCACCCCTTCGCCTTCGACACCGTCGAGGAGCCCTACGAGCACCTCACCGGCGTCGTGGAGTCCCTCCTCGGCCGGCCGCTGCCGCGCGTGCGGCACCGCTGGGCGGGCGTGTACGCGCAGTGCACCGACCCCGCCGAGGTGGTCCACCGCCAGCAGGTGCACGAGGGGGTGTGGCTGGTCACCGGGCCCGGCGGGCGCGGCATGACCTGCGCCCCCGCGATAGCCGAGACCACCGCGAACGAACTGGGCTGGTGAGCACCCCATGACACCCGACACCCCGAACACCCCGGCCGGCCCCGGCATCCGCCTCGTCGTCCTCGACATGGCCGGCACCACCGTCGCCGACGGCGGACTGGTCGAGCGCGCCTTCGCCGCCGCCGCCACCGAGCTGGGCGTCGAGCCCGGCTCCGCCGAGCACGCCGAGCACCTGGCCTACGTCCGCGCCACCATGGGCGAGTCCAAGATCTCCGTCTTCCGTCACCTCTTCGGCGACGAGGACCGCGCCCGGCGCGCCAACACCGCCTTCGAGAAGGCGTACGGCGACCTGGTCGACCAGGGCCTGATCGCGCCGGTCCCCGGGGCCCGCGAGGCCATCGAGGAACTGACCGCGGGCGGCCGGACCGTCGTCCTCACCACCGGCTTCGCCCGGGTCACCCAGGACGCCGTCCTGGACGCCCTCGGCTGGCGCGGCCTGGTGCCGCTCACCCTGTGCCCGGCCGACGCCGGCGGGCGCGGGCGGCCGTACCCGGACATGGTGCTGGAGGCGTTCGTCCGCACCAAGGCGGCCGACGACGTACGGCAGATAGCGGTGGCCGGCGACACGTCGTACGACGTGCTCAGCGGCGTACGCGCCGGGGCCGGGCTGGTCGCCGGCGTGCGCACCGGCGCGCACGGTGACGCCGAGTTCGCCGCCGCCGGTGCCACCCATGTCCTCGACTCCGTCGCCGGCCTGCCCGGCCTGCTCGCCGGAGACCGCTGACATGGGCATCCGCTTCGACTCCGTCACGGTCGCCTACGACGGCAACGTCGTCCTCGACTCCCTCGACCTGACCGTCGAGCCCGGCGAGGTCATGGCGCTCCTCGGGCCGTCCGGATCCGGCAAGACCACCGCGCTGCGTGCGGTCGCCGGGTTCGTGCGGCCCGCGTCCGGGCGGGTGTACCTCGGCGGCGAGGACGTGACGGACCTCCCGCCGTACCGGCGCGGCATCGGCATGGTCGTGCAGAGCTACGCCCTCTTCCCGCACCTGCGGGTCGACGAGAACGTGGCCTTCGGACTCAAGGCCCGCAGAACTCCCAGGGGCGAGATCCGGCAGCGGGTCGCCGAGGCGCTGGAGCTGACCGGCATGGCCGGCTACGCCCGCCGCCACCCGCGCGAGCTGTCCGGCGGGCAGCAACAGCGCGTCGCGATCGCCCGCGCCCTCGCCATCCGGCCCCGCGTGCTGCTCCTGGACGAGCCGCTGTCCGCGCTGGACGCCCGGCTGCGCTCCGGCATGCTCGCCGAACTCGCCCGGCTGCACCGCGAGCTGCCCGACGTGTCGATGCTGTACGTCACCCACGACCAGGTCGAGGCGCTGACCCTGGCCGACCGGATCGCGGTGATGGAGTCGGCCCGGCTGCGGTCGTGCGGCACGCCGCGGGAGCTGTACCGGGCGCCCGCCGACGCGTTCACCGCGTCCTTCGTGGGCGGCGCGAACCTGGTCCCGGTGACCGTGACGGCCGGCGGCGTGTCCCTCGCGGGCACGGAGCTGAAGCTCGGCACCGCCGGGGCCGCGGTGGGCGCCCGCGCCACGCTCTGCGTACGGCCGCACCTGGTCGGGCTGGG
Organism: Streptomyces sp. NPDC038707; assembly: GCF_040636485.1. Taxonomy (NCBI): domain Bacteria; kingdom Bacillati; phylum Actinomycetota; class Actinomycetes; order Kitasatosporales; family Streptomycetaceae; genus Streptomyces; species Streptomyces sp. NPDC038707. The sequence goes on from NZ_JBEZUP010000003.1 coordinate 146,784, forward strand.
CGAGGGACCCAACCGGCTCACCGGCACCGTACGGGAGATCCAGTGGCGGGGCGCCACCCACCGGCTCTACGTCGAGGTCGACGGGCACACGGTGATGGCGGACGTACGGGAACTGAAGGCTCCGCCGGCCCTCGGTGACCCGGTCGACCTGCACTTCGCACCCGACGACGGGGTGCTGCTGCCCGCGGGAGTGGCCGGCGATGACCACTGACAGCGCGCTGCGCGCCGTACCCGCCCGCCCCGCCGAGCGGAAGGGCTCCCCGCGACGGTGGGCGCCCCACCTGTGGGCGCTCCCCCCGGTCGCCCTGCTCGCCCTGTTCTTCCTCTACCCCCTCGCCCTCGTCGTCCGCCAGTCCCTGCGGCCCGACACCGGGGGCACCTCCCTCCAGGCGTACGCCGACGTCTTCGCCTCCGAGGCGTTCCGGCACGCGCTGTGGACCACCGTGTGGCTGGCGCCGGCCGCCACCGCCGGCTGTCTGGTCCTCGGGTTCCTGCTGGGGCTGGTCATCGCGTTCGTGCCGTTCCCCGGCGCGAAGGCGGTGGCCCGGTTCATCGACGTGTACCTGTCCTTCCCGTCCTTCCTGATCACGCTGGCGCTGCTGTTCATCTACGGCAGCACGGGCATCGTCGGCTCCTTCCAGTTCCTCACCACGCCCTGGGGCGTGCTGCTGGCGGAGGTCACCTACTTCACGCCGTTCGTGATGCGCCCGCTGCTCGCCGCGTTCGCGCAGCTCGACACCGCCCAGCTGGAGGCGGCCAGTTCGCTGGGCGCGCGGGCGCCCCGCATCGTCCGGCAGGTGATCCTGCCCGAGGCGCTGCCCGCGCTCGCGGCCGGCGGCAGCCTCGTCCTGGTGCTGTGCCTGAACGAGTTCGGGATCGTGCTGTTCACCGGCGCGAAGGGGGTCACCACGCTGCCGATGCTCGTCTACGGCAAGGCGATCCTGGAGTCCGACTACCCGGGCGCCTGCGCGGTCGCCGTCGTCAACGTCCTGATCTCCGTGGGCCTGTACGGCCTGTACCGGGTGGTGAGCCGTCGTGCTGGTGCATAGCCGCAAGGCCAGGTGGGCCGTGTGGGCGGTGTTCCTCGCGCTGTTCCTGCCGCTGTTCGCGCTGCCCCTGCTGGTCATCCTGGGCGCCTCCGTCGCCACCCACTGGTCCGGCGCCCTGCCCTCCGGGCCCACCCTGGACCACTACCGCACCGCCACCCGGGGCGAGGCCCTCCAGGCGCTCACCACCAGCCTGGTCACGGCCGTCGCCGCCAGCCTGCTCGCGCTGACCGCCGGCACCTGGGCCGCGCTCGCCGGGGCCGCCCTGAAGAGGCGCCACCGCCGGGTACTGGACGCCCTGTTCGTGCTGCCGGTCGCCGTGCCCTCGGTGGTGGTGGGCCTCGCGGTGCTGGTGGCGTTCTCCCAGCCGCCGCTGCTGCTCAACGGCACCCGGTGGATCGTGATCACCGCCCACACCGTGCTGGTCACCGCCTTCGCCCACCAGTCGGTGTCGGCGGCCCTGACCCGCCTGGACCCGGCCTGCGAACAGGCCGCCGCCTCCCTCGGCGCCCGGCCCGCGTACATCCTGTTCCGGGTGCGGCTGCCGCTGCTGCTGCCCTCGCTGACCGCCGCCGCCGGACTGTGCTTCGCCCTGTCCATGGGCGAGCTGAGCGCCACGATGATGCTCTACCCGCCCGACTGGACCCCGCTGCCCGTGCTGGTCCACGCGTCCACCGACCGGGGCGCCCTGTTCACCGGGTCCGCCGTCGCCGTCGTCCTGATGGCCGCGACCCTGCTCGTCCTGTTCGCCGTCTCCCGGGTCCGCACCCGGGCGTCGTACCGCTGAATCCCCCCGCACAATCCCCGCACTTCACGCCAGGAGTCCGCCCCGCCATGCCCAGAAACCGCGTCCCGCTCGCCGTGGCCCTCGCCCTCCTCGCCGCACCCGCGCTGTCCGCCTGCGGCTCCTCCGCCGCCTCGGACGCCAAGGTCGTCACCGTCTACAGCGCCGACGGCCTCAAGGGCGAGAACGGCGACGGCTGGTACGACCAGGTGTTCGAGGACTTCGAGAAGCAGACCGGCATCAAGGTGAGGTACGTCGAGGGCGGCTCCGGCGAGATGGTGCAGCGCGCCGTCCGCGAGCGGAGCAACCCGCAGGCCGACGTGCTGGTCACCCTGCCGCCGTTCATCCAGCAGGCCGCCGGCAAGGGCCTGCTGCAGAAGTACAGCCCGGCCGGCGCCGACCAGGTCGGCGGCGCCGACAAGGCCGCCGACGGTACCTGGACCTCCGTCGTCAACAACTACTTCGGGTTCGTCTACGACAAGAAGGAGCTGAAGCAGCCCCCGAAGACCTGGGACGAACTCCTCGGCTCCCGCTACAGGAACAAGATCCAGTACTCCACCCCGGGCGTCGCCGGCGACGGAACGGCCGTGCTGATCAAGGCGATGCACGACTTCGGCGGCAAGGATCAGGCCCTCGCCTACCTGAAGAAGCTCCAGGCCAACAACGTCGGCCCGTCCGCCTCCACCGGCAAGCTCGCCCCCAAGGTGGACAAGGGCGAACTCCTCGTCGCCAACGGCGATGTGCAGATGAACCACGCCCAGACCAAGACCATGCCGAACCTCGGCATCTGGTTCCCGGCCGGCACCGACGGCAAGCCCACCACCTTCGCCCTGCCGTACGCGGCCGGCCTGGTCACCAAGGCCCCGCACAGCGCCAACGGCAAGAAGCTGCTCGACTTCCTGCTCGCCCGCAAGCAGCAGGAGGAGGTCAGCGCGATCGGCGGCGGCTTCACCGCCCGCCAGGACGTCAAGGCCACCGACGCCAACGCCGTGGCGCTGACCCGGCTGATGGACGGCGTGGAGGTCTTCGAACCCGACTGGAACGACATCGAGAAGAACCTCGGCGCCTACGTCGAGGACTGGAAGTCCGCGACCGGCAGCTGATTCCTCCGGGGCGGGGCCGTGGACGGCCCCGCCCCGCGAGACCCCACGCCCCTGGCACCACCGGGGGCGTCGCCATGCCCGTACGCACGTCCGCCCCTCTTCCTCCGGAGGAACCCGTGCCCCACCTCTCCCGCCGCTCCCTCCTCCTGTCCGCCGCCGCCGTGGCCGTCTCCGCCGGGCCGCCGGCGACCGTCGCCCGGGCCGCGGCCCGTACCCCGAAGGTGCTCGTCATCGGCCTGGACGGCGCCCTGCTCAGCCGGATCAAGGACGCCGCCGCGCCGAACCTGGACGCCCTGACGGCGGCCGGACTCACCGCGCCCAGCAGCATCTACGCCAACCCGCTCGCCCCCACCCTCTCCGGGCCCGGCTGGTCGACGATCCTCACCGGTGTCTGGCCCGACAAGCACAACGTGAAGGACAACGCTTTCACCGGCGCCCGGTTCACCCAGTACCCGGACTTCCTCACCCGCGCCGAGACCGCCAAGCCCGCCCTGTCCACGTACGCCGTCGCCTCCTGGACGCCCCTCACCGACACGGTGTTCTCCGCGAAGGTCGACACCCGGGTCTCCACCCCGAGCGCCGAGTACGACACCGGCACCACCTCCCGCGCGGTCGCGCAGCTCCGGGACGCGAACCCCGACGCGGTCTTCGTCCACCTGGACAACATCGACCACGCCGGCCACACCTACGGCGCCGCCTCCCAGCAGTACCTGGACGCCGTCGCGGGCGCCGACGCGCAGGTCGGGCAGATCGTGGCCGCCGTCAAGGCCCGGCCGACGTACGCCGCCGAGGACTGGCTGATCATGGTCACCGCCGATCACGGCCACACCGACGCGGGCGGCCACGGCGGCTCCACCCTCCAGGAGCGGCAGACCTTCCTCATCGCCACCGGGTCGGCGCTCGCGCCGGGTTCGGTGCGCCACGACGTGAAGATGCCGGACGTCGCCGCCTCCGCCCTCGCCCACCTCGGCATCCCCCTCGACCCCGCGTGGGGACTGGACGGCCGGCCCGTGCAGCAGCCCGTCCCGGACGACTTCGACGCCCTGCGCGGCGCGCTGGCGACCCGCGTGGACGAGACCGGTATCCCGGCGGGCACCGTGGGCTTCACCCACACCCCGCCGCCCGGCTGGTCCGTCGACAACTCCGCGATGGGCGGCGGCGGGGTCACCGAGTGGCGCGGCTGGACCTTCACCACCGACGAGTTCTGGACCCAGGCCCAGCGCGACCAGAACCGCGAGGGCAACATCCGCGCCCGGAACGTCTTCGCGGTCGCCGACGGCGACGAGTGGACCGACAAGAGCTACACCGGCACCTTCGACTCCACCCTCGTCAGCCCCGCCCACCCGGTCACCGGCGGCGGCACGGCCGTGCTGACGTACACCACCTACTACCGGCACGAGTCCCCGCAGCGGGGCGAGGTCCTCGTCTCCTACGACGGCGGCACTCCGGTGAGCGTGCGGACGTACACCGCCGACGTGCCCTCGCGCACCGAGACGGTCACCCTCCAGGTGCCGGCGGGCGCCACCAGTGCCCGGGTCCGGTTCCGTTACACCGGCGGCAACAACTGGTACTGGGTGATCGACGGGGTCCGGATCGACGGGTCCTGACTAGGCTGGGGGCGTCGGTACGCCGTGGTTCCGGCGCCCCCCGTTTTCCGTTCGCACGTACGCCAGGAGACGCAGCACATGGCAGACCGCAAGCCCATCGAGTCGTGGCTCACCGACATGGACGGCGTCCTGATCCACGAGGGCGTGCCCATCCCCGGCGCCGACGCCTTCCTGAAGAAGCTGCGCGAGTCCGGCCGGCCGTTCCTGGTGCTCACCAACAACTCCATCTACACCGCCCGCGACCTGCACGCCCGGCTGCGCCGGATGGGCCTGGACGTGCCGGTGGAGAACATCTGGACGTCGGCGCTGGCCACCGCCCAGTTCCTGAACGACCAGCGGCCCGGCGGCAGTGCCTACGTCATCGGCGAGGCCGGCCTGACCACCGCCCTGCACGACATCGGCTACATCCTCACCGACCACGAGCCCGACTTCGTGATCCTCGGCGAGACCCGCACCTACTCCTTCGAGGCGCTGACCAAGGCCGTCCGGCTGATCAACGACGGTGCCCGGTTCATCGCCACGAACCCCGACAACGTCGGCCCCTCCACCGAGGGCGACCTGCCCGCCACCGGCTCGGTCGCCGCGCTGATCACCGCCGCCACCGGCAAGAAGCCGTACTTCGTCGGCAAGCCCAACCCGCTGATGATGCGGGCCGGGCTGAACGCGGTCGGCGCGCACTCCGAGACCTCGGCGATGATCGGGGACCGCATGGACACCGACGTCCTCGCGGGCCTGGAGGCCGGGATGCGCACCTTCCTGGTGATGACCGGCGTCACCCAGCCCGCCGACATCGACCGCTACCCGTTCCGCCCCTCCGAGGTCGTCGACTCCATCGCGGACCTGGTCGACCTGATCTGACCCGAAACCCGGTATCACCCGTCCGGAGCAACCGGACGCCTCCCGAGGATGCGGAGGCGCCCGGTGCGGGGGAGCCTCCAGATAACTGGAGGTTCACGATGGGCTCACTACGCCTCACTGTCCGTACCGCAATCCTCGCCGCCGCGGTCGTCGCGGCCGCCCCCGCGGCCCGCGCGGCGGACGGCGGCGGCTCGGTCGCCGTGACTCCCGCCTCCCCGGCGCCCGGCGCCGACCTCACCGTGCGCACCGAGGGCTGCGCGGGCGAGCAGGGCACCGCGGCCTCGGCCGCCTTCGTCTCCGACGCCCGGCTGACCGGCGGCCAGGGCACCCTGACCGGCGACACCCGGGTCCGCTCCGGTCTGGAGCCGGGCGCCTACGCCGTGAAGGTCGTCTGCGGCGAGCGGGTGATCACCGGCAGCCTGACCGTCGGCGGCCCGGACGGCGCCCGGTCCGCCGCGCCCGTCGCCCCGGTCACCGCCGCCGCCTCCCCCGTCGCCCCGGTCGCCGCGGGCGGCGGCGGCACCGCGCACTTCGCCACGGTCGCCACCAGCGGCTCCGGCCCCGACACCGGCCAGGCGGTGACCGGCCTGGCGCTGGCCGGCCTCGCCGCGCTCGCCGTGGGGCTGCGCGCCCGCCGCGCCCGCTCCACCCGCTGACCTCCCGTGTCCGACGAGCAGGGGCGCGGCGCCGGCACCGGGCGGCTGGTCACCGTCCTGGCCTGGGCGCTGCTGCTGTGCGGACTGTGGCTGTGGGGCCGCGAGGTGAGCGACGGGACGCGGAGCACGGACGGCACCGCCACGGGGGACGTCTTCGCCGCGGGCCGGACCGGCGACCCCGCCCGGCTGCCCGGCGCGGCCCGGCCACTGGCCGGCGCGGTGCCGCAGCGCGTCGACATCCCCGCCCTCGGCGTGCAGGCCCCGGTGGTGACCCGCGGCCTCGACGCGCGTGGCGCGGTCGACCCGCCGCCCTACGACCAGCCGGGCGTGGTCGGCTGGTACGGCGCCGGTCCGCGGCCCGGTGCCGCCGGGGCGGCCCTGTTCGTGGGCCACGTCGACACCACGACCCGGCCGGCGGTCTTCTACCGGCTCAGCACCCTCAGGCCGGGCCACACCGTCCGGGTCTTCCGCGCGGACGGCAAGGTCGCCGAGTTCACCGTCGACGACGTGCGGGTGCTGCCCCGAGCCGGTTTCGACGCCCACCAGGCCTACGGTCCCCGCCGGCCCGGCCGCGCCGAGCTGCGCCTGATCACCTGCGGGGGTTCGTTCGACCGGGCGAGCGGCAGCTACACGGCGAACGTGGTCGTCTCGTCGTACCTGACGGGGGTGTCCGGCTGAGCGGTCAGGAGGTGGCCGTGGGGGTGTGGGCCAGGCGGGTGCGCAGGTTGCCGAAGTGGTCCCTTATGGCGCGCTCGGCCCGCAGGGAGTCCCCGGAGCGCACCGCGTCCAGGATCTCCCGGTGCTGGCGGCAGGTGACCCGGGGGTCCTGCGGCGTTGCCGCCAGGTCGCGCCGCACCCGGTGGAAGGCGTCCCAGAACGCCTCCAGCACCTCGCCGAGCAGCACGTTGTCCAGGCCCCGGTACAGCGTGGCGTGGAAGGCGCGGTCGGTCCCGGCGAGGCCGGTGCCCTCGGCGGCCTCCCGTTCCATCCGGTCCACGAGCGCGTCCAGCTCGGCCAGGTCCGCCTCCGGGAGCCGCCCCGCCAGCCGGGACACCAGCCCCGTCTCCACGGCCTCGCGCAGCTCCAGCAGCTGGAGCAGCGAGTCCTCGCCCCGGTAGTGGCCGGCCACGGTCCGGAAGGCCAGCCCCTCGATCATCGGCGCGAACGACATCGAGCCGACATACGTCCCGAAGCCGTGCCGGATCTCCACGATGCCCATCGCCTGGAGCGCCTTCAGGGCCTCCCGCACCGAGTTCCGGCTCGCCCCCAGCAGCCGCATCAGCTCCGGCTCGGTGGGCAGCGGGGCACCCGAGGGCAGCCGCCGGTCCACGATCAGCTTCTTGATCCGCTCCTGAAGGTCCCGGGCTGCCATGGCCAGAGCGTAACCGGCCGTTCGGCCCCCGGGCAGACGGAAAGCCCCCCGCCTGAGCGAGGGGCTTTCCGGGTGAGCTGGGGCGCGGGCACGTTTCGGGACCCGGCCACCGCGGCAAGGGGCTGTGGGTGGCGGAGCCCCCACCGCGCGCGGCGAAGCCGCGCAACAACAGAGATGGCGAGCTGTATCCGCGCGTTTTGCGGATACAGCTCGCCATCGTCATCGTGCGCCGCCAGGGACTCGAACCCCGGACCCGCTGATTAAGAGTCAGCTGCTCTAACCAACTGAGCTAGCGGCGCCTGCTGACGGAGAAAACTCTACCTGAAGCCCAGGGGTGCTCCGGACCGCTTTCCGGTGGCCCGTACCCGGCCCGTACGCCGCTCGGCGGGTCCCTGTACATCATTCGGACCGTCAGAATGCGCGATCCCAAGGCGGTTGGGAAACTGATCAACGTGCGCACTCGCGGACACATCACCACGAATGTGAGGCAGATCGCATGACCGCTCCGATGTTCGAGGAAGTCGACCCCGCGAGCGACTGCCTCTGTCCCGGCTGCCGTCTCTCCCGGCACGCCTCCTCACGCCCGCACCCCGGCCGCACCCGCCCGGCGGCCCGCGCCGCCGTGGCCGTGGCCGCCGTCGCCGCCGCCCTCGGCGCGCTTCCTCCGGCCGTCGCCGTCGCCGCTCCCGGCCGGTCCCCGCACCGCGAGGCACGGCCCGCCGAGGGCGAGCCCGCCACCCCGCAGGGCCCCAGGGGCCCGCTGTACGGCAGACCGGAGGGCCCGGAGAAGGCGCCCGCCGATCTGGTCCCGGCCACCACCCGGACCGACATCATCAAGCGGGCCAAGACCTGGGTGGACGCCAAGGTGCCGTACAGCATGACCGCCTTCTGGTCCGACGGCTACCGGCAGGACTGCTCGGGCTACGTCTCCATGGCCTGGGGCCTGCCGGAGAACGAGTGGACCGGCAGCCTCGGCCAGTTCGGCGTGAAGATCACCAAGGGGGAGCTGCAACCCGGGGACATCCTGCTGTTCCACAACCCCGACAACCCGGAGAAGGGCTCCCACGTAGTGATCTTCGGCGGCTGGACCGACCACACGCAGACGTACTACACGGCCTACGAACAGACACCCCCGCACGCCCGCCGCCAGGCCACCCCCTACGCCTACTGGAGCAACTCCTCCAAGTACGTCCCCTACCGCTACAAGGGCCTGCCCCAGGGCGCGGCCGGCGCCCGGGCGGCGGGGGCCGCGAGGCCGGCGGTGCCCTATCCCGGCCGGGCCTCCTTCCGGCCCGGCGCGGTCAACGACCACGTCACCCTGCTCGGCGCCCGGCTGGTGCGGAAGGGGTACGGCCGCTTCTACGCCCAGGGCCCGGGCCCGCACTGGGGCGAGGCGGACCGCAGGGCCGTCGAGGCGTTCCAGCGCGCCCAGGGCTGGCGGGGCGGCGCCGCGGACGGCTTCCCGGGGCCGGAGACCTGGCGCCGCCTGTTCGCCTAGCGCCGCCTGTCCGCCCCAGCCTCTTCTGGGCTCCCTGTTCCTCCGGACCGCCGGCCGGCCCGGGCACGTTCTCGTCCACACCCCTGTTCATGACGCGTCTGGCGCGGAGGCTGGAGCACGCATGAGTACGACCACATCCCACACACCACCCGAGTCCGAGGGGCAGTCGGACGGTACCGCCGGCGGTACCGGTGTCCGGCCGGCCCGGCTGATCCAGAACGAGGCCACCACCGAGATCCCCGTCCACCTCCTCTTCCGGGACGGTCCCGATCCGGTGCGGGTGCCGCTCGCGCCGGCGGTGGTGGCCCGCCGGCAGGGCACCGGCGAGCAGCCCCGGCCCGGTCGCCCGGCGCCGGTGCGCCGGCGCCCGCTGCCGGAGGTCGACCCGGACCTGGCGGAGCGCCCGGCGCGGGTGCTGCCCGGGGCGGCCGGGCTGCTCGCGGGGGCCTGCGGGCTCACCGGCGCGCTGGCCACCACCTGGTGGGCGGGGCTGCTGACGCCGCCGGCGGCCCGGGCGTTCGGGCTGCCGGGGGACCCGGGTACCGGTCTCGGCCTGGCCCACTGGGCCGCGTACGCCGGGGCCGGGCTGCTGGGCGCGGCCGGGTTCGGCGGGCTGGCCCGGGGGCGGACCGGGCGGGCCTGGGTGCTGGGGCTGTTCGGCCGGTACCGGGGGACGGTCCGGCGCACGGGGCTGCTGTGGGTGAATCCGCTGCTGCCGCGCCGCCGGGTGGACGTGCGGCTGCGGCACTGGCGCAGCGAGGCGATGCCGGCGGTGGATCCGGACGGGATGGCGCTGCGGGTGGTGGTGCTGGTGGTGTGGCGGGTGCGGGACACCGCGCGGGCGCTGCTCGGCATCGACGACCACGAGTCGTATCTGCGCGAGTGCGTGGAGGCGGCGCTGGCCCGGGTGCCGGTGGAGCCGGCGGGCGGGGTGCGGGGCGGGACGACGGCGGCCGGGGACGCGCTGACCCGGCTGGTGGCGGAGGAGACCGCGCCGGTGGGGCTGGAGGTGTTCTCGGTGCAGCCGGTCCGGGTGGAGTACGCCCCCGAGGTGGCCGCCGCGGTGAACCGGCGCCGGATCGCCGCGCTGGACGCCCGGCAGCGGGCCGGTCTGCTCGGCTCGGTGGTGGACTCGGTGGAGGACACGGTGACCCGGCTGACCACGCGCGGTCTGGTCGAACTGGACGACTACGACCGCAAGGTGCTGGTACGGGACCTGACCGTGGCGTTCTGCGCGGGGCGGGCGGAGCCGGTGTAGCGGCTGGACGAACACGTCGCCGATTGGTATGGACATGTTCAACTGACGGCAATAATCTGAGACTTGGTCTAGACCTACCTGCACAGCTCACCGAACTCCCAGAACACCCCACGTTCCCCAGGAGCGGCAGCATGCGCACCAAGACCAAGTTGTCCGCGGTCGTACTGGGCGCGGTGACCGCCGGAGCGTTCGCGCTCTCCACCGGCGGTGCCAGCGGCCACGGCTACACCGACCTCCCCATCAGCAGGCAGAAGCTCTGTCAGAACGGCACCGTGACCAACTGCGGCCAGATCCAGTGGGAGCCGCAGAGCGTCGAGGGCCCCAAGGGCTTCCCGGCCGGCGGACCCGCCGACGGCCAGATCTGCAATGCCGGGCTGGGCCAGTTCTCCCAGCTCAGCGCGCCGAAGACGCCGTCGGGCGCGGCCTGGCCCACCACGAAGGTGACGGGCGGCCAGTCGTACACCTTCCGCTGGCAGTTCACCGCCAGGCACGCCACGACGGACTTCAAGTACTACATCACCAAGCCGGGCTGGAACCAGAGCCACAACCTCGCCCGCTCGGACCTCAACCTCACGCCGTTCCTGACGGTGCCCTACGGCGGCCAGCAGCCGCCGTCCACGCTCAGCCACAGCGGCACCCTGCCGTCCGGCCTGAGCGGGCACCACGTCATCGTCTCGGTGTGGACGATCGCCGACACGGGCAACGCGTTCTACGCCTGCTCCGACGTCACCTTCTGAGTACGCACGAAGGTCCCCCTCGCCTCGGCGAGGGGGACCTTCACAGGTGCGCCGCCAGGGACTCGAACCCCGGACCCGCTGATTAAGAGTCAGCTGCTCTAACCAACTGAGCTAGCGGCGCATGACTCCCGCCTGCCTCGGGTTCTTGCCTCCCGCGGCCGGCGACGAAGAAAATACTACCTGCTCCGCAGGGGTGCTCGTGACCACCCGGGCGGGCCTAGATCGCCAGCGAGAGCAGCACCGGCGCCGCGTTGCGGTTCAGGGCGTCCGCGGCCCGCTTGAGCCGGTGGGCGTCGCGCACCGGAAGCGACAGGGCCAGGCAGCCGACGGTGGAGCCCGCGGTGACCGGCACGGCGGCGCAGACCGTGCCGACCGCGTACTCCTGGAGGTCGAGCACCGGCGCCGACGGCGGCTGGGACTCCAGCCGGGACAGCAGCAGCTTGTCGCTGGTGATGGTGCGCGAGGTGAGCCGGGCCATCCGGTGCCGGGCGAGGTGGTCGCGGCGGGCGTTCGGGTCCAGCTGGGTCAGCAGGCTCTTGCCGACGGCCGTGGCGTGCGCGGAGTAGCGGAAGTCCACCCACTCGTTGACCGCCGGGGTGGCCGGCCCGGCGGCGTACTGGGTGACCCGGACCTCGCCGTCCACGTACCGGCTGAGGTAGACGGCCGCGCCGACCGCGTCGCGCAGCCGGTCCAGGTTCTGCTGGAGCCGGTCGCGCAGGGCCCGCTCCCGGTCGTGCGCCGAGCCGAGCCGGCGCAGGGTCTCACCGGTGATGTACGCGCCCTCGGTGATCTCCTGGACGTAGCCCTCGCGGCGCAGCATCCGCAGCAGGCCGGTGAGGCGCCCGGGGACCAGGCCGGTGCGGCGGGCCAGCTCGGCGGCGGTGACGCCGGCGGGGTGCCGGGACACGGTCTCCAGCACGCGCAGGGCTTCCTGGGCGCAGTGGTACGGGGCGGTCGGCTCGAAACTCATGGGTCCCCCTCGGCCGCGATCCGGGTCGGCGGATCGTGTCCACGATAGCCGCGCCGGGTCCCCGGGGAAGAGGTGTCGGCGAGATGACGCCCGCCGGCTGCCCGCTCCCACCGGTGCGGAGATCCTCTGGCATATGCCAGAGGCATTTCCCGGGGGCTGTGTCCCGCCCGTGGCCGCCCGCCGCCCCGCCGCTCACAGGACCGCGCTGATGAACTCCCGGGTCCGCTCCCGCTCCGGGTCGCCGAAGATCTTCTCCGGCGGCCCGGCCTCGATGACCCGGCCCCCGTCGAACATCAGCACCTGGTCGGAGATGTCCCGGGCGAACCCCATCTCGTGCGTCACGCACAGCATCGTGATGTCGGTGCTGTGCGCGATGTCCCGCAGCAGGTCGAGGACGCCCGCCACCAGCTCCGGGTCGAGCGCGGAGGTCACCTCGTCCAGCAGCAGCACCTGCGGCCGCATCGCCAGCGCCCGGGCGATGGCCACCCGCTGCTGCTGCCCGCCGGACAGCCGGGTCGGCCTCACGTCGCACTTGTCGGCCAGGCCCACCAGGTCCAGCAGCTCCCGCGCCCGCGCCTCCGCCTCGTCCTTCGACAGCCCCAGCACCCGCACCGGCGCCTCGGTGATGTTGCGCAGCACCGACATGTTGGGGAACAGGTTGAACTGCTGGAACACCATCCCGATCTTCTTGCGGACCTCCCGGACCTGCTTCTCCGGCGCCGGGAACAGCCGCTGTCCGGCCACCGTGATCGTGCCCTCGTCCGGCTCGGCGAGGGTCATCAGCAGTCTGAGGATCGTGGTCTTGCCGGAACCCGAGGGCCCGATCAGGGTGACGTGCCGGCCCGCGTCCACGGACAGGTCCAGCCCGTCCAGCACGGTGTTCTCCCCGAACCGCTTGGTCACCCCCTCGATGCGGATCAGCTCGGTCGGCCGGGTGCCGGTCACGGCCGGCTGCTTGCTGGTCTCAACGGACAAGGCGACGCTCCAGGGTGCGCAGAAGAAGGGAGGCCAGGTACGACACGACGACGAAGGCGATCCCGATCACCGTCAGCGGTTCGGTGAACTGGAAGTGCTGCTGGGAGACGAGCCGCGCCCGGCCCAGCATCTCCAGCACGCCGATGGTCATCAGCATCGGCGTGTCCTTCAGCATCGCGATGACGTAGTTGCCGAGCGGCGGCACCACCCGGCGCACCGCCTGCGGCAGCACCACCGCCGTCCAGGTGCGCCGCACCGGCAGGCTCAGCGCCGTCGCGGCCTCCCACTGACCCGCCGGCACCGCCTCGATGCCGGCCCGGTAGACCTGCATCGTGTACGTCGAGTAGTGCAGCCCGAGCCCGAGGACCCCGGTGGTCAGCGGGGACAGCGTCACCCCCGCCTCGGGCAGCACGTAGAACAGGAAGAACAGCTGCACCAGCAGCGGGGTGTCCCGCACGAACTCCGTGACGACGCCCACCGGCCAGCGCACCCACCGGGTCGGCGCCCGCATCAGCAGCGTCCACACCAGACCCAGCCCGAACGAGATCAGCGACCCCAGGGCCAGCGCCTCCAGCGTGACCACCAGGCCCTTGCCGAAGTACGGCAGGAAGTCGGCGACCGCTCCCCAGTCCCAGGTCATCGGGCCACCTCCGCCTTGAGCCGGCGCTCCAGGCCGCGCATCCCGCGGGTGAGCAGGAACGCGATCACGAAATAGATGAGCAGCAGGTACCCGTAGATCTGGGCGCTCTGCTGGAGGGCGAGCCGGACCAGGTTGCCGCTGAACGCCAGGTCGCCCATGCCCGTGATGGACACCAGCGCGGTGCCCTTGAGCAGTTCGATCAGCAGGTTGGAGAAGGAGGGGATCATCTCCGGCACCGCCTGCGGCAGCAGGATCAGCCGCAGCCGCTGCCAGGGCGTGAAGCCGAGCGCGATCCCGCCCTCGCGCTGCGCCGGGTCCACCGCCGCCAGCGCGCCGCGCACGATCTCGGCGCCGTACGCGCCGTAGGTCAGCCCCAGCGCGAGCGTGCCCGCCCACATCGGCACGAGCTGCCAGCCGAAGGCGACCGGCAGCACGAAGAACACCCAGAAGATCATCACCAGCGCCGACGTGCCGCGGAACACCTCGGTGTACAGGCCCGCGACGAAGCGCACCAGCCGGGAGCGGTGGGTGCGCGCGGCCCCGGCGACGAAGGACACCACGGCGGCCAGCAGCGCGCTGTACACCAGCAACTGGAGGGTGACGCCGGCCCCTTGGAGGATGATCTTCCACAGCCCCGCGGTCATCGGCGGCACAGCTCCTTCGCGGTCAGGGTGGTCATCTCCGCCTCGGTGAAGCCGAAGGGCCGCACGATCCGGTACAGCTCCCCGGCGCGGCGCAGCTTGTGCAGCTCGGCGTTGAAGGCGTCCCGCAGCCGGGTCTCGGCCGGCCGGAACGCGAACGCGCCGCCGTCCGCCTTGGGTTTGCCGTCCACGAGCGCGACGAACGGCTTGGTCGACTCGGCCTTGGCGGAGCCCCGCGCGACCATCCGCGCGGTGACGGCCGTGGCCGCGAACAGGTCGACCCGCCCGGACTCCACCGCGTTCAGCCCGGCCACCTGGTCCGGGACGATGACCAGCTCGTTCTCCTTGAAGCCCGCCTCCACGGCGTGCTGGATCTGCGCGTACCCGGTCCCGGTGGCGATCTTCGCGTGCCGGCGCAGCGCGTCCGCGTAGGTGCGCAGCCCCAGCGGATTGCCCTTGCGGACGATGAACGCGTCCGGCATCTGGTAGTCGGGGTCCGCGAAGATGACCTGCTCGCAGCGGTCCGGGGTGACGTACATCCCGGCGGCCACCACGTCGAACTGCTGGGCGTTCAGCCCCGGGATCAGCGAGCCGAACTCGGTCGGCACCGGCTGCACCCGGTCCACACCGAGCCGCTCGAAGATCACCCGGGCCAGCTCGGGCGCCTCCCCGGTGAGCTTCCCGTCCCGGTCGATGTACCCGAAGGGCACCTCACCGGCGATCCCGAGCCGTACGACCCCCTGGGCGCGCAGCCGCTCCAGCAGATCGCCGCCGTCCTCGCCGGACGCCGACGCCACCCGCGTGCAGCCCGCCGCGCCCAGCGCGCCGAACGCCGCGAGGCCCGCCAGCACGGAACGCCGGGTGTGTCTGCGTCCCGACCGTATGGTGTGTGCGTCGTTCCCTCGTGGTGCAGCCATGGCGGCGCGGCTACCCAGACGCCCCCGGGCTATGCGCCCCGGTTCCGCCGGCCGGACGATTCGTCACCGTCTCGCCCTGACCAGGCGATGTGCCCCGCCGTGACCGCCTGCCGGCCCGCTGCGGGGCCGTCAGTGGCCGGGCACGTAGCCGCGCGCCTTGTCGACCACGTTCGGCAGGGGCCTGCCCGCCGCCCACCGCTCGTACAGCTCCACGAACTGCGCGCCGAGCCGGTCGCGCCACCCGAACGTGTCCCCGCTCATGTGCGGGGACACGAGCAGCCCCGGCAACTTCCACAACGGGCTGTCGGCGGGCAGGGGTTCGGCGGCGAACACGTCCAGCGCCGCGCCCGCGATCCAGCGCCGCTCCAGCGCCCGGGCGAGGGCCTCCTCGTCCACCAGACCGCCCCGGCCCACGTTCACGAAGAACGCCGAGGGCTGCATCACATCGAACCGGTGCGCGTCGAACATGCGGGACGTCCGCTCGGTCAGCGGAGCCGCCGCTATCACCCAGTCCGCGCGCGAGAGCAGCCGGTCCAGGTCGTCCGGGCCGTGTATCCCGGTCCGCGGCACCCGCCCGACCAGCGCCGTCGACACCCCCAGGGCCTTCAGCACCCGCGCTATGGCCCGGCCGACCGGGCCCGAGCCGACCACGCAGGCGTGCGTGCCCGCCACCGGCCGCGTCTCCCGGTGCCGCCAGGTCCGCTCCCGCTGGTGGGCCAGGGTGCCCGGCAGGTCCTTGGCGGCCGCCAGCACCAGGGCCGCCACGTACTCGGCCACCGGCTGCTCGAAGATCCCGCGCGCGTTGGTCACCACCGTGTCCGACGCGGCCAGCTCCGGGCACAGCAGATGGTCCACGCCCGCGCTCGCCGTGTGCACCCAGCGCGGCCGGGGGCCGTCCCCCGGCCATGCCTCGCGCACCGCGCCCGAGGTGAAGTCCCACACCAGCAGCACATCCGCGGCGGGCAGCCGGTCCGCCAGGTGCGCCGCGTCCGTGCGCACGACCCGGGCGCGTCCGGTGAGGCGGCCGAGCCGGGGCGGCGGATCGGCGTCGAGGACCAGCACGGTGGGGGGTGACGGGGTCATGCGGGCGGCTCCCGAAGGTCTGACCTGCGCGGACCGGGCACGGACCGACCACGCTCGCACCCGGACGCGGCGCCGTCAACACGGCCGTGGGCCACTGGCAGGGGCGGCGCCGCGCCGACGGGGTACCCGAGCCCTGGGCCCCCGCCGGGCACGGCCGCCCGGGGGCGGGTCCGTACCGCCGGACAACCATCAGGAAGGCTGGACATGACCGCACTCGGACTCCTCTACCCGGGCCACCGTGCCGAGGACGACTATCCGCGCATCGAGCAGCTCCTGGGCAGCGACATCCGGGTGGACCTGATCCACACCGACCCCGGCGAGGACACCCACCGGGTGGCGGCTTTGCGCGAGCTGGGCTCGGCCGAGCGGCTCGCCGAGGGCGTGGAGGCACTGCGGCTGACCGGAGTCGAGACGGTGGTGTGGGCCTGCGCCGGCGGCGGCTTCGTACAGGGCTGGGCGGGCGCCCAGGAACAGGTGCGCACCCTGGCCCGGCTCGCCGGGATGCCGGCCTCCTCCACCTCCTTCGGCTTCGTCCACGCGGCCCACGAGATCGGCGCGCGCCGGGTCGCCGTCGGCACGGCCTACCCGGAGGACGTCACCGCCCTGTTCGCGGACTTCCTGCGGGACGGCGGCCTGGAGGTGACCGGCCTGCGCTGCTCGCCGGCCGCCACCCCGGCCGAGGTCACCGGCTGGGGGGAGGAGGACGTGCTCACCCTCGCCCGCGCGGCGGACACCCCCGACGCCCAGGCCGTCCTGCTGCCGGACACGGCCCTGCACACCGCCGCCCACCTCGGCCTGCTGGAGAAGGCCCTCTCCAAGCCGGTCCTCACCGCCAGCCAGGTCACGGTCTGGGAGGGCCTGCGGCTGGCGGACCGCCGGGTGAACGCCCCGACCCTGGGCAGCCTGTTCACGCGGGAGCCGTTGGTGCAGGTGTGACGCCGGGTCCTCCTCGTCGCGGCGGCCCCTTGCGCGGGCGCGGGACAATGGACGGTGGCCCACCCGAAGGCGGTGCCGGAACCGTACGAGGAGGAGACAAGACATGGCGGAGCCCACGCCGCGTCGCAACGAACCGCGGCTACGCCCCGCGCCCCTGCTCTTCGAGCCCGCGGAGGCGGGCCGTGACCCGGAGCACTTCTTCGATCTGGAGTCGATCGAGGATCCGCGGGAGCTGCTGTCCCGGGCCACGGAGCTGACCCAGGCGTTCCGCGCGGCGGCCGACCGGGCCGTGGAGTTCCAGGCCGTCGCGGCGGCCCAGCTCGCCGACCCGCGCCGGTTCGACCGGCTGACCGCGGCGGACATCGCCGAGCGGGCGGAGTGGACCGAGGACTATGCCAAGAAGATGGTGGAGTTCGGGCGGGACCTGATGCGCGGGGAGGGCGAGGGGCGGACGTCGGCCGATCCGCTGTAGCGCGCCGCGCGTCGGCCGGCCCCCGCCGCCAGGGGCATATGCCGGGTGGGCAAGATACTCCTCCTCGGCCGCCCTGTCCCGGTTTTCCGCAACTCAGCGGAACCGCTCGCTGACGCGCTGTACATCTGGGTGTCATGACGACCAGTGCCCCGAACGTGACCTGTGACAGCTCCGGCGCCGTCGCCTGGCTCGCCTCGGCGGGACCCCACGCCCGCAGCACCCTCGCCCTGTGGCGGGAGCGCCCGGAGGCCCCGGTGGTGCTGCCCTGCGGCACCGTCTTCGACGTGGTCAGCGCCCCGGTGGTGTTCGGGCGCCGGATGCTGGACCGGCTGTGGGGCGCGGGGTCGCGGTCGGGCCCGGTCGCGGTGTTCCGGGGCCGGACGCTGTTCTTCGCCGCCCCCGGCACCGCCCAGCGGCTGCCCTCCCTGCTGGCCTGGGAGGAGTGGGGCACCCGGCGGGCGCGGGCGGTGCCGCCGCTGCTGTGCCACGGCCCGGGCGACGCCGTGACCGTGCCCCCGCCGTCCCCCCTGAGCTGCGACGACGCCCCCGGCGCCGCCCGCTGGCTGGTCGCCCCGGAGGCCCGGCACCCCTGGCTGCCGGGCCCCGACGTGCTGCTCTGGGCGGCCGTCGGCGCCGCCCGGTCCGCCGCGCGGCCGTCGATTTCTCCTCACCGCGGCCAGGGTGCTAATGTCTACGACGTCAGCAGGCGCCGCTAGCTCAGTTGGTTAGAGCAGCTGACTCTTAATCAGCGGGTCCGGGGTTCGAGTCCCTGGCGGCGCACGCGAAGAAGGGCAGCGGGCCGAATTCGAAAGAATTCGGCCCGCTGCTTTCGTATACGAACACGGTCCGCCGTACACGCACACGGTCCGCGCGGCTCAGCCGCGCACCCCCGGTGTGATCGTCACCGTCCACGCCCCCGACGCCGTCCTGCCCTCCGCCTCCACCCGCACGCGCTCCCCGGGCACGGTGAAGCTCTCGCCGAGGAAGACCGGCGCGTCGGCGAGCGGCGGGTACACCGAGTTCTCCCAGCAGGCCTCGGTGCGCGGATGGGCGTCCACCACCTGGACCGGGCCGTCGCCGGACGCGGCGCCGCCGCGCACCCGGTAGACCAGGATGCCCTGCCGGCAGGCCGCGCGGTCGGCGCCGGCCGGTCCGCGCGCCTCGAAGGCGAGGGCGCTCTCCGGGCCGGTGCGCACCACCGCCAGCTTGACGCCGTGCCCCAGGCCGAACGCGGACCCGCCGTCGGCGACCGGCACCGCGGAGCCCGGTCCGGCCGCGAGCGGCTCCAGGGTGAGGCGGTTCGGCGCGGCACCGCGCACGCACACCACCTGGCGCGGATCCAGCCAGCCGAGCCGCCACTTGTGCCAGCCCAGCAGATCGGGCGCGAGACCGAACTGGCTGCCCATCAGGTCCCAGTCCCCGACATGGGTGTCCCAGTCGCCCTTGCCGTCGGCCGGACGGTGGTAGAGGTCGGGCAGGTCGAAGACGTGGCCGGTCTCGTGGGCGAGGACCAGCCGGTCCGGCGGATGGTGCTCGAAGACGGTGACCACCCGGCGGATGTCGGTGCCGTCCGCGCGCAGGGGCGTATCGAGGTTCACCACCTTCGTGGCGTCCGAGTCGACCCCGGGCGCGTCCGGGTCGGCGATCAGATAGACGACCTGGTAGCGCGAGAAGTCGACCGCCTTGTCGGCCACGGCGAACGCGTCGCGCAGATAGGCCGCCCGGTCCCCGGTGCTCCAGTCCCGCCGCATGGCGTACGCCGTCGACGGGCGCGGCATGCGCAGCCAGCGCTCCAGCGGGTGCGGGCGGAGAGTGAACCTGCCGTAGGAGGACTGCGCGTAGAAGCCGGTGGTGGCCGGGAAGTGGTCGGCCGTCAGTTCGGCCGGGGTGGTACGCGGGGCGGCGTCGGGGAATGACAGGAACACCAGGACCGCGTCGAGGGTGCCGGCCGGGCGGGGGTAGGCGGTGTTCCAGGTGTCCACGCCCTCCGAATGGTGGACCTCGGTGCGGTGCAGCGCGCAGGGCGCCGTGGAGAAGGGCTCGGCGGCGGAGGGGCCGGTGAGGATCGAGGTCGCGGCGAGCGCCGACATCGTGGTGAACACGGCGGCGGTGCTGCGCAGCTTGGGCACGGACTGACCTCCGGGTGTGGTTCGCGGGACCCGCACCCAGATTGCTGGTATTCATTGATTTATGCCCTGTTTGTCTGCACCAGAAGGGTGAGCGCGCGCCCGAACAGCGCCGGGCGCGCCCCGGCGCTCGATATCCGGAAACATTCACGGAACGTCACAACTTGTCGGAGGGCTGTAGAAGCTGCCCAGGTGCGGGCAGAAACGATCTGTCAGAACCTGTGCTCCGTCCGGGACACTGGACATCGGCTGGAAGGGCCCGGGGCCAGCCTCTATGATCGGCACACTTTCCGGCACGGACAGAGATCGAGTGCACTGCGGGAGCGAGCGGTGAGCGGAACGTCCGAAGGGCCGACGCCCGCGGCAGACCTCGACCGGTCAGCCGTCACAGACAGTCACTACACCACCTACCACCGTGTCTTCGCGACCGCCCCGCTCGCCATGGCGGTCGTGGGGCCCGAGGGCCTCGTCGTCACCGCCAACACCGCCCTCGGCGAACTGCTCGGCATCGAGGCGGACACGATCGTCGGGCGGTCCGCCGCCGACCTGGTGGACCTGGCCGCGGACCCCCGCGGCCGGCACGCCCTCCAGGAGGTGCTGAACGGCCGGCAGGCCCGGCTGCGCTGCACCCGCCGGCTCAAGCAGCCCGGGGGCAACTCGGTGTGGGCGCAGATCACCGTCGCCCCGCTGAGCGGCGGCGGGGGCGGCGCCCTGCTGTCGGTCACCGACATCAGCGCCAGCCGTGAACTCCAGGCGCAGCTGCGGCACTTGCAGATGCACGACCCGGTGACCCGGCTGCCCAACCGCACGCTGTTCTTCGAGCGGCTCACGGCCGCGCTGGAGGCGGAGCCGTACGAACAGGGCGGCACCGGCCGGATCGGCCTGTGCTATCTGGACCTCGACGGTTTCAAGGCCGTCAACGACACCCTCGGCCACCGCGTCGGCGACCGGCTCCTTTCAGCCGTGGCCAAACGCCTGACCGGGGTCGCCGACGCGGCCGGCTACGCCCGTGCCGTCACCCCCCTGGTGGCCCGGCTCGGCGGCGACGAGTTCGCCCTGCTGGTGGAGGACTCCACCGGCACCGAACAGCTCGCCGACCTCGCCGAGTCCGCGCTGCGGGCCCTGGAGGAGCCCTTCGACCTGGCCGGCCAGCGGCTGTCGCTGACCGCGTCCATCGGCGTCGTCGAACGGCACACCGCGGGGACCACGGCCACGGGGCTGATGCAGGCCGCCGATACGACGCTGTACTGGGCGAAGGCCGACGGCAAGGCCCGCTGGACCCTGTTCGACCCCGAGCGCAACGCCCACCGCATGACCCGCCAGGCGCTGTCCTCCACCCTCCGCCCCGCCATCGAGCGGGGCGAGTTCGCCCTGGAGTACCAGCCGCTGGTGGCCATGGAGGACGGCCGGCTCAACGGCGTGGAGGCCCTGATCCGCTGGCACCACCCGCAGTTCGGCACGCTCACGCCGAATCGGTTCATCGGACTGGCCGAGGAGGACGGCTCGATCGTGCCGCTGGGCCGCTGGGCACTGGCCACCGCCTGCCGGCAGGCCCGCCGCTGGCAGCTCGACCGGCCCGGCGAACCGCCCATCTTCGTCAGCGTCAACGTGGCCGTACGGCAGGTGTGGGACTCCGACCTGGTGGCCGACGTCGCCGAGACCCTCGCCGAGACCGGGCTCGCCCCGCACCTGCTCCAGCTGGAGCTGACCGAGTCCGCGGTGATGGGCTCGGCGGGCCGCCCGCTCCAGGCCCTCCAGGCGCTCAGCGACATGGGCGTGCGCATCGCCATCGACGACTTCGGCACCGGGTACTCCAACCTCGCCTACCTCAGCCGGCTGCCGGTCTCCGCGCTGAAGCTGGACGGCTCCTTCGTCCGGGGCTTCCAGTACGAGGAGGCCGCCCGGGACACCATGCCGAACCCCGCCGACGAGGTCGTCGTGGAGGCGATGATCCAGCTCGCCCACCGGCTCGGCCTCACGGTCACCGCGGAGTGCGTGGAGACCTCGGCCCAGGCCAGCCGGCTGCGCCGGATCGGCTGCGACACCGGGCAGGGCTGGCTGTACTCCCGCCCGGTGCCGCCGGATCGTATCTCCGAGCTGCTCGGGGCCGCCCGGACCTACGCGGTCGGCAACCCGTAGGCGTCCGCGATCAGTTCGTACGAGCGCAGCCGCAGCTCGCCGCGGTGGGCGTGCGAGGTGATCATCAGCTCGTCGGCCCCGGTGCGCTTGTGCAGGCCGTCCAGGCCGGCCCGGACCTCGTCGGCCGTGCCGTGCACGACGTTCGCGGTCCAGGAGGTGATGAACTCCTCCTCCATCGGCCCGAACTCGTAGGCCTCGGCCTCCTCGGGGTCGGGGAACAGGCCCGGCCGGCCGGTGCGCAGCCGGAGCATGTTCAGGGCCATCGCCCGGGTCTGCCGGCGGGCCTCCCGCTCGTCGTCCGTGGCGAGGGCGGAGACGCCGATGAGGGCGTACGGCTCGGCCAGGACGGCGGACGGCCGGAACGTCTCCCGGTACAGGTCCAGGGCCGGGACGGTGTTCTGCGCGGAGAAGTGGTGCGCGAAGGCGAACGGCAGACCGAGCAGGCCGGCCAGCCGGGCGCTGAAGCCGGAGGAACCGAGCAGCCAGACCGGCGGGCGGTGCGGGGACTGCACCCCGCCCGGCGTGGTGCCCTGCACGGGGCCCGGGATGGCGTGGATGCGCCGGTACGGGTGCCCGTCCGGGAAATCGTCGTCCAGGAACCGGGTCAGCTCGGCGAGCTGCTGCGGGAAGTCGTCGGCGCCCTCGTTCAGGGTGTCGCTGCGGCGCAGGGCCGCGGCGGTGGCCCCGTCCGTGCCCGGCGCCCGGCCCAGGCCCAGGTCGACCCGGCCCGGGGCCAGCGCCTCCAGCGTGCCGAACTGCTCCGCGATCACCAGCGGGGCGTGGTTGGGCAGCATGACACCGCCCGAGCCGAGCCGGATGCGGTCGGTGTGGGCGGCGAGGTGGGCGAGGATCACGGCGGGGGAGGAGGAGGCCACGCCCGGCATGGAGTGGTGCTCGGCGACCCAGTACCGGTGGAAGCCGCGGGACTCCGTGAGCCGGGCGAGCGCCACGCTGGTGCGCAGGGCGTCGGTGGCGGTACGGCCCGCGCCGACGGTCACCAGGTCCAGCACGGAGAGGGGCACGGGGGCGCTGCCGCGCGTGACCCCCCTGATCTCGTCCACTTCGTCTGCCGCCACGGTATGGCCTCCTGTTCCACGCACTGCGCTGTCCTCCGGGCCCTAACAGGAGGGAGTCCCCGCTTATTCCGGAGAGCGCGCGCCTTCGCTCAGGACCGCCAGGACACCCGGTGTTCGGTCAGGTGGGACAGGACCGCGTGGTTCGCCTCCCAGCCGTCCGGGAATTTCACCAGGGTGCCCAGCTGGACCGGTTCCGTGGCGGGGTAGGCGTCCAGGAGGTCGGGGACACCGGCCCGGCAGACCATGATGCAGGCGTGGCGGTGGCGGGAGGCCAGGACGCACAGGCGGCCGGTCTCCAGGTGGAACGCCGTGGCGTCGGGGCGGCCGGAGAGCGGGTGCAGGACGACCGTCACGTCGTACTCCCGGCCCTGGAGCCGGTTCGCGGTGTCGACCGTGACGTCCCGGACGCCCAGCTCGGCCAGGGCCGCCCGGACCGCCGCCGCCTGGTCGCGGTGCGCCGTGCCCACGGCCACGCGGCCGGCGGTCAGCGGCGTGGGGTCCGGGGAGCGTTCCGAGGTCGCCGCGCCGCCCCGGTCCAGCAGGCGGCGCACCACCGTCGCCACCGCCCGCACCGCCTCCGGGTCCGTGCGCGGGGTGTGCCGGGCGGGCAGCTCCAGCAGGCCCCAGCCGGACTCCGCCGCCTCGTCGATCACCCGGTCCGGACCGGAGCCGTCCGAGGGCACGGCGAAGGCCAGCCGGCGGTCGCCGTGGGCCGTGCCGCTGCGGAAGGGCGTGTACGGGTAGAACGCGTCCGAGACCAGGGGAGCCGCCGACGCCGGCAGCCGCCAGGACACCGGCAGCCGGTGCTGGGGCAGGTCCGGGTTGTGGGCCAGCAACGTGCTGACCGCCGAGGCCGAGGGGTCGTACGACAGGCCCGCCCACTGCTCGCCGCCCACGATGGAGAAGGGGTCGAGCTGGCCCGGGTCACCGACGAACAGCGCCCGTTCGAACAGGCCGGCCACGGCGAGCAGGGAGTCCGAGCGCATCTGGTACGCCTCGTCCACGATCGCGTGCCGCCACGGCTCGTCCACCTTCACGTGCGCCCACTTCGCGGCGGTCGACAGCACGACCGGCAGACCGGTGAGGTCGGCCGCCTTCGCCGACGTACGCACCTGCGGCAGGTCGTCCAGCGCCTTGTCGTACGCGTCGGTGTCGCTGCTGTGCAGCCGGCCGACGGGCAGCTCCGGGTTCTTCTCGGCCAGGCGCAGCACCAGGTCGTCCACCTGGGCGTTGGTCTGCGCCACCACCATCAGCGGACGGCCCGCCGCGGCGAGTTCCAGGGCCGCGCGCACCACCAGCGTCGACTTGCCGGCACCCGGCGGGGAGTCCACCACCACACCCCGCTCGGTGCCGTGCAGCGTGTCGTGCAGGATCGCCGCGGTGGCCCGGCCGGCCGCGGCCGCGGGATCGAAGCCGACGGTCGTCACAGCACGTCCTCCTCGGTGACGGGGTCGGGCGCTTCCGGCGCCGCCTCGCCCGGCGGGCCGCCGTGCGTCCACGGGGTCTCCTCCGGGTCGGGCAGCTTCGCGCCGCCGCGCTGCTCGTGCTCGAACAGCGTGAAGCAGATCCGGTCGCCCTTCTCGGGCACCGATCCGGGACCGGGCTCCTTGCCGCGGCCCATCCGGTCCAGGACGCGCAGGGTCAGCACCCCCTCGGCCTCGTACCCGACGAACTCCGCCGACTGCGGACGGCCGTCCAGCGAGCGGTACACCCGCGCCCGCTCCGCGAGGTGCGGCCGGTCGTCCGTGCGGAGGGTCACCAGCGGGCGCGGGCTCGGCCGCTTGCCCTCGCTGTACGCCATCACGACATCGGTCACCTCGCCCGCGAACGCCTCCCCGGCCAGCCGCCGCCCGGCCATCACCAGCGGATCGTCCAGCGCCTCCTGCGCCTCCAGCCGGGCCTGCTCGCGCTCGCGCGTGGCCAGCTTGTTCGCCGCCGTCACCGCGTCGTCCCGGCGCGGCTGCGGCGGCTCGCCCGCCCGCACCCGGTCCCGGTGCGCGGTGAACGACCAGCGGTCCCGGAGCCAGCGCCCCTCCACGTGCGCGCCCGCGGGCAGCGCCCGCAGCAGGTCCAGGCCCCGCCACACCGCGTCCCAGGTGGGCCGGACACGGCTGTCGACCAGATCGCGGACCTCCCGCTCGGCCCTCGTCAGCGCGGCCAGCCGGGCGTCCGCCGCCAGCGGGTCCTCGGCGGCGGCCAGGGCGGTCCGCGCGCGGTCGTAGCGCTCGATCGCCGGGGCCAGCAGCTTGTTGTCGAACGCCGGGTCGGTGGCGGGACCGGCCGGCGGGCACAGCAACTGGCCGTCGGCGTCCCGGGCGAGTTCGGCCCGGCGCGCGGCCTCGGCGCCGGTCAGTCCCTCGGGCGGCGCGATCCAGGCGAGCAGCGCGCCCAGGTGCTCGTCCTCCAGGCCGGACTGGCCGGTCGCCCAGTGCCGGGACAGCACCTCCGTCAGGGCCAGCAGCAGCGACGAGCCGGGCACCCTGGCCCGTTCGCCGTAGTGGGTCAGCCAGCGGCCGAGCAGCGGCACCCGGGGCGGCGCCGGATAGGGCGCGTCCGGGTCCTGTTCGGCGGTGCGCCGGAAGCGCATCGAGCGGCCCAGCAGCCGTACGAAGTCCAGGCCGGTGCGGCTCGGCACGATCAGCTGGGGCGCGTCCGCGCACAGCTCGGCCGCCACCTTGACCCGCTTGCCGGTCTCCGGGTCGGTCTCGGTGCGTTCGGCCGCCTCCACGGCGTCCGCGTACGACTCGAGGTGCGGCAGCACGACGTCGGCCAGGTCGGCGAGGAACGTGAAGCGCAGATCGCGGTCCCGGGGCTGCGGCACGACCAGCAGCCGGGGCGCGTCCCGGTCGGTGCCGACCAGCGCGCCGAGCGGGGCGCCGGTCTCGCCGGCCGTGGTCAGCGGCACGAACACCAGCGGGCGGTCGGACAGATGCCGGTGCCGGACCGTCGCCGCGGGCTGGGCCCGGCCGCTGTCCACGGCTTCCAGCCGGGCGAGGGCGTCGATCAGCGTCACGCGGTCACCTCCCCGGCGTTCACCGGTGAGCCGCCGGACCCGGACGAGACCGCGCTCGCACCGACCGCGCTCGCACCGACCGCGCTCCCGCCGGCCGCCTGCTCGCAGGCCGCCCTCTCGCCGGCCTCCCGGAGGGCCTCCGCGCGCAGGGCCGCCGCGCGGCGCAGCGCCGCCACCGCCGGATCGGCCGGGTCGCCGCTCGCGCCGCGGGCGGCGGACAGCACCTCCGCCACCGTGGACAGGCCGCCCAGCTCCGCCCGCAGCGGCCGGCCCAGGCGGGTCACCGCGCCGGCCGAGCGGGCCCGCTCCCGGCAGTGGAAGGCCAGCTCGCAGGCGGACAGGCACTCCGGGGCGTAGGCCGCCGGCACCGCCTCCACGGCCGCCGTCAGCTCCTCGGCGGGCCGGTCGGGCGCGAAGCACGTGCCCTCGGGCAGCGCGTCGGCGATCTCCTCGATCCGGGTGAGCCGGGCCAGCTGGCGGGCGGTGACCGCGCGCTGCTTGCGGATGTCCACGGCGGAGCCCGCGGGCAGGTTGGAGAAGTCCTTCGGGCACACCAGCAGCACCCGGTGGCGCACCTCGGGCACGGGGTCGAGGCGGGCGGCGACCTGCTCCAGTGCCAGCACGTACACCGCCGCCTGCCGGGCCGCCGCGCCCACCTTCGCCGGGTCCGCGGCGCCGTCCACCGTCGGGAAGGACTTGATCTCCACCACCGACCAGCCGCCGTCCGGGTGCACCACCACCGCGTCCGGCTCCAGGAAGGCGAGCGAACCGGCCACGTCCAGGGCGAGCATCGGATGGTCCAGCAGCGTCCAGCCGCCCGCCCCCGTGGCCTCGCGCAGCGCCAGCGCCGTACGGGCCGTGCGCCCCTCGGGGCCGTGCGCGCTCAGGTCGGGCACGGCCGCGCCGGCGGGCGGCTCGGCGCCGGGGTCGAGCCGGGCGTGCACCAGCCGCAGCAGCTCCGCGCCACCGTCCGCCTTCACCCGCGCCTCGAACGCGTTGCCCCGGGTCAGCGCGAACTGCGACTGCCCGAAGCCGGACGGCGCGCCCAGCGCACTCGCCAGCCGCGCCTTGTCCACCCCGGCGCCGTCCAGGATCGCCCGCCGGGCGCACCCCGGGTTCGCGGCGAGCGCCGCGAGGGCGCGCGCGTCCAGGGCCTTGGCCGGTACGTCGGGACCGCGCAGCTCAGCGAGCCGGTGCCGCAGCCCCCTCGCCCGCGTCGGTGGGGGAGGCGTCCGGTCCGGCCGCGGGGTCGAGCCGCGACTCGCGCTGCCGTGGAATTCGCTCACCCGCCGAAGTCTGGCATCCGGCACTGACAATCGGGGAACCCGTGCCGGACGCGACCGGCGCGACGGGGCGCGACAGCCGGGCGCGGAGCCGGTCCACGGACCGCAGGAGGGGCGGCGCCAGCAGGAAGCCGACGCCCATCACGGCGACGCCCGCGACCGCGTCCAGGAAGTAGTGGTTGGCGGTGCCCATGACCACGATCGCGGTCAGCAGCGGGTAGACGACGCCGAGGACCTTCGTCAGGCGCGTGCCGCCGTGGCGCCACAGCATGAGCCCGCACCACAGCGCCCAGCCCACGTGCAGGCTCGGCATCGCCGCGTACTGGTTGGTCATGCCGCCCATGCCGCGCGGCGCGCTGGCCGCACCGCCCCACCACCCGTACGAGCTGTACTGCGCCATGGTGTCCACGAAGCCGTGGCCCGCGTCGAGCAGCCGGGGCGGGCAGGTGGGCAGCAGGGTGAAGCCGATCAGGCCGATCATGGTGGAGGTGAGCAGCCAGGTGCGGGCCGCCCGGTAGTGCGGGGCACGCGCGCGGAACAGCCACACCAGGACGGCGGGCGTGACCAGGTAGTGCAGCGAGGCGTACCAGAAGTCGGCCGGCACCCCGAGCCAGGCCTCCCGGGTGAACAGCCGGTTCAGCGGGTGCTCGAAATCGAGGTGCAGGGCCTTCTCGATGCGCAGGATCGCCAGGCCGTGGTCGACGGCGCCGGCGACGTCACCGCGCGCGAGGAGCCGGCCGGCCGAGTAGCAGGCGTAGACGAGCACGATCAGCGGCAGCTCGGTCCACCAGCGCGGCCGGGGACGGAGGGTCACCTCGGTGCCCGGTGTCTCGGTCTGCGGCAATCCGATCGCCCTCCCCCTTCTGCTGTGTGCGGTACGCCTCCGGCGGGCGACCGTGCCACTTTACGGTGTCCCGCCGCGCCCAGGAGGGGCCCGTCGGTCCGGCCCGGGTGTGCGTACGGCCCCTCGGCGCGCGTCCGGCACTGGAAGACGCCGGGACCGCCCGCGGGGTTGCCTGTCGGAGGGGTGAGCGATGATGGAGGGGCCGAAAAACACTCGTAGATTCCGTGGCGTCCCCGGGCGTCACCCCGTCCGGAGAGGTCTCCCATGGCACCGCGCATCCTGCTGGCCCGGCACGGACAGACGGCCTGGTCGCTGTCCGGCAAGCACACCGGCAGGACGGACGTGCCGCTGCTGGAGGAGGGCCGGCACGGGGCCAAGCTGCTCGGCGAACGGCTGCACCGCGCCCCGCTGGACGGGCTGGCGGACGCGGAGATACGCACCAGCCCGCTCTCCCGTGCGCGCGAGACGTGCGAACTCGCCAGGTTCGGCGGGCGGGCCGAGCACTGGGACACGCTCATGGAGTGGGACTACGGCGCGTACGAGGGGATGACCCCGGCCGAGATCCACGCGGTGCGGCCGGGCTGGCTGATCTGGCGGGACGGGGTCCCGCGGGGCGAGTCCGTCGCCGAGGTCACCGCCCGCGCGGACGAGGTGGTCGCCTGGGCCCGCTCTGCCGACCGGGACGTCCTGGTCTTCGCCCACGGGCACATCCTGCGGTCGATCGGCGCGCGGTGGCTGGGACTGCCGCTGGACTTCGCGGCCCGCATCCGGCTGAACCCCACGTCGCTGTCCGTCCTGGGCTGGGCGTACGGCGAACCGGCGATCGAGAACTGGAACGACGTGGGGCACCTGACGGCGTGACGGAGGGGCGGGGACGGGGTGGCGCGGGGGCGTGGTTCCTCCCTTCCGCCCCCGCCCCCGGGACTACACCGGCCCCGCGTCCCCGACCCGTTGTGGCCCCTTGTGTGAGGCATGGCGGGTCAGGAACTCCGCCACGCCCGACGCCCGCCGGTGCGGCAGCAGTACCCGGGCCGTCCCGGCCAGCATCTGCTGGATCCGCGAGGACTGGACCTGGTCCAGCAGCGCGAGCACCCGCAGCCCCGCCTCCGCCGCCTCGTCGGGACGGCCCTCGCGGGCGAGGTCGTCGGCCAGCTCGGCGGTGTAGAGCGCGATGTTCCGGGTGAAGTGCGGATCCTGCGACTGCGCGGCGCGCCGCGCCTGCCGGGACGCCCGCCGCCAGTCGCCCAGCGTGGACCAGCACTGTGCCTCCAGCCCCGCCAGCTCCGCCTCGCCGTAGAAGCTCATCCACTCCGGATCGGCGTCCGCGCGGCCCCGTTCGAACAGGGCCTGGGCGCGCGCCAGCGCCCGCTCGCAGCCGGTGCGGTCGGCGAGCCCCGCCCAGCCGCCCGCCTCGCGCAGCGCCAGCAGGGACAGCAGCCGGGCCGAACCGAGCGGCCGGGCGGCGCGCTCCGCGGCCTGCGCGGCCCGGACCGCCTCCCGGGGGCGGCCCGCGTCCCGCGCGAGGAACGCGGTGTTGCAGAACGCGTGCGCCTCCAGCCCCGCGTCCCCGGTCATCCGGGCGGTGGCCAGCGCCTCCGCGTAGTGCGAGCGCGCGTCGTCGAAGCGGCCGGAGTCATGGGCCAGCCAGCCGACGGAAAGGGCGAGTTCACCGGCGCCCGCGTGCAGCCGGTCGGCGGTGGTCTGCCGGGTGGCGCCCGCGTCGAGCAGCGCGTAGGCGGCGCGCAGCGGAGCCGCCGCGCGCCGGTACAGACCGTCCGCGCCGTGCCGGTCGTCGAGCAGCCGGATGCGGCGGACCGCCTCCTCCAGGGCCATGGCCTCGGGGATTCCCGCGCGCCGCGGCAGCCGGTCCGCCGCCGCGGCGGACGTGGTGAGCCCCAGCGGGGCCAGTGTGGCGGCGGCCACCGTGGCGCCTCCGCCGGTCATGAATGCGCGACGCAGCACGTCGCTCTCCTCGTGGTTCAGGGGGTCGTTCTGCCGGGGGTCCTGAGGGTCGTGCGGCTCGCCGGCCCCGGGTGACGCGCCGGGTCCCTCCCCGGCGGCGGGCCCGCGCGGCTCGGCCGCGCCCGTCCGCGCCGCCCGGCCGCGGACGGACGAACGGGGCACGAAGCCCAGATCGGTGAGGGTGCGGCCGGGGAACATGTGCAGGAACACCCGCTCGTAGGCGTAGTTGGGACAGCGGATCTCGCCCGCCTCGACCCGGCCGATGTAGCGCGCGTCACAGCTCACCCGCTCGCCGATCTCGCGCGCGGCCCGCCGTACCAGCGCCGCGAACTCGGCCGGGGAGCGCGGGCCCCGCAGCCGGCGGAAGGCGAGGTTCGGCCGGGGCGGCCGGTCGGGCTGTGACGAGGTCACCGTTGACGACGTCATGGCCGGGTCCTCTCGTGCGAACCGTCGAACCATGCCGGGACCGGGGCGGTACCGGGGTGGTACCGGGACGGACGCCCGTGTGGCGCTCGGTTCCGGCGGGCTGAACGTACCTGCTGTACGGGGTCCGCCACACGGTGTTTGGTCACAAACCGGATATCTCGTGCGCGATCTGCCATGAAGTGCCATCCTTTGCGGCGCACTTGGACCGTGCCCGTTGACGCACTCGCGCGTTGAACCCCATGGACCGCAACAGGGCTGTGTGGAGGCCGGCATGGTGACCAGCCAGAGCAACGAACCTTGTACGTCGCCGTCGTCGCCCGCGTGCGTGGACGACCCGGCATGCGACCTCGTGACGGTGCCGGCCCGGCAGGGGCTGGAGGCGGTCGACATCCTGCGGCGAGCGGGAGCGGACGCGGTGGGACCCGTCCTGCACGACGACGACCGCGACACCCTCGGCTTCCTCGTGCCGGCCGGTACGGCGGCCTGCTGGGACGTGCCGGGCAGCACCTGCACCGAGACGGACGGGCGCGGACTGCGCCTGGACCCCGGGCCGCCGGTGGCGGGCTCGGACTGGCTGCTGCCCCCCGGCGAGGCCGACCCCGCCACGGACCCGGCGGTGCTGCGCCGGGCCCTGGGCGAGGCGGCCCGGCTGATCGAGGTGGCGGACAAGTGCTGCTGACGTGCACGGACATCCACACGGACATCCGCTGCCCGCCCTGACCGGCCGCTGCCCGCCCTGACCGGCTGCCGTGCCCCCGACCGGCCGCCGCCGTTGCCGCACCCTCCCCGGGCACCTGCGAAAATGGGCGGATGGGCAGGTCCAGGAACACCCGGCGCGGGCCGGCCGTCATCGAGGAGCCGGTGGACGGCGGTCTCGCACAGCTCGTCCCCGACCCCGACCGCGGCCGGGCCTGGACGCTGCTGATCGACGGGGCGCCCCAGTCGCACGTCGACCTGGACGACCCGGCGTACCTCTCCTTCGACTACCAGCGGCGCATCGGGCATGCCATCGACCTCGCCGCCCCGCCCGGCCGGCCCGTGCACGCCGTGCACCTCGGCGGCGGTGCCTTCACCCTCGCCCGGTACGTCGCCGCGACCCGGCCCCGCTCCACCCAGCAGGTCGTGGAGCGCGACGCACGCCTGGTCGAACTGGTCCGCCGGGAGCTGCCCCTGGACCCGAACGCGCGCGTCCGGGTGCGCGCGGCGGACGCCCGTGCGGGCCTGGCCAAGGTTCCGGACGGCTGGGCCGACCTGGTCGTCGCCGACGTGTTCAGCGGTGCCCGCACCCCCGCGCACCTCACCTCGACCGAGTTCCTCGACGAGGTCCGCCGCGCGCTGAAGCCCACCGGGGTGTACGCCGCCAACCTCGCCGACGGCCCGCCGCTCGCCCACCTGCGCGGCCAGATCGCCACCGCCGCCGCCCGGTTCGGCGAACTCGCGCTGATCGCCGACGCGGCCGTCCTGCGCGGCAAACGCTTCGGCAACGCCGTC
The DNA here is from genome assembly GCF_040636485.1 of Streptomyces sp. NPDC038707. Lineage (NCBI taxonomy): Bacteria > Bacillati > Actinomycetota > Actinomycetes > Kitasatosporales > Streptomycetaceae > Streptomyces > Streptomyces sp. NPDC038707. The sequence continues at coordinate 178,697 of NZ_JBEZUP010000003.1, forward strand.
CTGGTCGCCTCCGACGCGCCGCTGCCGCTCGCCGAACTCACCCGCCGCGCCGCCTCCGACCCGCACCCCGGCCGGGTCGAACACGGCCGCGCGCTCACCGACTTCGCCGGGGGCGCGGTGCCCGTGACCGACGAGGCCGCGGTGGCGTCCCCGGCCCCGCCGCCCTCGGTGTTCCGCTAGGGCGCCGCCCAGCAGGTACCGACCTCGCCTCGTGGCGGTGCGGCTACGCCGAGCATGCCGCGACCGCCCTCCAGGCCCAGGTCGAGAGCGGGCTGGGGGCTGTGCGGCGCCGCCTGGAAGACCGTGGCCGTCAGCCCGGTGATCCACGCCCGCCACCACGCGGCCCCGACGCCCCGGGACGACGGAGGGCGCGGCCCGCCCCCCACGGCAGGCCGCGCCCTCCGGGCTAGGCGGCCGGCAGCGGCGGCAGCGCTCCCGTGCGGGCCGCCTCGCCGTACCAGTGGGCGCTCGACTTCGGCGTCCGCTCCAGCGTGGCGTAGTCGACGTAGACCGCGCCGAACCGCTTGCCGTAGCCGTACGCCCACTCGAAGTTGTCCATCAGCGACCACAGGTAGTAGCCGCGCACATCGGCGCCGTCGGCGATGGCCCGGCGCACCTCGGACAGATGGCCGTGCAGGTAGGCGATGCGCTCGGGGTCGTGCACGCGGCCGTCGGGGTCGGGCTTGTCGTCGTAGGCCGCGCCGTTCTCGGTGATGTACAGCGGCAGGCCCGGCGCCTCGCGCGTGTAGCGCGTGATCAGGTCGTACAGGCCCGTCGGGTCGATGGTCCAGCCCATCTCCGTACGCTCGCCCGGCGTCTGGTGGAAGACGATGTCGTCGCAGCACGGCCAGGGGGAGTGCTCGCCGCCGCCGTGCCCGTCCAGCCGGGGCCCCTTCACCTCTTCGGACGCGGCCGAGACCAGCGCGGGCGTGTAGTAGTTCAGGCCCAGCGCGTCCAGCGGCGCGTTGATCGTACGGAGGTCGGTGTCCAGGACGTGACTCCAGTCCGTCACCGCGCGCGTGGCCTCGAACAGCGACCCGGGGTACGCCCCGTGCAGCATCGGCCCGTGGAAGACCCCGTTGGCCAGGTCGTCGATGCGGCGGACAGCGGCCAGGTCGGCCGGGTCCTGGCTGAGCGGCCGCACCACCGAGGAGTTGAGGCTGACCGCGATCCGGTTCCCGGCCGGCATCACCGCGCGCAGGGCGGACACCGCCAGCCCGTGGCCCAGGTTCAGGTGGTGGGCGGCGCGCAGGGAGGCCGCCGGGTCGGTGCGGCCGGGCGCGTGCACCCCGGAGCCGTAGCCCAGGAAGGCGCTGCACCAGGGCTCGTTCAGGGTGATCCACTGCTCCACCCGGTCGCCGAGCGCCTCCCCGACCAGCCGCGCGTACTCGGCGAACCGGAACGCGGTGTCCCGCTCCGGCCAGCCGCCCGCGTCCTCCAGCTCCTGGGGGAGGTCCCAGTGGTACAGGGTGAGCGCCGGCTTGATGCCGTGCTCCAGCAGCTCGTCCACCAGCCGGCGGTAGAAGTCCAGGCCACGCTGGACGGCCGGGCCCCGGCCCGTCGGCTGCACCCGGGGCCAGGACACGGAGAAGCGGTACGAGGTCAGGCCCAGCTCCGCCATCATCGCCACGTCGTCGCGGTAGCGGTGGTAGTGGTCGACCGCGATGTCCCCGGTCTCGCCGCCGGCCGTACGGCCCGGCGTATGGCTGAAGGTGTCCCAGATCGACGGGGTGCGGCCGTCCTCCCCCACCGCGCCCTCGATCTGGTACGCCGAGGTCGCGGCGCCCCAGAGGAAGGCGGGCGGAAAGGTCTGTGTCATCGGTTCGGGCATGGAGGCTCTCCCAGGGGTCGAGTGCACGCATTATGCATGGGAGCGCTCCCACGATGGAAGGGGGAACGGCTGACGGGGTGCCGGACAAGGGGGGCGTGCGGTGGCGTGCCGGGGCGCGCGGAGCGAACCCTTCCGTCAGGCCGACTCCCGCACCACCAGCTCCGTGGGCAGGACCACCCCGCGCCGGACCGTGCCGCGCTGGGCGATCTCCTCCAGCAGGAGGGCCGCCATCGTGCGGCCCATCTCCGCCAGCGGCTGGCGGACACTGGTCAGCGGCGGGTCGACGTGCCGGGCCACGATGGAGTCGTCGAAGCCGACCAGTGCCACGTCCCCGGGTATCCGGCGGCCCGCCGCGCGCAGTTCCTGCACCGCGCCGGAGGCCATCACGTCGGAGGCCGCGAAGACGGCGTCGAGGTCCGGGCGGCGGCGCAGCAGTTCCCGCATGGCCGCGCGCCCGCCCTGCTCGGTGAAGTCGCCCGCCGCGATCAGCTCCTCGGCGACGGCGATCCCGGCGTCCCGCAGCGCGTCCCGGTAGCCGTCGAGCCGGGCCCGCGCCGCGTCCATGTCCAGCGGGCCGGTGATGGTGGCGACCGCGCGCCGCCCGCCCGCCAGCAGATGCCGTACGGCGAGCCGGGCGCCGCCCCGGTTGTCCGCGCGGACGTGGCCCAGCCGCTCGGCCTCGCCCCGGCGTCCGGCCAGCACGGTGGGCACGGCCAGTTCCGCGAGCCGGTCGGGCAGGGTGTCCTTGGCGTGCACCGCCATCAGCAGCACCCCGTCCACCCGTTGCGCGGCCAGGTAGCCGGCCAGCCGGCCGTACTCGGTCTCGTCGCCCGTGAGGACCAGCAGCAACTGCAGGCCCGCGTCGGCGAGTCCGGCGTTCACGCCGAGGATGATCTCCGAGAAGTACGGCTCGGCGAACAGGCGGCTCTCGGCGTCCGGCACGACCAGCGCGACCGAGTCCGTGCGGCGGGTGGCCAGCGAGCGGGCGGCGCGGTTGGGAACGTAGCCGAGTTCCGCGATCGCCCGTTCGACGGCGGCCCGGGAGCGGTCGCTGACCTTGGGGGAGCCGTTGATGACCCGGGAGACCGTGCCGCGGCCCACGCCGGCCCGGGCGGCCACGGCGTTCAGGGTCGGCCGCCGGACGTCCGCCGTCGTAAGCGGCTGCGGCTGTTCGGCAGGACTCATCGTTCACCTTCCGGCGGTCCGGGGCGGGGGCGCTTCATTCTGGCCCAGGAATTCCGGCAATCGCCCCACGCGGCGGGGCGGATGCGCCGGGGAGACCGGCGGTACGCCGGTGAGCTGGGCCGACGCCGGACCGAACGCCCGGACGACAAGCCTGCCGAGGTGAGCGGGGCGACACGTTCCCGTGACGTACGGAACACGCTTGCGCAACAACGCCGTCTTCAAGTCTTGACACCCGGCCCCGGCACCGACGAGTCTTCCGGCATGCCGCGTGGGAGCGGTCCCACGGGGTGACCGGGGCTCTCTTCCGTTCGGACGAAACCACCCATGGCCTTCCCCTCTACCTTGCATGGCACACCTTTGACCAGCACGTTTCCACCGCACATCGTGTGCTGTCGGCTAGCCGCTGCTCGAACCGAGAGGGCAGGTCCGGACCGCCCGGCCCGGCGGTCCGAATCCTGAGGTCCCGTTCCCCACTGGAACAAGGAGTAGTGGAATGCGCATCACCCGTACCGGCGGTGGTCACGGCCGCAGAGCAGCGGTCGTGGCCACGACGGCCCTGACCGCCTCAGCCCTGCTGCTGACCGGTTGCAGCAGCGACGACGGCGACTCGGACAGCGCGGACGCCAACGGCAACATCACCCTCACGGTGGCCGACTACGGGCAGTTCGGCTACAAGGAAGCCAAGCTGTTCGAGAAGTACCACGAGCTGCACCCGAAGATCACGGTCAAGGAAGAGACCACGGCCAACGAGCAGGACTACTACCCGAAGCTCCTTCAGCAGCTGAACACGGGCAGCGGCCTGGCGGACGTCGTCGGTGTCGAGGTCGGGCGCATCAAGGAGGTCGTGGACACCCAGGCGGACAAGTTCACCGACCTCAGCAAGACGATCAACGTCGGCGACTGGGTGTCCTGGAAGGCCAAGCAGGCCACCACCAAGGACGGTGCGGTGATCGGCGCCGGGACCGACATCGGCCCGATGTCGCTCTGCTACCGCAAGGACCTCTTCGAGAAGGCGGGCCTGCCCAGCGACCGCGAGGCCGTCGCCAAGGCGGTCTCCGGCGGCTGGGAGGACTACCTCAAGCTCGGCGAGCAGTTCAAGAAGAAGGCGCCCTCCGGCACCTACTTCATGGACTCCGCCTCCGCGATGTACAACGCGGTCGTCTCGTCCTCCGAGCAGCAGTACTACGACGCCGACGGCAAGCCGGTCTACAAGGACAGCCAGTCCGTCCAGAAGGGCTGGAACCTGGCCGCGGAGGCCGCCCAGAAGAAGCTCTCCCAGGGGCTGCCGCAGTTCACCGACGCCTGGACCGCGGCGCTGCGCAAGGGCACCGTGGCCACCGTGGCCTGCCCCGCCTGGATGGCCGGCCAGATCTCCACCAACTCCGGTGACGCCTACAAGGGCAAGTGGGACATCTCCCGCACGCCCGGCTCCACGGCGGCCAACTGGGGCGGCTCCTTCCTGACCGTGCCCAAGAGCGGCAAGCACGCCAAGGAGGCCGCCGAGCTGGTCAAGTGGCTGACCGCCCCCGAGCAGCAGGCCGCGGTGTTCAAGGCCATCGGTGTCTTCCCGTCCAACCAGAAGGCCTACGAACTGGCCGACGTGAAGAACGCCAAGCTCCCGTACTTCAGCGACGCCCCCATCGGCCAGCTCTACGCCGAGGAGGCCAAGTCCATCCCCGGGGCGGTGCTCGGCCCGAAGGACGGCACCATCAAGGACACCATCTCCACCCAGATCAACAACATGGAGACGCGGGGCACCAAGCCCGACGACGCCTGGAAGGCCGCGACCGACACGCTCGACAAGGCGCTCGGCTGACCGGCCGGGTGCGGGCGGCCCGCCGGCCGCCCGCACCCGCCCGCGCGGGCACCCCGCCTCCCCCTCCGGTCAGCGCCGACCGGTGACCAAAGGCGGGGGCCACGGCCCGCGCGGGTGAGCGCCCGACGACGCGCAACGGTGCCCGGGACCGGGCACCGCCGCGGCGTCACCGGCGGGGACCGGCGGCCGACGGCCGGTTTCCGCCCCACACGCACGTCAGGCCGCGGCACGGGTCGTTCGCCACCGTACCGATCCGCGCGGGGAGCGGCGGGCCGGTCCCGGTCCGGAACGCGCCGTACGCCCCCACCGGCCGAAACCTTCAGGGAAGGACTCCCTCCGTGGCAACGACAACCCCCGCCCGGGGTGCCTACACCCCGCCGCCCGGCGGCTCCGGTGCCGCGTCGAACGGACGCGGTACCTGGCGCAGCCGGCTGTGGCGCTTCGACGACAAGGCGTCGCCGTACGCCTACATCGCCCCCTTCTTCCTGATCTTCGGCGCCTTCGGGCTCTACCCGCTCCTCTACACCGGCTGGATCGCCCTGCACCGGGTGGAGATGACGGGACTCGACCAGTCCGAGTGGGTGGGCCTCGACAACTTCTCCCGGATCCTCCAGGACGCCGAGTTCTGGACGGCCGTCTTCAACACCTTCGTCATCGGTGTCATCTCCACCGTGCCGCAGCTGCTGGTGGCCCTCGGCCTCGCCCATCTGCTCAACTACAAGCTGCGCGCCAGCACCTTCTGGCGCACCGTCATCCTCACCCCGTACGCCACCTCGGTCGCGACGGCCGCGCTGGTCTTCGCGCTGGTCTTCCGCGCCGACGGCGGCATCCTCAACTGGGTGCTGCACTTCTTCGGCGCCGGCAACATCAACTGGGGCAACGGGACCTGGACCTCCAAGATCGCCATCTCGGTCATCGTGATCTGGCGGTGGACCGGCTACAACGCCCTCATCTACCTGGCCGCGATGCAGGCGGTCCCCACCGATCTGTACGAGGCCGCCTCCATCGACGGGGCGTCGCGCTGGCAGCAGTTCCGCAAGGTGACCATCCCCTCGCTGCGGCCGACGATCCTGTTCACCATCGTCATCTCGACCATCGGCTCGATGCAGTTGTTCGGTGAACCGCTGCTGCTCCAGGGCGGCACCCTCGGCTCCATCGGCGGCAGCGAGCACCAGTACGAGACCCTCAGCATCTACCTCTTCAACTACGGCTGGAAGCTGGGTCATCTGGGACCGGCGGCGGCCGTGGCCTGGGCCATGCTCGTCCTGCTGCTGCTGATCGCCCTGATCAACTGGATCGTCGGCCGGTTCGCGCGCAAGAACGCGGCCTGACGGGAGCGACAACGATGACCACGACCAGTCCCACCAAGACCTCGTCGCCGGATTTCGCCCCGGCGTCGCCTCCCCCCACCCCCGGCAAGGGCCGCAGCCGCCTCCGCCTGGGCGCCGGCCAGCAGTTGCGGGGCGGCCCGTTCACCTACGCCGCCCTGATCGTCGTCGGCCTCGGCTCGATCTTCCCGCTGTACTGGACGCTGGTGGCCGCCTCGCACGACCAGCAGCGGGTCCTGGACAGCCCGCCCCCGCTGGTGCCCGGCGGCCGGCTCGGCAGCAACCTCCAGGCGGCCTGGGACCAGGCGCACCTGGGGACGGCCATCGTCAACAGCGTGATCGTGGCCGGCAGCATCACCCTCGCCACCCTGTTCTTCTGCACCCTGGCCGGATACGCCTTCGCCAAGATGCGCTTCCGCGGCCGCAACGTGCTGATGACCGCGGTCATCGCCACGCTGACGATCCCGCCCCAGCTCAGCGTCGTCCCGCTGTTCATGATGATGGCGGACATCGGGTGGGGCGGAAAGCTGGAGTCGGTGATCTTCCCGACCCTGGTCGGCGCGTTCGGTGTCTTCTTCATGCGCCAGTACCTCATCGAGGCGCTGCCGTACGAGCTGATCGAGGCGGCCAAGGTGGACGGGGCCAGCAACATCCGCATCGTGTGGAACGTGGTGCTGCCCGTGGCCCGGCCCGCGATGATGGTGCTGGGCATGCTCACCTTCGTCCAGGCCTGGAACGACTTCTTCTGGCCCTTCCTCGCGCTGAGCCAGCAGAACCCCACGATCCAGGTGGCGCTCGGCCAGCTCAGCGCCTCCTACACGCCCGACCAGAGCATCGTCATGGCCGGCGCGCTGATCAGCACCCTGCCGCTGCTGCTGGTGTTCGTGATCTTCGGCAAGCAGATTGTCGGCGGGATCATGTCGGGCGCGGTCAAGGGCTGAGCCCCGGCCGCGGGCCCGTCCCGCCGGACCGGCCCGCCCGGGGCCGGCCCGGGTCCCCCCCGCCGGCGCGCGTCCCGCGCAGCCGGCCCACCCTCGTGTCCGGTCCGGTACCGCCCACCTCCTCATCCGCCCCGCAGCGGGCCGTACCGGACCGGACACCACCCGGCCCCGCCGGGGCCCTGCCCGACGGCAGGCCCGCCGTGCCGGCCACGGCCGCGGCCCCGGCCTCCCCGCCGCGGCCGCGACGCCCACCCGGCACCGCGGCCGGGCCCTGCCCCGTCCCGCCCGCGACCGGCTCCCGCACGGCCGGGCCGCCGTCCGTCAACCGTTTCTCTTCGCTTTGGGAGCGCTCTCACCATGACCGCCGTACGACCCGAGCCCACCGTCCAGCAGGCCGCCGACACCTCCTTCCCGACCGGCTTCGTCTGGGGCGCCGCCACCGCCTCCTACCAGGTGGAGGGCGCCGCCACCGAGGACGGCCGCACCCCCTCCATCTGGGACACGTTCAGCCACACCCCCGGCAAGGTCCGCAACGGCGACACCGGAGACATCGCCGCCGACCACTACCACCGGTACCGCGACGACGTGGCGCTGATGAAGGACCTCGGCCTCAAGGCCTACCGGTTCTCCCTCTCCTGGTCCCGCATCCAGCCCACCGGCCGGGGCCCCGCCGTCGAGCGCGGCCTGGACTTCTACCGGCGCCTGACCGACGCCCTCCTGGAGGCGGGGATCACCCCGGTCGCCACCCTCTACCACTGGGACCTGCCGCAGGAGCTGGAGGACGCGGGCGGCTGGCCGCACCGCGACACCGCCCACCGGTTCGCCGACTACGCCACCCTCGCCGCCCGCGCCCTGGGCGACCGGGTCGGTATGTGGACCACCCTCAACGAGCCCTGGTGCTCGGCCTTCCTCGGCTACGGCTCCGGCGTGCACGCCCCCGGCCGGACCGACCCGGCCGCCACGCTGCGCGCCGCCCACCACCTGAACCTGGCCCACGGCGAGGCCGTCGGCGCCCTGCGCGCGGCCCTGCCCACCTCCGCGCAGCTCTCCATCACCCTGAACCTGCACCAGGTGCGTCCGCTCACCGACAGCCCCGAGGACGCCGAGGCCGCGCGCCGCATCGACGCCGTCGGCAACCGGATCTTCACCGGCCCCCTGCTGGACGGCGCCTACCCCGAGGACCTGCTGCGCGACACCGCGCACCTGGTCGACTGGGAGGAGCTGGTGCGCGCCGGGGACCTGGCGGAGATCTCCCGCCCCATCGACGTGCTCGGCGTCAACTACTACTCGCCGACCGTGGTCTCGCTGCCCGCCGACGGCGCCGCCAGCACCCGCAACGACGGCCACGGCGCGAGCGACCACTCCCCGTGGACCGGCTCCGAGCAGGTCGCCTTCCACCTCGCCAACGACGACCTGACCGCCATGAACTGGGCCATCGACGCGAACGGGCTGCACACCCTGCTGACCGAGATGTCGGCCCGTCACCCCGGCCTGCCGCTGATGGTCACCGAGAACGGCGCCGCGTTCGACGACTACGTCTCCCCGGAGGGCCGGGTCGAGGACCCGCAGCGGATCGCCTACCTCCGCTCCCACCTGGACGCCGTCCGCCGTGCCATCGCCGACGGAGCCGACGTGCGGGGCTACTTCCTGTGGTCCCTGCTGGACAACTTCGAGTGGTCCTACGGCTACTCGAAGCGGTTCGGCGCCGTCTACGTCGACTACTCCACCCAGCGCCGCATCCCCAAGGCGAGCGCCCACTGGTACGCCGGGGTCATCCGCGACAACGCCCTGCCCGCCTGACGGCCGCCGGCCGCCCGCGGAATCGAAGGCGCCGCCGTCACGCTGTTACATTCCTGGCCTGACGGCGGTGAACGGAAGGCGGCGACCATGGCAGGCAACGGTGTGAGGGGCCGGGGCGGCCGGCGGCCGACCCTGGAGGAGGTCGCCGCCCGGGCCGGGGTCGGGCGGGGCACGGTCTCCCGGGTCATCAACGGCTCGCCCCGGGTCAGCGACGCCACCCGCGCCGCCGTCGAGGCGGCCGTGGCCGAGCTGGGCTACGTCCCCAACACCGCGGCCCGCGCCCTCGCGGCCAACCGCACCGACGCCATCGCGCTGGTCGTCCCCGAACCGGAGACCCGCTTCTTCGCCGAACCCTACTTCTCCGACATGCTGCGCGGGGTCGGCGCGGAACTGTCCGACACCGAGATGCAGTTGCTGCTGATCTTCGCGGGCAACGACCGCGAGCGGCAGCGGCTGGCCCAGTACCTGGCGGCCCACCGGGTGGACGGCGTGCTGCTGGTCTCCGTGCACGCCGACGACCCGCTGCCCGATCTGCTGGACGAGCTGGAGATCCCGGCCGTGATCAGCGGCCCGCGCTCGGCGGCCGAGTCGCTCACCTCGGTGGACTCCGACAACTACGGCGGCGCCCGCGCGGCCGTGGAACACCTGCTGTCCCGGGGCCGCCGCCGGATCGCGCACATCACCGGCGCGCTGGACGTCTACGGCGCCCAGCGCCGCGCCGACGGCTACCGCGACGCCCTCGCCGACGCGGGCCGTCCGGCGGACGAACTCCTCATCGAGCCGGGCGACTTCACCGAGGAGGGCGGCCGGCGGGCGATGGCCACCCTGCTGTCCCGCCACCCCGACCTGGATGCGGTCTTCGCGGGCTCGGACGTGATGGCGGCCGGCGCCCGCCAGGCGCTGCGCGAGGCGGGCCGCCGGATCCCGGAGGACGTGGCGCTGGTGGGCTACGACGACTCGGCCATCGCCCGGCACATGGACCCGCCGCTCACCAGCGTCCGCCAGCCCATCGAGGAGATGGGCCGCGCGATGATCGACCTGCTCCTCGCGGAGATCGCCGGCCGGGGCCCGGGCGCGGGGCGCCAGGAGACCCCCCGCCGGGCGGTGCTGCCGGTGCGGCTGGTGGTGCGGGCGTCGTCGTGACGCGCCTCACCGGCCGGGCCCGCACGGATCCCGGCCGGTGAGAAGGCGTGGGGAGGAAAAACGGAAAAACGAATCAGCCGGTGACCCGTCTTCGACGGAGTCACCGGCTGATCACTCAGGGTGAGTGACGGGACTCGAACCCGCGACATCCTGGACCACAACCAGGTGCTCTACCAGCTGAGCTACACCCACCACGACCGGCGGTGGAACTTGTCGTTTCCCCGACCGGCCGAGAAGAAGTCTACAGGGTCCTCAGGGGTGCTCGCGCACACGTTTTCGCGCGGGCCGCCACGGAGCGGCTACGACGCGGGGACGACGTGCCGGGCGGCGATCTGCCGGGCGGTGTCGGAGTCCGGGCCGGGCTGGGGCACGAAGATGGCCTCGCGGTAGTAGCGCAGCTCGGCGATCGACTCGCGGATGTCGGCGAGGGCCCGGTGGTTGCCGTTCTTCTCCGGGCTGTTGAAGTACGCCCTCGGGTACCAGCGGCGGGCCAGCTCCTTGACCGAGGAGACGTCGACGATCCGGTAGTGGAGGTAGTCCTCCAGGGTCGGCATGTCCCGCAGCAGGAAGCCGCGGTCGGTGCCCACGGAGTTCCCGCACAGCGGGGCCTTGCCGGGCTCCTTCACGTGCTCGCGCACATACGCCAGGACCTGCTCCTCGGCGTCCGCGAGGGTCGTGCCCCGCTCCAGCTCCGCGAGCAGTCCGGACGCGGTGTGCATCTGACGCACCACCTCCGGCATCGTCTCCAGCGCCCGGGCCGGCGGGCGGATGACGATGTCCACCCCCTCGCCGAGTACGTTCAGCTCGGAGTCGGTGACGAGGGCGGCCACCTCGATGAGCGCGTCGTCGGACAGCGAGAGGCCGGTCATCTCGCAGTCGATCCACACCATGCGATCGTTCATGCGACCACCCTAAAGCGCACCTGAGTCTTTGGGTGCCCCCGTGTCCCCGTGCCCCCCGTACCCCCGTACTCCCGTGCCCCGCGGCAAGGGCCGTCGTCCCGGCTGCGGAGCAAAGGTCCCGGAGCGCAGGACCCGGAGCGGAGGAGGGGGGCGGGACATGCCCGCCCCCCTCCTCCGGGGCGCTCAGTTACCGCTGCGCGGGCCCGGGAGCAGACCCACCGCGCCGGCCGGGGCGCGGCGGCTCTGCAGCGGGACCCCGCCGTCGCGGTGCTCGTGGAGCAGCGCGGGGGCGGGGCCGCCCGCCGGTCCCGGGCCGGACAGACCCGTGGGCGCGCCCTGCGGGCCGGTCACCGGCACCGCCGGCTCCGGCTCGCCCGGCTTGTCGCCCTGCGGCCGGCGGGCCCGGTAGGCGGCCCGGTAGGCGGCGGGGGAGGAGCCGAGCTGGCGGCGGAAGTGGCCGCGCAGGGCCACCGGGGAGCGGAAGCCGCAGCGGCCCGCCACCTCGTCCACCGAGTAGTCCGACGTCTCCAGCAGCCGCTGCGCCTGGAGCACCCGCTGTGTGATCAGCCACTGCAGCGGCGCGCTCCCGGTGAGCGAGCGGAACCGGCGGTCGAACGTGCGGCGGCTCATGTAGGCGCGTGCCGCCAGTGTCTCCACGTCGAACTGCTCGTGGAGGTGTTCCAGCGCCCAGGCGACGACCTCGGCCAGCGGGTCGGCGCCGATCTCCTCGGGTAAAGACCGGTCGAGGTAGCGCTCCTGCCCGCCCGACCGGCGCGGCGGGACCACCAGGCGCCGGGCGAGCGCGCCGGCCGCCTCGTTGCCGTGGTCCGTCCGCACGATGTGGAGGCAGAGGTCGATCCCGGCCGCCGTGCCCGCCGACGTCAGCACATCGCCGTCGTCGACGAACAGCTCCCGCGGATCGACGTGCACCGACGGATAGCGCTTGGCCAGCGTCGGCGCGTACATCCAGTGGGTGGTCGCCGGGCGGCCGTCCAGCAGTCCGGCCGCCGCGAGCACGAAGGCACCGGTGCACAGCCCGACGATGCGGGCGCCCTCCTCGTGTGCCCGGCGCAGCGCGTCGAGCGCTTCCTCCGGCGGCGGCGAGGTGATCGACCGCCAGGCCGGCACGACGACGGTCCCGGCGCGGGAGATCGCCTCCAGCCCATGCGGTGCGGTGAGTTCCAGGCCCCCGGTGGTCCGCAGGGGGCCTTCCTCGCCCGCGCACACCAGCAGCCGGTAGCGCGGTACGCCGGCGTCCTGGCGGTCGATGCCGAACACCGAAAGCGGAATGGAACTCTCGAAGATGGGGCCGCCGCTGAACAGCAGCACCGCGACGATTTCCTTACGGCGTCGCCCGGACAGCTTCCGGGCTGCGGCATCCTGCGCGGCAGTGGAGTCGTGGCTCATACTGCTAAGCCCCCCTCGGTGGTCGCGGCTCCTCGGTTGTGTCGCTCCTGCACGTTTCCCCTCGGTCCTGCACGAGTCCCCCGCCGTAAAGACAGTCAAGATCGAATTTACTGGTTCCCGCGATCACGCGGTGGCCAGTTCGACACGCCGGACATTGTCGACATGACAACTTGGCGTGAAGCATTCGATCACGAAGCGTTGCACTCCCGGGGCGTGCAGGGAAGTGCGCCTTGTGGCGGTGGCCAAACCGCATAGGGTGCACGCCGGCCTGTGGACCCTTTCCTTGCAGGTGGAACGGGGATTGGAGGGTGGGTCGGAGCTCTCCTGGGCGATATCCAGAAGTTGGCTGAAAAGCAGCGTTCGGAGGCGCGAAAACAGGTCAGTCGACCGGTGTCTGACCCCGGGTGTGACGTCCACCTCTTTGCGCGGCGCAACGCGCGGCACATCGCTCGGACCGGCGCAGCAGCACCCGGCAGACGGCCGTGACGGCGGTCAGGCCCAGCGCGGTGCCGGCGGCACCGGCGAGCGAGGCGCCGTACCAGAGCAGGACGACCGGTACGAGCACGCAGCTGAAGGCCGCCCACCCGATGACCTCGCCGACGGCGTCCGGCGCGGGGTGCGGGTCGCTGCTGGGGCGGGGACCGGGCATCTCGTACTCCCTGTGGCGGTGGCTCACCCGCGTTCAACGCGTGTTCGACCGGCCGGTCACCGACGGTACACCTGTGAACGCCGTGCAAACCGCCTGTACGGGGCAGCAACCATTGCGTTACGGGCGCGGCTCGTGCATGCTCCGGTGAACCCCTGCGGATGGCGGGGGGACCGCTTACGGAGCGTGCGCGGGATCTGGGCTCAGGAGGCGTGCCGCCGTACCCTTGGGGGTATGGGCTTGGGAAGATGTTTCCCGGACACAGCTCCGCCGCACACTGTCGTCCCTTCCCATAAAGGATCACAACGCCGAGACAGCCATGGCCGGTCACGAATTCTTCGAACCCGCGGACCGCAAGCGGCCGGTCGCCGACCCCACGGCGACCGATCCCCTGGCGGCGGAAGCGTCACGTCCTTCCTGCGACCCCGCCTTCCGGCACGGAGTCGTCGTCGGCTTCGACGGCTCCACCTCGAGTGAGCGCGCCCTCGCCTACGCGATCGGCATGGCCCACCGTTCCCACTCCGGCCTGATCATCGTCCATGTCGCCAACCGGCTGCCGACCACCGTGTGGGCCGGTTGCGAACCGCCCGTCTTCGTCGACGTCCCGGACCACCGCACCGAGGTCCTGGGGCTCGAACTGGCCTGTGCCGACTATCTGGCCGAGGTCCCCTGGATCCTGGTCGAGCGGGGCGGGGACATCTGCCACGAACTCGAAGAGGTGGGGCGGGAGTACGAGGCCGACGCGATCGTGGTCGGCTCCACCCACGGCATCGTCGGCCGGATCTTCGGCTCCGTCGCGGGACGGCTCGCCAAGCGGGCGCGACGGCCCGTGATCGTCATTCCCTAGGGCATCCCACGCCCCGCCAACTCCCTTGGCGCACAGGCGAACTACTCGCCCGTAGCAGGTGTTCCGGCCCTGGTGGGGGGCATATACCGGGCACCGCACCACCGCACCTGCACGAAGGGAGCCCGCCGTGGACAACGATGTCTCCGCGGGAAACGTGACCACCGCCGTGGCCGGCCGGCTGGCCCTCGCCCTCACCCTCCTGGCGTTCGGGCTCGGGACGACCGGCGTCATCCACGGCGTGGGCGCCTCCGACACCGTGACCGTGGCCCATTACGTCGGCGGGGTCACCCTCTTCCTCGTCGGCCTGCTGGCCCTGCACGACGGCGCGGCCGCCTCCGGCGCCGGGTACGTCACCCTCGGCGCCCTGTGGTTCGCCTGGGCCGTGTCGGACCGCGGACCGGCCAACGCCGCCGGCCTCTTCCTGGTGCTGTTCGCCCTGGTGGCCCTGACCCTGACCCTCACCGGCCGGGACGCCCTGGGCCGGCTGCTGTACGGGCTGCTGTTCCTGTCCATGCTGGTGCTGGCCGTGGCGGCCTTCGCCGGCAGTTCCGTGCTCGCCCGGGCCGGCGGCTGGGCGGCCGTCGCCTCGGGCGCGGTGGCCTGGTACGCGGCGACGGCGGCGCTCGCGCACTGGCCGACGGCGGTGTCCCGGCGTGCCGCGGGCCGGGGGGTGACGGCCACCGGCCGAAGTCGAGCGGCATGAGAAAGGACCCCCGCGTGACCGGTGGCACACGCGGGGGTCCGTTCTGTGGCGGTGTCTGTGGGGGCGCCTACTCGACCGTGACGGACTTGGCGAGGTTCCTCGGCTTGTCGATGTCCCGGCCGAGCGCCTTCGCCGTGTGGTAGGCGAGGAGCTGGAGGGGGATGCCCATCAGGATCGGGTCCAGCTCGTCCTCGTTCTTCGGGACGATGATGGTCTGGTCCGCCTTCTCCTGGTGCCGGTGGGCCACCGCGAGGATCTTGCCCTCACGGGCCTTGATCTCCTCCAGGGCGGCGCGGTTCTTCTCCAGCAGGTCGTCGTCGGGGACGATCGCGACCGTGGGCAGGGCCGGCTCTATGAGGGCCAGCGGGCCGTGCTTCAGCTCGGAGGCCGGGTAGGCCTCGGCGTGGATGTAGGAGACCTCCTTGAGCTTCAGGGAGGCCTCGCGGGCCACCGGGTAGCCCCGGACGCGGCCGATGAAGAGCATCGAGCGGGCGTCGGCGTAGCTCTCCGCCAGCCGCTTGATCTCCTCCTCCTGGTCGAGGATCTCCGAGATCTGCCGCGGCAGGTTGCGCAGGCCCTCGATGATCCGCTTGCCGTCGCGGACCGACAGGTCGCGGGTGCGGCCCAGGTGCAGCGCCAGCAGGGCGAAGGCCACCGTGGTGTTGGTGAAGCACTTGGTGGAGACGACGCAGACCTCGGGGCCCGCGTGGACGTAGACGCCGCCGTCGGCCTCGCGGGCGATCGCCGAGCCGACCACGTTGACCACGCCGAGGACCCGGGCGCCCTTGCGCTTCAGCTCCTGCACGGCCGCCAGGACGTCGTACGTCTCACCGGACTGGGAGACCGCGATGTACAGGGTGTCGGGGTCCACGACCGCGTTGCGGTAGCGGAACTCGGAGGCCGGCTCGGCGTCGGCGGGGATGCGGGCCAGCTCCTCGATCATCTGGGCGCCGATCATGCCCGCGTGGTACGAGGTGCCGCAGCCGAGGATCTTCACCCGGCGGATCCGCCGGGCCTCGCGGGCGTCCAGGTTGAGGCCGCCGAGGTGCACGGTGGAGAACCGGTCGTCGATCCGGCCGCGCAGCACCCGGTCCACGGCGTCGGCCTGCTCGAAGATCTCCTTGTGCATGTACGTGTCGTGGCCGCCCATGTCGTACGACTCGGCCTCCCACTCCACCGTGGTGGGCTCGGCGGTGGTGCGCGTGCCCTCGGTGGTGTAGGTGCGGAAGTCGTCGGCCTTGAGGGTGGCCATCTCGCCGTCGTCGAGGGTCACTATCTGACGGGTGTGGGTGACCAGCGCGGCGATGTCGGAGGCGACGAACATCTCCTTCTCGCCGATGCCGAGGACGACCGGGGAGCCGTTGCGGGCCACCACGATGCGGTCCGGGAAGTCGGCGTGCAGGACGGCGATGCCGTAGGTGCCCTCGACCAGCCGGACCGCCTGGCGGACCTTGTCCTCCAGCTTCTCGGCCGTCGAGCGGGCGATCAGGTGGGTGAGGACCTCGGTGTCGGTCTCGGAGAGGAACTCGACTCCGTCCGCCTCCAGCTTGCGGCGCAGGTCGGCGGCGTTGTCGATGATGCCGTTGTGGACGACGGCCACCTTCTGGTCGGCCGACATGTGCGGGTGGGCGTTCACGTCGGAGGGGGCGCCGTGGGTGGCCCAGCGGGTGTGGGCGATGCCGGTGGTGCCCTTGAAGCGCGCCGGGACCTTCGCCTCCAGGTCGCGCACCCGGCCCTTGGCCTTGACCATCTTCAGACCGGGCGTCTTCGGGGAGGTGACGACGATGCCCGCGGAGTCGTAGCCGCGGTACTCCAGGCGCTGGAGGCCCTCCAGGAGGAGGGGGGCGACGTCACGCTTCCCGATGTAACCGACAATTCCGCACATGTATAGAGGTATCCCTTGGGTGTCGCTGGTCCGGGCCGGCGGTGGGGGCCGGGCTGTCCTGGGTGGGCCGGGGCCGCCGGTCAGCCGTAGACCATGCGGCGCAGCTGCCTGAGCGTCAGCTCCGGCGGCGCCACCGCCCGGTATTTCAGGTCCGCCTCGATCCGCTGGAAGATCTCCGCGTTCACCAGGCCCTGGGCCTGGAGCTCGCGGTGGCGGCGACGGACGTACTCCTGGGCCGTCTCGTCGAAGTAGGCGAGCACGTCCTGGACCACGCGCAGCGCCTCGCCCCGGCTCAGGGGCGTGGACCGCGTCAGATGATCTACGAGTTCGTCGTGCACCCGGTAGATCCTGGGGTACCGGCGCCTGTTTCGCAAGAATCGTGCCCGATTCCGGGCAGAGGGCTGTTGAAACTCTTATGGCGCCCTGTTCGCCCACCGTCCACCCGGAGTCCGGCATCCCGTTGCCCGAGCCGACCAGTTTCAGACGCCATGGACATTCCTCGTATGGGCGTTCCCGAGAAGCTGGCCGAGCGCATGAGCATGGCCGAACAGCACGAGTACCTGCGCGCCAGGTTCTCGCGGCGCACCATGATCAGGGGCGGCGCGGTCACGCTGGGCGCCGTCGCCGGTGGCGCGTTCGTGCCGGGTGCCACCGCCCGGGCCGCCGTGCCCACCCGGTCTTCCGCCCCCGCCGCGGCCCAGGTCGACGGCGCCCGTGTCGCCCCCTTCGGCCGCCACCTGGCCTGGGGCAACGACCCGCGCACCGAGATCACCGTCTCCTGGCAGGTCCCGGTCGCCGTCAGGAAGCCGTTCGTCCGGATCGGCGCCCACCCCTGGGACCTCTCCCGCCGGATCGAGGCCGAGGTCCGCACCCTGTACACCCCGGCCGGGGTCGGCGCGAGCGGCGACCACACCCAGTACTACCTGCACGCCAGGCTGACCCACCTGCGCCCGGGCCGGACGTACTACTACGGCGTGGGTCACCAGGGCTTCGACCCGGCCGAGCCGCACCTGCTGGGCACCGTGGGCACCTTCACCACCGCCCCCGCCCACAAGGCGCCGTTCACCTTCACCGCCTTCGGCGACGAGGGCGTCGGCTACCACGGCCTGGCCAACAACAGCCTCCTGCTCGGCCAGAACCCCGCCTTCCACCTGCACGCCGGCGACATCGCCTACGCCGACCCGTCCGGCGCGGGCAAGACCGCCGACACCGGCTTCGACGCGCGCACCTGGGACTCCTTCCTCGCCCAGACCGAGACCGTCGCCAAGCAGGTGCCGTGGATGCCGGCGTACGGCAACCACGACATGGAGGCCTGGTACTCGCCCAACGGCTACGGCGGCGAGGACGCCCGCTGGACCCTGCCGGACAACGGCCCGGACCGGAAGAACCTGCCCGGCGTCTACTCCTTCGTCTACGGCAACACCGCCGTCATCTCCCTCGACGCCAACGACATCTCCTTCGAGATCCCGGCGAACCTGGGCATCTCCGGCGGAACCCAGACGACATGGCTGGAAGGGCAGCTGAAGAAGTACCGCGCCGCCAAGGAGGTGGACTTCATCGTGGTCTTCTTCCACCACTGCGCCTACTGCACCTCCACCGCCCACGCCTCCGAGGGCGGGGTGCGCCAGGAGTGGGTGCCGCTGTTCGAGAAGTACACCGTGGACCTGGTCATCAACGGCCACAACCACCAGTACGAGCGCACCGACGTCATCAAGGCCGGCGAGGTCGCCAAGGAACTGCCCATCGGCGGCACGGCCTACCCCGAGACCGACGGCGTGGTCTACGTCACCGCCGGCGCCGCCGGCCGCAGCCTGTACGCCTTCTCCGCCCCCGACACCTACGAGGGCCACGAGCACGCGACCGACTCCGTCGCCTCGTTCGTCAACACCAGGGACGGCAAGGTCCACGAGACCGTCGGCTGGTCCCGGGTGCGCTACCTGAACTACTCCTTCCTGCGCGTGGACGTCAGCCCCGCGCCCAGGGGCCGCCAGACCACCCTGAAGGTGTCGGGCATCGCCGAGACCGGCGACCGCATCGACCACTTCACGGTGTCCCGCACGGCCAAGTAGCCCCCGCCCCGCGGGCGGTCCTCGCAGGCGCCTTCCTCACAGGCGCCTGAGGACCGCCTGTTTGGCCAGCGCGAACTCCTCGTCCGTGAGCACCCCGTCGCGGTGCAGCTCGCCCAGTTCCCGCAGCCGCCGCAGCAGCGTGTCGTGGTCGTCCCCGGCCGGCGCACCGGCCGGCTCCACGGCCCGCTGCGCCGGGATCCGCCCCGCCTCCGCCCGCGCCGCCGAGGGGTGCGGCAGCCGCGCCTGCACCGCCGCCGCGACCAGGGCCATCAGCGGGTCCTTCCGGAACCCCCACAACTCCACCGCGTTCGGGTCGTACTTGGGCGGCGCGCCGACCGGGGCGCCGCGCACCAGGAACCGCAGGTACCCGTTCTCCAGACCGGCCGCCGGCTGCCACTCCACCCCGGTGATGTCCGCGAGGGCGATCGTGCGCGGGCCGGCCGACGCCTTGGACTCCTCCGTCTTCCAGTTCCACTCCAGCCGCACCCGCTCCCCGTCGAAGCCCGCCGTGCCGTCCCCGGCCGAGGCGGACACCGGCAGCGACGGTCCCGGCAGCAGGTACGCGTCGACCGGTGCGGGCGAAACCCCCTCCAGCAGCAGGGCGTTGCGCACCTCGTCGGCGACGTACTCCGCCACGCCGTACCGGTCGGGCTCCACGGCCAGCTGGTACGGGTCGTGCGGCTCGGTGAGCCGGCCGGCGGTGGCCTGGAGCAGCGGATCGGCGCCGTCGCGCAGCCGCAGCCTGAGCCGTCCCGACTTCCGGCCCTGTTCCAGCGAGACACCGGCCAACGCGCCCAGCGGCACGACGAGTTCGCCCAGCTCACGGCGGAGCGGACTCACGTTCTTCTCCCGGCCCGGGGTGATGCGCAGGGCGTCGCCGTCGAAGGCCCAGGTGCCGTCCTTCTGGATGATGTCCGCCATAGGGGGATTGTTTCACCCGATCTGCGGCACAGTGGAGGACGACCCCGTCCGAGGGTCACCTCCCCCCACCGAAGGGAGCGCATGTGAGACCGAACCACGGCACGACTCCCCGGACGTCCCGCATCCTCGCGACCCTGCTGCTGCTCGCGGCGGCCGGTGCCTCCGGCATCGGCGCGGCCACCGAGGCCCGGGCCGCCGCCGCCCCCACGCCACTGGAACGCGTGGTCCCGGCGCCCGTCTCCGTCACACCGGGCGGTGCGCCCTACCGCATCACCCGCGCCACCCGCATCCGCGTCGGCGGCTCCGCCGAGGTCCGCCGCGTCGGCGCGTACCTCGCCGGCATCCTGCGCCCGTCCACCGGCTACCCGCTGCCGGTCACCGACCACGGCGGCGGCGGCATCCGGCTCCGCCTGCAGAAGGGCGACTACGGCGCCGAGGGCTACCGGCTGCACAGCGCCGCCGGCGGCGTGACCCTCACCGCGCGCACCCCCGCCGGGCTGTTCCACGGCGTCCAGACCCTGCGTCAGCTCCTGCCGCCGACCGTCGAGAAGAAGACCGTCCAGCGAGGCCCCTGGCAGATCGCCGGCGGCACCGTGCAGGACCGCCCCCGCTACGCCTACCGGGGCGCCATGCTCGACGTCTCCCGGCACTTCTTCACCGTCGCCCAGGTCAAGCGCTACATCGACCAGGTGGCCCTCTACAAGGTCAACGAACTGCACCTGCACCTCAGCGACGACCAGGGCTGGCGCATCGCCGTCGACTCCTGGCCGCGCCTGGCCACCCACGGCGGCGCCACCCAGGTCGGCGGCGGCCCGGGCGGCTACTACACCAAGGCCGAGTACCGGGAGATCGTCCGCTACGCCGCCTCCCGCTATCTGGAGGTGGTCCCCGAGATCGACATGCCCGGCCACACCAACGCGGCCCTGTCCTCCTACGCCGAACTGAACTGCGACGGCGTGGCACCCCCGCCCTACACCGGCACCAAGGTCGGCTTCAGCTCGCTGTGCGTGCCCAAGGAGGTCACCTACGACTTCGTGGACGACGTGATCCGCGAGCTGGCCGCGCTCACCCCCGGCCGCTATCTGCACATCGGCGGCGACGAGGCGTACTCCACCAGCCACGCCGACTACGTGAGCTTCATGGACCGGGTCCAGCCCGTGGTCGCCCGCTACGGCAAGACGGTCATCGGCTGGCACCAGCTCACCGGCGCCCACCCGGCCCGCGGCGCCCTCGCCCAGTACTGGGGCCTGGACCGCACCGGCGCCGCCGAGAAGGAACAGGTCGCCGAGGCCGCCCGGAACGGCACCCAGCTGATCCTGTCCCCGGCCGACCGCGTCTACCTCGACATGAAGTACAACGCCGCCACCCCCATCGGCACCAAGTGGGCGGGCCTGGTGGAGGCACGGCGCTCCTACGACTGGGACCCGGGCGCCTACCTCGCCGGGGTGCCCGCCTCGGCCGTCCGGGGCGTCGAGGCACCGCTGTGGTCGGAGACCGTGCGGACCTCCGCCGACATCGAGTACCTGGCCTTCCCCCGGTTCGCCGGGGCGGCCGAGCTGGGCTGGTCGCCGGCCGCCCGGCTGGGCTGGGACGGCTACCGGGAGCGGCTGGCCGCACAGGGCCCGCGCTGGGACGCCCTCGGCATCGGCTACTACCACTCGCCGGAGGTTCCCTGGCCGGCACCCTGACCGGTGAACACCGACGGGCACCCCGGGGGACCGTACCCCGGGGTGCCCGTCCGCCCGTGGGGCCCTCAGAAGCCGGCGAGGGGGTTCTTCAGGGTGCCGACCAGCTGGAGCGCGCCGGACGGGTCGGCGAGGTCCACCATCTGCCGGTTGTTCCGCAGCTGGAGCCGGTTCAGGCAGGACAGCGCGAACTCCGGGGCGAACATGTCGTACTGCCGGAACCGCTCGGCCAGTTCGGGGTGCGCCTCCTGGTACTCCCGGGTGACCTCGGCGACCGTGCGCCAGAAGCCGTCCTCCTCCAGGACGCCCTCGGCGGCCAGCTGGGCGGCGAGGAAGCGGAAGAAGCAGTCGAAGACGTCCGTGAAGATCGACAGCAGCTTCTTGTCCTCGGGGACCTCCACCCGGATCCGCGCCACCTCGGGGGGCAGCGCCGCGTCCGGGTCCATGACGGCGATCTCCTCGGCTATGTCCTTGTAGACCGCCCGCCGCACCGCCCCGTCCTTCAGCACCAGGACCGTGTTCTCGCCGTGCGGCATGAACACCAGGTCGTAGGCGTAGAAGCTGTGCAGCAGCGGGGTGTAGTAGGCCCGCAGGTACCGCCGCAGCCACTCCACCGGGGACAGGCCCGACCGCTCGATCAGCGCGCCCGCGAAGGAGGCGCCCTCGTGGTCGACGTGCAGCAGCGAGGCCATCGTCGCCAGGGACTCGCCCTCCTCCAGCGAGGGCACCGGGCTCTCCCGCCACAGCGCGGCCAGCATCTTGCGGTACGGCGAGTAGCGGTCGGTGGCCCGCTCGTACTCCAGGTGCCGGTAACCGACGGCCGCCCGCTCCCGGATGATCGACAGGCCGCTCGCCTTCAGCACCGGGTCGTCCTCGATCAGCCGGGCCAGCCAGTCGTTGATCGCCGGGGTGGCCTCCATGTAGGCGGCCGACAGACCCCGCATGAAGCCCATGTTGAGGACCGACAACGCCGTCTTCACGTAGTGCTTGTGCGGGGCACTGGTGTTGAAGAAGGTGCGGATCGACTGCTGGGCCAGGTACTCGTCGTCGCCCTCGCCGAGCGGCACCAGAAGGTTCCGGGCCACCTCGGCGGCGAAGGTGACGCTGAGCTTGTTCCACCACTGCCAGGGGTGGACCGGGATGAACAGGTAGTCGGCGGGGTCCAGGCCCCGGCCGGTGAGAACGGCCCGGAACCGTGCCACCGTCTCCTCGCCCAGCTCCTCGCGCAGGAACGGCTCGTACTCGATCCCGGCGCCGGCCGTGAACGCGGCCCGCGAGCGGTGCGCGGCCAGCCACACCAGCCGGACGGGACTCGCAGTCTCCGGCGCGTACGACAGGTACTCGTGGACGCCGAAGCCCAGCCGCCCGTTGTTCGCGACGAAACACGGGTGGCCTTCGGTCATCCCGGTCTCGATCGCCTGGAACCCGGCCCGCGTCAGCTCGGCGGAGGTCACCCGGGGCTTGGTGAGCTTGTAGCAGGTGCCCGACAGGGTGGAGGAGACCTCCTCCAGGTACACCGGCAGGATCTCGTCGCTCAGCCCCAGCGACTCCTTCAGCTCGATGAAGAAGTCCAGCGCGGCGAGCGGCAGTTCACTGCCGTCGCGGTGCCGGGTGACCGAGTCCGGGTCGATCTGCCAGTGGTCCAGGGCCCGGCGCACGGCGGCGAACCGGTAGCTGGTCAGCCCGTCGTCGCTGCGGACGACGTACCGGCCGCCGTCCTGCTCCTGCGGCGTGATCAGCCGCTCGTGCGCGAACTCGGCCAGTGCCTTGCGCACCAGCAGCCGGTTGGCCCTCGCCCACCGCTCGGGGGACAGATGGGCCACGGTGTCGGCGAGGGTCATGCGGTCACCGCCTTCTCGAACTGCTCGCGGGTGCAGAAGCTCAGCAGCGCCCGCTTCTCCGGCTTGTCGATCTCCCGCTCGGCCACGAACCCGACGGCCGCGTTCAGGGCGTGCACCGCCGTGTTGCGGACGTCCGGCTCGACCACGACCCGCTCCACCGCCGGGTCCTCGAACAGGTGCGCCATCACGGCGGTGAGCACGGCCCGGGTGAACCCGTGTTCCGGCCGGTCCGTGGCCGGCGTCAGGAAGTGCATCCCGACGTCCCCCGGCCGCGCCTCGTACAGCCCCACCAGCTCGCGGTGCGCGGGGTCGTACTTCTCCATCAGGAACACCGGCTCACCGTCGCGCAGCCCGAACAGCGCGTGATGGTGCTCGTCGGCCGCTATCTCCATGTAGGCCCGCTCGACGTCCTCCAGCCGCGCCTCCTGCATCATCCAGAAGGCGGCCTTGGGATGCGTGACCCAGGAATACAGCAGCTTGGCGTCGTCCAGGGGGTCTACGGGGCGGAACGTGAAGGTCATGCTGCGAACTCCTGGAAGGCGATGGACTTCTCGACCGGGTAGTACTCGGTGCCGAGGAGCTCTCGGATGATGTACGCGTTCCGGTACGCGCCCATGCCCAGGTCGGGGCTGGTGATGCTGTGGGTGTGGACGCCGGCGTTCTGCAGGAAGATCCCGCGGCCGGTGACGTCCACGCTGTAGTTGCGGGCCACGTCGAAGCGGCCGTGGCCGTCGAAGCGGAGGCGGTCGCGGATGGGGGCGAGGAAGGCCGGCGGGGTGTAGTGGTAGCCGGTGGCCAGGACCAGTCCCTCGGTGCGGATCTCGAAGTCCTTGCCCTGCTCGTCCTGGTGGAAGCCGAGGGTGTACGAGCCGTCCGCGTAGGACGCCGTGCGCAGCGTGGAGTTGGTCAGCAGCCGGGTGGGCACCCCGCGGTCGCCGCTCTCGACGTTCTTCTGGTACAGCAGGTCGAAGATGGAGTCGATCAGATCCGAGTTGATGCCCTTGAACAGGCCCTTCTGCTGCTTCTCCAGCCGGTAGCGGGTCTCCTCGGGCAGCGCCCGGAAGTAGTCGATGTAGTCCGGGGAGGTCATCTCCAGGGTCAGCTTGGTGTACTCGAGCGGGAAGAACCGCGGGGAGCGGGTGATCCAGTTGAGCCGGTAGCCGTGCGTGTCGATCTGCGAGAGCAGCTCGTAGTAGATCTCGGCCGCGCTCTGCCCGCTGCCGACGACGGTGATGGACTCCTTCCCCAGCAGCTCCGCCTTGCGGTGCATGTACTCGGAGGTGTGCAGGAAGTCCCCGCCGAGGTCCCGGCACGCCTCGGGGACGAAGGGGGCGGTTCCGGTGCCCAGCACCAGGTGCCGGGCGCGGTAGGTGTCCCCGGCCGCGGTGCGCACGGCGTACAGCTCACCGTCGTGGGAGACCTCGGTGACGGTGGTGCCGAAGCGGACGCTGCTCAGTTTCCCGGCGGCCCAGCGGCAGTAGTCGTCGTACTCGACGCGCAGCGGGTAGAAGTTCTCGCGGATGTAGAACGAGTACAGTCTGCCCTTCTCCTTCAGGTAGTTGAGGAAGGAGTACGGCGAGGTGGGGTCGGCCAGGGTGACCAGGTCCGACATGAACGGGGTCTGGAGGTGGGCGCCGTCCAGGAACATTCCGGCGTGCCACTCGAAGCCGGGCTTGGACTCCAGGAACACGCCGTGCAGTCCGTCGATCGGCTCGGTGAGGCAGGCGAGGCCGAGGTTGAAGGGGCCGAGCCCGATCCCCACGAAGTCGTAGGTCTCGGTCGGGCTGTCAGGACGCGCGGTCAAGGGACTCTCCCAGGTACTGCTCGGCATGGCCGGCGATCAGATCGAGGACGGCGGCGATGTCGTCCGCCTTGGTCTCGGGGTTGAGCAGGGTGAACTTCAGGTAGTGGCGGCCGGCCACCTTGGTGCCCGCGACCACGGCGTCACCGGAGGCGAACAGGGCCTTGCGGGCGTGGAGGTTGGCCCGGTCGATCTCGGCCGGGTCGGTGACGGCGGCCGGGATGTAGCGGAAGACCAGCGTGGACAGGGTGGGTTCGACCACGACGTCGTAGCGCGGGTCGGCGGCGAGCAGTTCCCAGCCCTGGTGGGCCAGGTCGCACACCTCGTCGAAGAGCTGCCCGATGCCGTCGGCGCCCATCGTGCGCAGGGTCAGCCACAGCTTGAGGGCGTCGAAGCGGCGGGTGGTCTGGAGGGACTTGTCCACCTGGTTGGGGATACGTTCCTGCACCATCCGGCGCGGGTTGAGGTACTCCGCGTGGTAGGTGGCGTGCCGCAGGGTGGCCGCGTCCCGGACCAGCACGGCGGAGGAACTGACCGGCTGGAAGAAGGACTTGTGGTAGTCGACGGTGACCGAGTCGGCGCGCTCGATGCCGTCGATGCGGTCCCGGTGCTTCAGGGAGGCGAGCAGCCCGCAGCCGTAGGCGGCGTCCACGTGCATCCACACGCCGTACTGGGCGCACAGCCCGGCGATCTCCGGCAGCGGGTCGATGGAGCCGAAGTCGGTGGTGCCGGCGGTGGCGACGACGGCCATGGGGACCAGGCCGTCGCGCACGCAGCGCTCCAGTTCGCGGGCGAGGGCGACCGTCTGCATGCGCTTGTCGTGGTCGACGGGGACGGTGACGACGGCGTCCGGGCCGAGCCCGAGCAGTTTCGCGGACTTCTTGACGCTGAAGTGGCCGGCCTCGGAGGCGAAGATCCGCAGTTTCGCGAGCGAGTCCCCCTCTTCCCACCCGGCCCGCCCCGGCTTGGCCTCCTCCCGCGCGAGCAGCAGCGCCTGGAGGTTGGACTGGGTGCCGCCGGAGGTGAAGACGCCGTCGGCGGCGGGGCCGAGGCCGATGCGGGCGGCCGTCCAGTCGATGAGCTTGCGCTCGATGAGGGTGCCGCCGGCCGACTGGTCCCAGGTGTCCAGCGAGGAGTTGACGGCGGAGAGCACGGCCTCGGCGAGCACCGCCGGGATGACCACCGGGCAGTTGAGGTGGGCCAGGTAGCGCGGGTGGTGGAAGTAGACCGCGTCCCGCAGGTAGACGTCCTCCAGTTCGTCCAGGACGGCGGTGGTGTCGCCCAGCGGACGGTCGAGGTCGATCGCGTCGATGGCGGGGGAGAGGGTGTCCACGGTGACGCCGGTGAACGGACGGTCGGTGGTGGCGAGTTTGGCCGCCACCCGCTCGACTCCTTCGGTCACGGAGCGGCGGTAGTGCTCCGCGGTGAGGCCATTGAGCAGGTGCGAGCGCATGTGGGGGTCCTCCGGGGGGACGATCCGTGCGGGGATGAGCTTAGGTTAGCCTAACCTAAGTTTCACGGGTGGAGGCGTGCCTCTCCCAAGACCGGAACAAGCCAAAGGGGGAGGGCTTCGGGGCCTACTCGCCCGTCGCGCGGAGCTGTTCCTCCGTCAGCCCCTGGCGCCAGTAGCCGACGAACGTCACGCGCCGCCGGTCCACCCCGCGTTCGCCGACGAAGTGCCGCCGCAACGCCTTGACCTGGCCGGACTCCCCGGCGAGCCACACATACGGCCGCTCGGCGCCCGGCAGCGGGGCGGCCCGTACGGCGTCGACGGCCATGGGGGACCCGTCGTGCCGTACGAGCCAGGTGATCTCCGCGTCCGCCTCCGTGCGCACGTCCTGCATGTCACCGGCGTGCGGCACCTCCAGCCAGGCCCGCACCCGGGTGCCGGCGGGCAGGGCTTCGAGGATCGAGGTCGCGGCGGGCACGGCCGTCTCGTCGCCGCACAGCACGACGAGGTCGGTGTCCGCGGGCGGGCGGAAGCGGATGGCCCGGTTGTCGGCGACGGCCGGGCCGAGCAGCAGCACCCGGTCGCCGGCGGCGGCCCGGGCGGCCCAGCGGGAGGCGGGCCCGGCCGGGGTGGCGGCGCCCGGCTCGACGCCGTGCAGCGCGAAGTCGATGTCGATCTCGTCGGGGTCGCGGCGCAGCGCCCGCAGCGTGTACGAGCGCATCACGGCCCGTACGTCGTCCGGCAGTTCCCGCCAGCCCTGCCACCAGCCGTCGCCCAGCTCCAGCGGGACCGCGGGCTCGCTCTGCCCGGGGTGCGGAAGGAACAGCGACAGGGACTGGTCGTGCCCGTCGGAGTGGAAGGCGTGCAGGTCGGAACCGGTGAAGGTGACCCGGACCAGGGACGGGCCGAGCCGCCTCGTCCGTACGACCTGGAGGGAGAAGAAACGGAACGGGGCGGCTACGGCCGTCGTCATGTGTGGCTCCTGAGGGTGGTGTTCAGGGCTTTGTGGGCGGGCTGGACCGTCGTCAGCTGACCTTCTTGGCCTTCTCCAGGGCCTCGGCCAAGTGGGTGAGCAGCGGTACGCACTTGTCGTACGAGAGGATCGGCTCGGGGGAGCGGGGGATGACCTGGCCCGCCTTCACCGCGGGCAGCTTCTTCCAGGTGGCCTTGGTGATGTCGGCGGGCTGGATGGCCGAGGAGCGGTCGTCCATCATGATGATGTCGGCGTCGTACTTGTCGACGTTCTCCCAGCTCAGCGACTCGTACCAGCCGCCGCCCTGCTTCTTGGCGCTCTCCGGGGGCTCCACGAAGTTCACGCCGAGGGACTTGAAGTACTCCAGGTCGATGGAGAGGTTGCTGCCGGAGACGTAGAACAGCTGGTCGCTGGCGCTGCCGGCCATCACCTTGAGGTCCGGCTTGGCCTTGGCGGCGGCGCGCAGCCGGGCGGCGGCGTCCTCGAACCGCTTCTTGGCGTCCGTGACCTTGGCGGCCTTCATGTCCGCGCCGAGCGAGGCGGCGAGGTCCCACATGCGCTGGAGCGGCTGGGTGAGCTGACGGTCGTAGACGGAGATGCCGACGCTGGGGGCCAGCTGGCCGATCTTCTTCTTCGACTCCTCGGGGACGTACCAGAGGGTGCCGGAGCCGTCGAACATCGTCGTGATGAGTACGTCCGGGGCGAGGGAGGCGTACTTCTCGATGTTGAACTGGCCCCAGGTGTTGCCCAGGATCGTCACCTTGCTGATGTCCATGTCGCCGGCCTGGACGTCGGGCTTGCCGGCGGTGGTCTTCGTCGGGCCGAAGACGCCCTTGACCTGGATGCCGTAGTCGTACAGCGCGGCGCCGACGCCGGTGAACGCGACGATGTTCGCGGGGACCTTGTCCAGCTTCACGGTCGTGCCGCGGTCGTCCTTGAACGACCAGGGGCCGGACTTGCCCGTGCCCGTGCTCCCGCCGGAGCCACCGTCTTTGCCCTTGTCGTCCCCGCAGGCGGCGAGCGCGGCACCGAGACCGAGGGCGCCGCCCGCGGCGAGCAGTCCGCGGCGGGTGAGGTGGGTGGCACGGGCATGGGACATGGGTATGACTGCTTTCGACCGGGGCGGAGCGCCCGCCGGACAGGTTCGAAGGTAGGTTAGCCTAACCTCAGCTGATGTCCAGGGGGTGGGTTGGCGCGCACCATGTCGAGGTGGCGTCAGTCCCGTCACGTGGGACGCCTTCACCTCTTCTCTCAAGTGACCGTGGGGCCGCTCGTTTCTGGGTGAGTGTCGTGCTTCCACGGTCCGCCTCAAGGGCGCTGCGCGTCGCCTTCGGCGATGGGCCTGCGGCCCACCCTTGACACGGCCCGCTCCAGCACGGGGCAGAAGCGAGCGAGCGGCCCGGAAGGACAGTGGCCCAGCCCGGCACCGGACCACCGGGCAAGCTGACCGGGCACCGTAGGGCGGGGGACGCACCCGCGCCTCGCCTGCACGCCGGGTCGGCTCAGCGTCTTGTGGGGCGGTAGGTGGTACGCGGTCGCGCCTCGCCTGCACGCCGGGTGGGTCAAGCGGCTTGCGGCCCGTCGGAGGGCCCGGGCTGTCCGAGCCCTCCGGGTGAGAGGGCGAGGGGGAGGGGGGCTAGTTATGGACAAGCATCCCAAAACAACCCCACCCCTCTACCGGGCTCACCGCCGGCCCACGATGCGAACGCAGCCGACGGCAGGGGCCGAGATACTTCAGTCGGCCACTTTCCGCGGCCCCGCGGCAACTGGCAACCCGGGCCCAGCCCAACCCACGCAACTCACGTGAGCGGTGTCTCCTCAGCCCATCAGCCCCGGAAGCCGACGGACACCCTGCTTGCGAGAAGCAGCGCCAAGGGGCCGCCCTGCAAGAGGAAACGGCCCTCGCCGACGGCCCTGAGCGCGTCGTCCATCGTCCACCACATGAGCTCGAAGTCCGCTTCCCACGGCATGAGTTGCTGAGGGCCGCAGGAGAGTTGTGCGGCCTGGAAGAGGTGGACCTGGGCGGTGGAGTCGAGCGTCATGGCCTACGAACCGAGGTGCCGACAGGACCGCGCGGTGATGCCCGTCTCTTCGAGGGGTTCGCGGCAGGCGCACTGTTCCGGCGTCTCACCCGCCTCGGCCTTGCCTCGGGGCAGGAACAGGAACTCGCCCCCGTGCCGGGGAACTCCGCGGTCAGGACGGCGACCTGACCGTGATCGTCACGGGTGACGATCACGGAGGCCTCGGGTCTCGTGTCATCGCCGTGGGCTTGGACCATGCCTGGTGAACGTACTGGCCGAGGGCCGCTGTCTGCGCCTGCTCGGCCTGAGGGGCCCGCTCACCGTGCCGTGAGGGGCTCGTCGGGCAGGTCCAGGCGTCGTCGGAAGGCGTCGCGACCCCGGTCCGTCAGTCGTACGACACGGGAGTCCTCGGCGGGCACGAGCCTGGACTCCTGGACCGCGTGGGGGAACACGGCCGCGGCGACCGCGCCGGGCCGGACTCCCAGTTCAGGAAGCCCTGTCCGGTCTTCACGTCGGTGGTCGCCACGGACAGGGAACCGCCGGGATGGCCGGAGCTGTCGGCAGACCATGCTTCGGCGTGCACCGAAACGTTCCGCCCCTAGCGTCTTGGTCCATGACGACTGACACCCACCGAGTGGTCCGGCCGAGCATCCTGTACTTCGGCACGCCCGTGGTCCTGCTGAGCACCGAGAACGACGACGGCACGTTCAACCTCGCCCCGATCTCCTCCGCCTGGGCGCTGGGGCAGCACATCGTCCTGGGGGTGGGCAGCGAGAGCCAGACCGCGCGCAACCTCGCGGCGCGCGCCGAGCTGGTGATCAACGTCGCCTCGCCGGAGCTGTGGGAGCGGGTGGAGCGCCTCGCACCGCTCACCGGGGCGAACCCGGTGCCCGAGAGCAAGCGCGCGGCGTACCGGTACGAGCCCGACAAGTTCGCCGCCTCCGGGCTCACCCCGGACGCTTCCCACCTCGTGAAGCCGCCGCGGGTCGCCGAGTGCGCGCTGCAGTTCGAGGCACGGGCCCGGGCGCTGACGCCGGGCGGAGCGGGTCTCTTCCTCAGCGTCGAGTGCGAGGTGCTGCGCGTCCACGCCGACGAACGCATCGTCGTGCCGGGCACCCAGCACATCGACCCCGCTCTCTGGAGCCCGCTCATCTACAACTTCCGCCACTACCACGGCCTGGCACCGGAGGTGGGGTACGGCTTCCGCTCGGAAACGGTGCGCGCGGCGGCTTGTGGCGCATGAGGACGGAACGCGGCGTGGTGTCCGGGGAACCGCCGAGCCGGCCGCTCCCCGGACAGCCGTAACCCCGCGCGAGCGGCGTCGCCTCAGCCCACCAGGCCCAGTTCCCGGGCGATCAGCATCCGCTGGACCTCGCTCGTGCCCTCGCCGATCTCCAGGATCTTGGAGTCGCGCCACATGCGGGCCACCGGGTACTCGTTCATGAAGCCGTAGCCGCCGTGGATCTGGGTGGCGTCGCGGGCGTTGTCCACGGCGACCGTGGAGGAGTGGAGCTTGGCGAGGGCGGCCTCCTTCTTGAAGGGTTCGCCCGCGACCAGGCGGGAAGCCGCGTCGCGCCAGGCCAGGCGGGCCGTGTGGGCCTTCATCTCCATGTCGGCGATCTTGAACTGGATGGCCTGGTTGGCGCCGATCGGGCGGCCGAAGGCGTGACGTTCCTTCGCGTACTTCACCGACTCGTCCACGCAGCCCTGGGCCAGGCCCGTGGCCAGCGCGGCGATGGCGATGCGGCCCTCGTCCAGGATGCGCAGGAACTGGGCGTAGCCACGGCCCTGTTCGCCCAGCAGGTTGGCCGCGGGGACACGGACGTCGGCGAACGACAGCTCGCGGGTGTCGGAGGCGTTCCAGCCGACCTTCGAGTAGGGCGCCGCCACCGTGAAGCCCGGGGTGCCGGACGGCACGATGATGGCGGAGATCTCCGGGCGGCCGTCCGGCTTGCGGCCGGTGACCGCGGTGACGGTGACCAGGCCCGTGATGTCCGTACCGGAGTTGGTGATGAAGCACTTGGTGCCGTTGATCACCCACTCGTCCGTGTCCGGGTCCAGCCGGGCCGTCGTACGGGTCGCCCCGGCGTCGCTGCCGCCGTCCGGTTCCGTCAGCCCGAACGCGCCCAGGATCTCGCCCGAGCACAGGCGGGGCAGCCACTCCCGCTTCTGCTCCTCCGTGCCGAACAGGTGCAGCGGCATCGCGCCCAGCGAGACACCCGCCTCCAGCGTGATCGCCACCGACGAGTCCACCCGGGCCAGTTCCTCGAGGGCGAGGCCCAGCGCCAGGTAGTCGCCGCCCATGCCGCCGTACTCCTCCGGGAACGGCAGCCCGAACAGGCCCATGCGGCCCATCTCGCGGACGATCTCGTAGGGGAACTCGTGCCGCTCGTAGAAGTCGCCGATCTTCGGCGCCACCACGTCGTGCGCGAACTCCTCCACCGTGCGGCGGAGTTCCTCCAGCTCGGGGCTGAGACGGTGGTCCATGCTGATCACTGGTCCTTGTGGGAGAGAGCGCGGACGGTACGGGACGGGCTGGGCCGGCCCAGCTGTTCGGCCATCCACACGCTGGTGGCGGTCAGACGGCCGAGGTCGACCCCCGTCTCGATGCCGAGACCGTGCAGCATCCAGACGAGGTCCTCGGTGGCGAGGTTGCCGGTGGCGGACTTGGCGTACGGGCAGCCGCCGAGCCCCCCGGCGGAGGCGTCCACGGTGGTGACGCCGTGCTGGAGGGCGGCCAGGGTGTTGGCGAGCGCCTGCCCGTACGTGTCGTGGAAGTGGACGCCGATCGCGTCGGTCGGCACGCCCCGTTCGTTCAGCAGGGCGAGCAGGGCGCGGACCTGGCCCGGGGTGGCCACTCCGATGGTGTCGCCGAGGCTCAGTTCGTCGCAGCCCATGTCGCGCAGCGCCCCGCACACCCGCGCCACCTGGGCGAGCGGCACCGGGCCCTCCCACGGGTCGCCGAAGCACATGGACACATAGCCGCGCACCCGCACGCCCGCGTCCTTCGCGTGCCGCACCACCGGCTCGAACACCGCGAGGGACTCCTCCAGCGTCCGGTTGAGGTTGGCCTTGGCGAAGGACTCGGTGGCGCTCGCGAACACCGCGACGTACTCGGCACCGAGAGCCAGCGCCCGGTCCAGGCCGCGCTGGTTGGGCACCAGCACCGGAAGGGCCGCGTCCAGGCCGGCGACCCGGGGGAACAGTTCCTCCGCGTCGGCCAGTTGGGGCACCCACTTGGGGTGCACGAAGCTCGTCGCCTCGATGGTGGTCAGGCCCGCGCCGGCCAGCCGGCGGATGAACTCGGCCTTCACCGCCGTCGGTACGGCCGTCTTCTCGTTCTGCAGCCCGTCGCGCGCGCCCACCTCGTGAATGCGCACGCGCGCGGGCAGTCCCTCGGCCGGTACGGCCATGGGCAGTCCCGGGGCGCTCATCCGGCCGCCTCCTCGTGCGGGGCGATGACGGCCAGCACCTGGTCCATGGCGACCGTGCTGCCCGGGGTCACGTCCAGCTCGGCGACCGTGCCGGCGTGCGGGGCGGAGATGACGTGCTCCATCTTCATCGCCTCCACCACCAGCAGGCTCTGGCCCGCGGTCACCTCGTCGCCGACGGCCACCTTGACCACCGTCACCGTGCCCGGCATGGGGGCGGTGAGGGAGTCGGCGCCCGCGTGGGCCGCGCGGTTCAGGGACGCGGCGACCGGGTCGTGGTCGCGCACCTGCCAGGCGTCGCCGTCCCGGCCGAGCCAGTCCCCGGCGCGGCGGAAGGTGTGCCGGACGCCGTCCAGGGTGACGCTCACCCGGTCGCCGGTGACGGTGTGGGCGCCGCGGGGGGTGTAGGCCACGGGCTCGTGCACCCGCAGGTGGAAGACGGGCGGCTTCGGGGTGCCGCCCAGCCGCCAGCCGTCCGGCACCGAGAACGGGTCGGTCCAGCCCTCCGCGCGTGGCTTCAGCGCCTCCAGCCGGACGGCCGCCGCCGCCTCGTACACCTCCTCGGGCACCTCGGCGGGGACCAGGTCGTCCACCACCCGCTCCACCAGCCCGGTGTCCAGGTCACCGGAGACCACGGCCGGATGGGCCAGCAGCCGGCGCAGGAACCCGGCGTTGGTCTGCACGCCCAGCGTGACCGTGCGGTCCAGAGCCGCCCGGAGCCTGCGCAGGGCGGTCGCGCGGTCGGGGCCGTAGGCGATGACCTTGGACAGCATCGGGTCGTACAGGCTGCCCACCTCGGTGCCCTCGCTGAGCCCGGAGTCGGTGCGCACCCCGTCGCCCTCGGGTTCGTCCAGCAGCAGGACCGTGCCGCCGGAGGGGAGGAAGCCGCGCGCGGGGTCCTCGGCGCAGATCCGGGCCTCCACCGCGTGCCCGGTGAGCGTGACGCCGGACTGGCCGAAGGGCAGCGGTTCGCCGGCCGCCACCCGCAGCTGCCACTCCACCAGATCCAGGCCGGTCACCAGCTCGGTGACCGGGTGCTCCACCTGGAGACGGGTGTTCATCTCCATGAAGTAGTACTGCGTCGGGTCCGCGCCCGGCACGATGAACTCCACCGTGCCCGCGCCCCGGTACCCGCACGAGCGGGCCGCCTGCACGGCCGCCTCGCCCATCGCGGCCCGGGTCGCCTCGTCCAGGAGCACGCTCGGCGCCTCCTCGACGATCTTCTGGTGGCGCCGCTGGAGGGAGCACTCGCGCTCGCCGAGGTGCACCACGTTGCCGTGGCCGTCGGCCAGCACCTGGATCTCGATGTGCCGGGGCCGGTCGATCCACCGCTCCACCAGCAGCGTGTCGTCACCGAAGGAGGCGCGGGCCTCGCGGCGGGCGGCGGCGATCTCCTCGTCCAGCACGGCCAGGTCCCGCACCAGGCGCATGCCCTTGCCGCCGCCGCCGGCCGACGGCTTCAGCAGCACGGGCGCGCCCAGGGAGCGGGCCGCCTCGGCCAGCTCGGGGTCGCGTCCGCCGGGCACCACCGGCACCCCGGCCGCCTGGACCGTCTCCTTGGCCCGGATCTTGTCGCCCATCAGCGCGATCGCGTCCGCGGGCGGGCCGATGAACACCAGCCCCGCCTCCTCGCACGCCCGCGCGAACGCCGCGTTCTCGGCGAGGAAGCCGTACCCGGGGTGGACGGCCTGGGCGCCGGTGCGGGCGGCGGCCTCCAGCAGCCGCTCCACCGACAGATAGCTCTCGGCGGCCGGCGCCGGGCCGATCCGGACCGCCGTGTCGGCCTCCCGTACGTGCCGCGCGTCGGCGTCGGCGTCGGAGAAGACCGCCACCGAGCGCACGCCCAGGGCGCGCAGCGTACGGATCACGCGTACGGCGATCTCGCCCCGGTTGGCCACCAGCACTGTGTCGAACACGGTTCCCCTCCTCACATCCGGAAGACGCCGAACTGGGGGTCTCCCAGAGGCGCGTTGGCGCAGGCCGTCAGGGCCAGACCGAGGACCTGGCGGGTGTCCAGCGGGTCGATCACGCCGTCGTCCCAGAGCCGGGCGGTGGCGTAGTAGGCGTTGCCCTGGCGCTCGTACTGGGCGCGGATCGGCGCCTTGAACGCCTCTTCCTCCTCGGCGGGCCACTCCTCGCCGCGGCCCTCCAGCTGGTCCCGCTTGACGGTCGCCAGCACGGACGCGGCCTGCTCGCCGCCCATCACGGAGATCTTGGCGTTGGGCCACATCCACAGGAAGCGGGGGGAGTAGGCCCGGCCGCACATCGAGTAGTTGCCCGCGCCGTAGGAACCGCCGACCACCACCGTCAGCTTGGGCACGCGGGTGCAGGCCACCGCCGTGACCATCTTGGCGCCGTGCTTGGCGATGCCCCCCGCCTCGTAGTCCTTGCCCACCATGAAGCCGGAGATGTTCTGGAGGAACACCAGCGGGATGCCGCGCTGGTCGCACAGCTCGATGAAGTGGGCGCCCTTCTGGGCGGACTCGGCGAACAGGATGCCGTTGTTGGCGACGATCCCCACCGGGTGGCCGTGGATCCGCGCGAACCCGGTGACCAGGGTCTGCCCGAACTCGGCCTTGAACTCGGCGAACCGGGAACCGTCGACCACGCGCGCGATGATCTCCCGGACGTCGTAGGGGGTACGGGAGTCCACCGGGACGGCGCCGTACAGCCCGTGAGGGTCGACCTTGGGCTCGACGGACGGCCGGACCTCCCACGGCAGCGACCGCCGGGCCGGGAGCGTGGCCACGATGTCCCGGACGATCCTGAGCGCGTGCGCGTCGTCCTCGGCGAGGTGGTCGGTGACACCGGAGACCCGGGAGTGCACCTCGCCGCCGCCCAGTTCCTCGGCGGTGACGACCTCGCCGGTGGCCGCCTTCACCAGCGGCGGCCCGCCGAGGAAGATCGTGCCCTGGTTCCGCACGATCACGGCCTCGTCGCTCATCGCCGGGACGTACGCCCCGCCCGCCGTGCAGGAGCCCATGACGGCCGCGATCTGCGGGATGCCGGCGCCGGACATCCGGGCCTGGTTGTAGAAGATCCGGCCGAAGTGGTCCCGGTCGGGGAACACCTCGTCCTGCATCGGCAGGAAGGCTCCGCCGGAGTCGACCAGATAGACGCACGGCAGCCGGTTGTCCAGGGCCACCTCCTGGGCGCGCAGGTGCTTCTTGACCGTCATCGGGTAGTACGTGCCGCCCTTGACCGTGGCGTCGTTCGCCACGATCACGCACTCGCGGCCGCTGACCCGCCCGATGCCGGCGATCACCCCGGCGGCCGGGGCCTGCCCGTCGTACAGCCCGTCGGCCGCGAGCGGCGCCAGCTCCAGGAAGGGCGAGCCCGGGTCGAGCAGCGTGTCCACCCTGTCCCTCGGCAGCAGTTTGCCGCGCGCGGTGTGCCGCGCCCGGGCCTTCTCACCGCCGCCGAGGGCCGCCGCGGCCAGCTTGGCGCGCAGCTCCTCCACGAGTGCGAGATGGGCCTCCTCGTTGGCCCGCCAGCCCTGTGACGCGGGATCGGCCGCGCTGTGAAGCTCCGGTGCCTCCTGCATCCTGCGGTCCCCTCACCGGTGTCCGAACGTGTTAATGAGCGTTAACCATTTCCTTCAGGTTAACGACCGCTAACCCCGCTGTCTAGAATTGACGGCATGGCCAGCAGAACCGACGCCCCGACCCGCCGCGAGCAGATCCTCAAGGAGGCCGCCCGGCTGTTCGCCGACCGCGGCTTCCACGGCGTCGGTGTCGACGAGATAGGCGCCGCGGTCGGCATCAGCGGCCCCGGCCTGTACCGGCACTTCCCGGGCAAGGACGCGATGCTCGCCGAGCTGCTGGTCGGCATCAGCGGACAGCTGCTGACCGGTGCCCGGCGCCGGCTGGCGGAGGCCGACGGGACCCCCGCGACCCGCGTCCTGGACTCCCTGATCGAGGGGCACATCGACTTCGCCCTGGACGACCGCCCGCTGATCACCCTGCACGACCGCGAGCTGGACCGGCTGCGCGACAGCGACCGCAAGCTGGTGCGCCAGCTCCAGCGGCAGTACGTGGAGCTGTGGGTGCAGGTGGTCCGCGAGGTCTACCCGGACCTGACCGAACCGGCCGCCCGCTCGGCCGTGCACTCCGTCTTCGGCCTGCTCAACTCCACCCCCCACCTCGGCCGCGCCGGCACCCTCCCCGGCCGGGGCACGACGGCGGACCTCCTGCACCGGATGGCGCGGGGGGCGTTCGAGGCGGCGGGAGTGGCGTAGCCGTAGGGCTTGTTCTCCCGGTGCGCGCTGTGGCGTGACCGGTCTGTCAGGACCCCGTGTCCGGAGGGCCGTACTCCGTCAGGACACGTGCCCGGTGGGCCGGCCCGTCTGCCGGGGCCACGCCCCGGGGACCGGCTCGGCCGCCGCGATCCCGCCCCTCGGAGCGAACCGGCCGTCGGGGCGAACCGGCCGTCGGGGTCCGTGGGGATGTCGTGCGCGGTGGGCCGGCGGGTGTCCGGGTCTCTTTTCGGGGCGCCGCGCGTGGGTCTGGTCGCGCCGGCGCGGAACGCGTGACGAGTATTACGGCCGAACCCCTCTGGACGGAGTTCCGTACTCGCCGGTACGGTGAGTGAGCAAGCGCTTAGACATGGCCGAAGTCATGCCGAGGTACGTGGAGGTGGCGGCGTGCGCCGTACGGTGTTCAACGAGGATCACGAGGCGTTCCGGGAGACCATCCGCGCCTTCATCGAGGCCGAGGTCGTCCCGGTCTACGACGAGTGGTTCGCCGCCGGCCAGGCGCCGCGCGACTTCTACTACAAGCTCGGCGATCTGGGCGTCTTCGGCATCAGCGTGCCCGAGGAGTTCGGCGGCGCGGGCCTGGAGACCCACAAGTTCGAGGCCGTCCTCTACGAGGAGACCGCGCGCGCGGGCGTCCAGTTCGGCGGTTCCGGCGTGCACGTGCTGCTCGCCCTGCCGTACATCAAGATGCTCGCCACCGAGGACCAGAAGAAGCGCTACCTGCCGAAGTTCGTCACCGGCGAGGAGATGTGGGCCATCGCGATGACGGAGCCGGGCACCGGCTCCGACCTCGCGGGCATGAAGACCACCGCCAAGCTGAGCGAGGACGGCACCCACTACGTCCTCAACGGCGCCAAGACCTTCATCACCGGCGGCGTCCACGCCGACAAGGTGATCGTCTGCGCCCGCACCTCCGCGCCCACCGCCGAGGACCGCCGCCACGGCATCTCCCTGTTCGCCGTGGACACCAAGTCCGAGGGCTACTCCATCGGCCGCAAGCTGGACAAGCTGGGCCTGCGCACCTCCGACACCGCCGAACTGGCCTTCGTGGACGTCAAGGTGCCCGTCGAGGACCTGCTCGGCGAGGAGAACAAGGGCTTCTACTACCTCGGCCACAACCTGGCCTCCGAGCGCTGGGGCATCGCCTTCGGCGCCTACGCCCAGGCCAAGGCCGCCGTCCGGTTCGCCAAGCAGTACGTGCAGGACCGCACCGTCTTCGGCAAGCCGGTCGCGCACTTCCAGAACACCAAGTTCGAGCTGGCCGCCTGCCAGGCCGAGGTGGACGCCGCCGAGGCCGTCGCCGACCGCGCGCTGGAGGCGCTGGACGCCGGCGAGCTGACCCCCGCCGAGGCCGCCTCCGCCAAGCTGTTCTGCACCGAGGTCGCGCACCGCGTCATCGACCGCTGCCTCCAGCTGCACGGCGGCTACGGCTACATGAACGAGTACCCGATCGCCCGCCTGTACGCGGACAACCGCGTCAACCGCATCTACGGCGGCACCAGCGAGATCATGAAGACGATCATCGCCAAGGACATGGGTCTCTGAGGACCCCGGGTCCCCGGGCGGTATACCTGCACCTCATGAGCCAGGCACTCCAGGACCTCCTCGATCTGCTCGACCTCGAGCAGATCGAGGAGGACATCTTCCGCGGCCGGTCCCGCTCCGCCGTCGTCCCGCGCGTCTTCGGCGGGCAGGTCGCGGCGCAGGCGCTGGTGGCCGCCGGGCGCACGGTCCCCGCGGACCGGCTTCCCCACTCCCTGCACGCGTACTTCCTGCGCCCCGGCGACCCGGGCGCGCCGATCGTCTACACCGTGGACCGCATCCGCGACGGCCGGTCCTTCACCACCCGCCGGGTGGTCGCCGTCCAGCACGGCAAGCCGATCTTCCACCTCTCCGCGTCCTTCCAGACGTACGAGGACGGCCTGGAGCACCAGGCGCCCATGCCCGCCGCGCCCGACCCGGCGACCCTGCCCACCTCCCCGGAGCGGCTGCGCGGCTACCGCCACCTGGCCCCCGAGGTGGTCGAGAGGTTCCTGGAGGCCCGCGAGGCGATCGACCTCAGGTACGTGGACGAGCCGCCGTACGGCCGCTACGGCGCGCCGCGCGAGCCGCACTCCCAGGTGTGGTTCCGCGTCAACGGCAAGCTCGACGGCGCCGACCCGCTGCGGCACGTCGTCCTCGCCACCTACGTCTCCGACATGACCCTGCTCGACTCCGTGCTGCTCGCCCACGGGCGCGGCGGCTGGGCCGTCGGGGACGTCGTCGGGGCGTCCCTGGACCACGCGATGTGGTTCCACCGGCCCTTCCGCGCCGACGAATGGCTGCTGTACGACCAGGAGTCGCCGTCCGCGTCCGGCGGCCGGGGCCTGGGCCAGGCCCGCATATACACGCAGGACGGACGGCTCGCCATCACGGTCATCCAGGAGGGCCTGGTCCGCGTTCCGAGACAGCTGTGACGGATGCGCTCCACGAGATGACTTGTGGCGTATGTCCGATTAGGCTCTCTGGGTGAAGGGCCGCAGCGAACGGCATGCCCTGGACGCGGGGAGTCCCACAACCCCCGGCTTCCGGTGGTTCCGTTCCTTTCCGCTGCGGTGACACCTGAAGACCGCGCCGCATCTTCCGCACAGCCGCGGCGACGGCCATCCACCTCACGCTTCCCCAGGGGAGCCGTGAGAGACGATGGAGATGGAAGGTATTCCCATGCGATCACAGCGCACGAGGCGTCTTGTCGCGTTGTCCGCCTCCGGTCTGCTGCTGGCGGGCGGAGCCGCGTTCGGCACGGCCGCGACGGCCTCCGCCTCGGAACACGGCAGCGACAGTTCCTACAGCCGGTACGACGACGACCACGGCGGCGGCTGGTGGAACGACGATGACGACGACGACTACGGCGACCACGGCGGCTACGGCGGTGACCACGGCGGTTACGGTGGCGACCACGGCGGCTACGGCGGCGACCACGGCGGCTACGGCGGCGGCGGCCACGGCGGTGGCGGCGACCACGGCGGTGGCGGTGGCCACGGCGGTGGTGGCGGCGGTCACGGCGGTGGCGGCGGCGGCCACGGCGGTGGTGGCGGCGGTCACTGACCCGGCCTGACAACCGAACAAGGTGTGCGGCCCCGCTCAGCGGGGCCGCACGTCGTTCCCGCGGCCGGAGCGGCGGGAGCGGCCGGAGCGGCCGGAGCGGCCGGAGTGACGAGCCGTCAGGCCAGTCCCGCCTCGGCCAGCAGATACGCCGTCATCGGGTCGTAGTGACGGGGGCTGACCACATGGTCGTCCAGCGGGACCACCACCTGTACGGTGCCCTCCGCCTCGGCGAGGAAGAGCGCCGGGTCGTTGCAGTCGGCGTACCCGACGGAGTCCACGCCGTGCTGCCCCGCGTACCCGGCCCAGCCGTGGTCGGCGACGACCAGGTCCGGCAGCGGGCGCCCCGCGCGCTCGAGTCCGGTCAGGACGGCCCGCATCGGCTCCCCGGAGTGGGTGTGCCACAGCGTCGCCCCGTGCTCCAGCACGGCCACGTCCGCGAACTGCATGACGTACCCCTCGTCCGTGCTCAGCCCGTCCGGGATGACCACGATCTCGCAGCCGGCGGCGCGCAGCGCGGCGGCCGTGGCCCGGTGCACGTCCAGCAGCCCGCCCGGGTGGCCGGTCGCGAACAGCACCCGCTGGCGCCCCTCGGCCGCCTTGCGCAGCCGCCCCGCCATCCGCTCCAGCGCGTCCACGGTCAGTTCGGGATCGATGGTGTCCTGGCCGTGGCGGTACTCCGGGTCGTCGTTGACGCCCACCCGCTCGGCCATCACCGCGAGCACGTCCTGCTCGTCGGTCCAGCGGTCGCCCAGCTCCAGGCCGAGCCAGAAGTTGCGGACACCGTTGGCGAGCTGACGGTAGTGGGAGAGGTTGTTCTCGCGGGGCGTGGCGACGTCCCCCGCGATGCGGGTGCGCACCAGATGGTCGACGAGCTGGGCGCGGCTGGGTGTCCCGGGTATCGGCATGGCTCCCATTGTGGGGGAGCGGGCGGCGCCGGTCCCCGGGACACCGCCCGCTGGGACGGGGGTCACGCACCGGCGCGGTCAGCCCCGGCGCAGGGCGAACCACAGCTCCATGCGCACGTCCGGGTCGTCCAGGTCGGTGTCCAGCAGGGCCGCGCAGCGGGCGACGCGCTGCCGCACGGTGTTGCGGTGCACGCCCAGCGCCACCGCCGTACGGTCCCAGCTGCCGTGCAGCGACAGCCAGGCGCGCAGCGTCTCGGCGAGCGCGGGCTGCCCGGCGAGGGGGGCGAGCAGGGTACGGGCGTGCGTCTCGGCGTCCGCCGCCGGCACCAGGTCGGCGAGCGCCGGCCGGGCCGCGTGATTGAGCAGCGGGGCGCGGACGGCGCGGGCCCGGGCCAGGGCGCGGGCGGCCTGGGTGTCGGCGGCCGGCCACTCCCGGGGCTCGGCCGGGGCGCTCACCCCGAGGGTCCAGCCGGGCTGCGGCCGCGGTGTCCGGTCCTCGGACACCAGCACCCGTACGACGTCTCCGGCCAGGTCGACCAGCGGCGAGCCCAGGGCGGTGCCGAGCGCGGCGGCGGCGACCGGGTCCGGTGCCTGGGCCTCCGGCCGGGCGTGCACGACGAGCCACCGGCCGGTGCCGAGCAGCGGGGCCACCTCCTCGGGCGGGGCGCCGAGCAGCAGCCGTACCAGCGCGGAGGACCGGGCCGCGCCGGCCCCGCTGTGGTGCTCCCCGGTCAGCAGCGCGAGCAGCACGGCGGCGACGGACGCGATGGTGTGGTCCCCGGCCTCCCGCCGCGCACTGGCCACCCCGAGCACGAAGCCCTCCCCGGCCCCGAGCGCGTACACGGCGAGGTGCGTCCCGCCGTGGGTGTCGGTGGCGGAGGAGGGGCGCGAGGGGGCTCCGGCCGGGTGGGAGGCCGGCCGGACCACTCCGGCCAGCCTGGCCAGGGCCGCCCGCACGTCCTGCGGCGTCTCCGTCTCCGTCTCCCGTCCCGCTCCCGCGATCTCCGTGCCGTCCGGCCCGTAGAGGACCGCGCGGCCGGACAGGTGCCGGGAGAGCCGGCGGAGGACCGAGGGGACGGGATCGGGGCGGGCGGCGGCCGCGGCGAGGCTCTGCTGGGCCTCGGTGACGCGGCGCAGCTCGGCCAGCCGGGCCTGGGCCATCAGCTGCCAGACCGCGCGGGCCACGGCCGAGAACGTGGTCCGCGGCGGTACCTCCAGCAGCGGCAGGCCGTGCCGCTCGCAGGCGGCGACCAGGGCGGGCGGGACCGTGTCGTGCACCGGGGCCACCCCGAAGCCGAGGGCCGTGCCGCCCCCCGCCACGATCCGGGAGACGTAACCGTCGAAGTACGCACCGGAGGGGCCCGCCGCCGGGATGTGCACACCGGCGGTGAGCAGCAGCTCGCCGCCCAGCAGATAGGGGGAGGGGTCGGTCATCTCCGAGGTGTGCGCCCCGTGGATCACGATCCCGGGGTCCGCGGGCCCGGCGATCCGCCGCAGGGCGAGGTCCTCCCGGGCCAGCAGCGCCTGGAGCGGCA
The DNA here is from genome assembly GCF_040636485.1 of Streptomyces sp. NPDC038707. Lineage (NCBI taxonomy): Bacteria > Bacillati > Actinomycetota > Actinomycetes > Kitasatosporales > Streptomycetaceae > Streptomyces > Streptomyces sp. NPDC038707. Next base: position 221,105 of record NZ_JBEZUP010000003.1, read on the forward strand.
CCGGCGGTGTCGGCGGGACGGCCGGGGCCGGGGCCGGTGCGGTCGTGTCCGGCATGGTGTGCACACCCTCCATCCCGCCCCGTTCCTCTGGATGAAACGTACACTTCGCAGTCGCTTTCCGGCCACCTACTGTCAAGTGAGCACGGCAGTCGCGGGTACGGGCGGATGTCCCCGCGAGCCGCTGCCGACACATCCCCGAAGCATCTGCACGACACGCCACCGGACAGTGCGCGAAGGAGGGCCGCCCCATGGCCGTCGACTACACAGTGATCGTCGTCTATCTCGCCGGCATGCTGGCGATGGGCTGGTGGGGCATGCGCCGTGCCAAGTCCAAGAGCGAGTTCCTGGTGGCGGGCCGCCGCCTGGGCCCCGCCATGTACTCCGGCACCATGGCGGCGATCGTCCTCGGCGGCGCGTCCACCATCGGCGGCGTGGGGCTCGGCTACCAGTACGGCCTGTCCGGCGCCTGGATGGTCCTCACCATCGGCCTCGGACTCCTCGCCCTGTCCGTGTTCTTCTCCGCCCGCATCGCCCGCCTGAAGGTCTACACCGTCTCCGAGATGCTGGACCTGCGCTACGGCGGCCGGGCCGGGGTGATCTCCGGCGTGGTCATGTGGGCGTACACCCTGATGCTCGCGGTGACCTCCACCATCGCCTACGCCACCATCTTCGACGTGCTGTTCGACGTGAACCGCACGGTGGCGATCGTCATCGGCGGCGCGATCGTCGTGGCGTACTCCACCCTCGGCGGGATGTGGTCCATCACGCTGACCGACATGGTGCAGTTCGTCGTCAAGACGATCGGCGTGCTGCTCCTGCTGCTGCCCATCGCGGTGGTCAAGGCGGGCGGCTTCGCCGAGATGCGGGCGAAGCTGCCGACCTCCTACTTCGACCCGCTCGGCGTCGGCGGCGAGACCATCTTCACGTACGTGCTGATCTACACGTTCGGCATGCTGATCGGCCAGGACATCTGGCAGCGCGTGTTCACCGCCCGCAGCGACCGGACCGCCCGCTGGGGCGGCACGGTGGCCGGAACCTACTGCCTGGCCTACGCCGTCGCCGGCGCGGTCATCGGCACCGCCGCCAAGGTGCTCTACCCGAAGCTGGGCAGCCCCGACGACGCCTTCGCCACCATCGTCAAGGACGAACTCCCCGTCGGCGTGCGCGGCCTGGTGCTGGCCGCCGCCCTGGCCGCCGTGATGTCGACGTCCTCCGGCGCCCTGATCGCCTGCGCCACGGTCGCCAACAACGACATCTGGTCCCGGCTGCGCGGCCTCGCCGAGCGCGAGGGGGAGGAGCACGACGAGGTCGCCGGCAACCGCGCCTTCATCCTCGTCATGGGCCTCGCCGTGATCGGCACCGCCATCGCGCTGAACGACGTGGTCCAGGCGCTCACCGTGGCGTACAACCTGCTCGTCGGCGGCCTGCTGGTGCCCATCCTCGGCGGCCTGCTGTGGAAGCGCGGCACGGCGAAGGGCGCGCTGGCCGCCGTCGCCGTCGGCGGCCTGGCCGTCATCGGCCTGATGGCCGGCTACGGCATCCTCGCCAACGAGCCCGTCTACTACGGCCTGCTGGCCTCCCTCGCGGCCTACGTCGCCGTCTCCCTGGCCACCCGGCCCACCGACGAGGCCGTCCTCGCCGCCTGGCGCGAGCGCCTCGCCGGACGCTCCCCCGAACTCCCGTCCGAACCGGTCCCGGCTCACCAGTAGAGTCACCGGGAAAGCAGTACATGCGCGATGAAGCGCAAGAAAGAAGGCATTTCAGTATGAGCAGCAACGAGACGCCCCGCGGCCCCGTCGACTCCTCCCGCGTCCCGCGGTACGCCGGCCCCGCGACCTTCGCCCGGCTGCCCCGCTTGGACGAGGTCGGCACCGCCGATGTCGCCGTGGTGGGCGTCCCGTTCGACTCCGGCGTCTCGTACCGCCCCGGCGCCCGCTTCGGCGGCAACGCCATCCGCGAGGCGTCCCGGCTGCTGCGCCCGTACAACCCGGCGCAGGACGCCTCCCCGTTCGCCCTCGCGCAGGTCGCCGACGGCGGCGACATCGCGGTGAACCCGTTCAACATCAACGAGGCCGTGGAGACCGTCGAGGCCGCCGCCGACGACCTGCTCGGCACCGGCGCCCGCCTGATGACCCTCGGCGGCGACCACACCATCGCCCTGCCGCTGCTGCGCTCGGTCGCGAAGAAGCACGGCCCCGTGGCCCTGCTGCACTTCGACGCCCACCTGGACACCTGGGACACCTACTTCGGCGCCGAGTACACCCACGGCACCCCGTTCCGGCGCGCGGTGGAGGAGGGCATCCTCGACACCTCGGCCCTCTCCCACGTCGGCACCCGCGGCCCGCTGTACGGCAAGCAGGACCTCACCGACGACGAGAAGATGGGCTTCGGCATCGTCACCTCGGCGGACGTATACCGCCGGGGCGCCGACGAGGTGGCCGACCAGCTGCGCCAGCGCATCGGCGACCGCCCGCTGTACATCTCCATCGACATCGACTGCCTGGACCCGGCGCACGCGCCCGGCACCGGCACCCCGGAGGCGGGCGGCATGACCTCCCGCGAGCTGCTGGAGATCCTGCGCGGCCTGGCGTCCTGCAACCTGGTGTCGGCCGACGTCGTCGAGGTGGCGCCCGCGTACGACCACGCGGAGATCACCTCGGTGGCGGCCTCCCACACGGCCTACGAACTGACCACCATCATGAGCCGCCAGATCGCCGCGGCCCGGAAGGACGCTGAAGCGAAGTGACCCACGACCACGACCTGGTACTCCGCCCGACGCCGGCGCAGATCACCGCCGCCCTGAACCCGCCCCCGGGGCGCAACGGCGGAGACCTGGTCGTGGAGACGCTGGCCGGGCTCGGCGCGACGACGGTCTTCGGGCTGCCCGGCCAGCACGCCCTCGGCATGTTCGACGCCCTGCGCCGCTCTTCGCTGCGCTACATCGGCCTGAGGGTGGAGAACAACGCGGGCTTCGCGGCCGACGCGTACGGCAGGGTCACCGGCGAGGCGGCGCCGCTGCTCCTCTCCACGGGCCCGGGCGCGCTGACCTCGCTGGCCGCGCTCCAGGAGGCGGCGGCGGCCAGCGCGCCGGTACTGGCGATCGGCAGCCAGATCCCGGTCGCGGGGCTGGGCGGGGCCCGCAAGGGCTACCTCCACGAACTCCCCGACCAGGCGGCCTCGTTCCGGGGCGTGGTGAAGTCGGTCCACACGGTCCGCGGCCAGTCCCAGATCCCGTCGGCGATCGCGGCGGCCTGGAAGTCGGCGCTGACGGCCCCGCACGGCCCGGTGTGGGTGGAGATCCCGCAGGACGTCCTGCTGGCGGAGACCTCCCTGCCGGTGGTGACGGCACCGGACGCGACGCCGGACGACCTGCCCCCGCGCCCCGAACTGACGGCGCTGGCGGCCCACTTGCTGTCCCACGCCGAACGCCCGGTGATCCTCGCGGGCGGCGGGGTCGTACGGTCGGACGCCTCGGGCAAGCTGCGGCTGCTGGCGGAGAAGCTGAACGCGCCGGTGGTGACGACGTTCGGCGGCAAGGGCGCGTTCCCCTGGAACCACCCGCTCTCCCTCCAGTCCTGGCTGGAGGACCGCCACACGACGGACTTCCTGGAGGACGCGGACGTCCTGCTGGTAGTCGGCTCGGGCCTCGGCGAACTCTCCTCCAACTACCACACGTTCGCCCCCCGGGGCCGGGTCATCCAGATCGAGGCCGACCTCGGCAAACTGGAGTCCAACCACCCGGCCGTGGGCATCCACGCGGACGCCCGCCTGGCCCTCCAGGCCCTGCTGGAGACGGTGGAGGACCGCCCGGACGAGTCGGCACGGGAGCGCGTCCGCGAGCTGCTGACAAAGGTCGCGGCCCGCATAGACGGGCAGAACCTGACCCTGGAGCAGCAGGTCCTGTCATCCGTCCGCCGAGCCTTGCCCACCGACTCCCCGTCGTTCTGGGACATGACGATCCTGGCGTACTGGGCCTGGTCGGCGTTCGACGCGCAGGGTCCGAACCTGATGCACTCCGCCCAGGGCGCGGGCGGCCTCGGCTACGGCTTCCCGGCGGCCCTCGGCGCGGCGGCGGCCGACCCGAGCCGCCCGGTCCTCGCGGTCTCCGGCGACGGCGGAGCCCTGTATTCCATCGCCGAACTGGCTACGGCCAAGCAGTACGACCTCCCCGTCACCTGGCTGATCATCGACGACGGCGGCTACGGCATCCTGCGCGAGTACATGACGGACGCCTTCGGCGAACCGACGGCCACGGAACTCCACCGCCCGGACTACGTGGCCCTGGCGGAGTCCTTCGGCGTGACGGGGGTGCACACGACCCCGGACACCCTGCAAGAGGACTTGGGCAGGGCCCTGAGGACCCCGGGCCCGTCGGTGGTCGTACTCCCGGCGGTGCTGCGGATGTTCGCACCGACTCACCTGGGCTGAGTCAGGGGACGCATCCACATTCCGGTCATCGGGCATCTCTTCTCTGGAAACGTCGGGAAACATCTGGAGATGTCCGGAGAAGAGGTCTGGATGAGCGGCCGGGAGACGGGGCGGCAGCCCAAGTACCAGCGGAACGCGGCGGAGCTCCGCCGCCGGGGCATCGAGCGGCTCGCGCGGGAGCGCTGGGCCGAGGGGCGTTCCATCTGGTCCGCCGACATCGGGGACCGGGAACTGGTCGTGGACTCGGTCGAGGTGACCGAGGGAGCGGCGCCCGCTGCCGTCGCGGCGGTGCTGGGACTCGGCGAGGACGCCAACGTCTGTGTCCGGCGGCGCCGGTTCGTGCTCGACGGCAAGCCGGTGTTGCTGTCCACGTCCTGGCTGCCGGCCGGGCTCGTCGCGGGTACGGCGATCACCCGGCCGGATACCGGGCCGGGAGGCACGTACGCGCGGCTCGCGGAGTTGGGGCGCGGGCCCGTTCGGTTCCGGGAGGAGGTCAGGTCCCGGATGCCGGGCGCGGAGGAGGCCGAGCGGCTGGAGCTGCCGGTGGGCGTGCCGGTCGTGCTGATCGCGCGCACCGCCTTCGACGCGGAAGGGACCGCCGTCGAGGTCAACGAGATGGTGCTGGACTCGTCGGCCTATGTGCTGGAGTACGACTTCGAGGCGTGAATCGCCGGTGCGGCGGAACTTCCCTGATTCTCGGGGGACTTGATGGCCGAAAGAGGCCGACTCGGCCGACCGGTGGCCAGTATGCTCTGAGTCGCTGGTGCTTCGACCGCCGTCCAGTGCTCCGGTCCGTCAGGGCCGGATCCCGCAGTGCGCGGGACGCTACGGCGAGAGGAGCGCTGGCATGGCAAGGAGCAGGCGTGGCACCGCGGAGAGCGCGCCGGAACCGCTTCCCCGATGGGTGCGGGTCACGGTCGCGATCCTGACGCCACTGGCCCCCCTTGTCGCGGTGTGTGTGGAGGCGTTCGCCAAGTAGGGCGATGTCGCGGATGTGGTTCGGGCCGAAGGGGAGGACTTCGCCGGATGGCGAGGCGAGTCCGACCGGCCTGAGATCGGCCGGACCCACCCGGCGCATGCACTGCGGTCTGGCTCCGGTGGCCCCCGGGGCCAGACCACACCGCGCTGACGTGTCCTGACGCATCCGCGTCCTTTCCCCCGTGCCGCGAATCAGTACAGCCCACGTCTCCGGCAACTCTAGCCAACGGGCATCCGCGCTGTACGGACTTCCGTACGAGGCGAACGCCCCCGGCGGGTCAGCAGCCCCCCGGCCCCACCCCGTCGATGCGGCCGCCGAAGTCGCCCAGGTAGCGCGAGCGCCAGTCGCCGTTGAAGACGTCGCGCTTCTCCACCGGGCCCCAGTTGATGAAACACGCGCGGGTGGAGGCGACGAACGAGCCCACGTGGTCGTGGAGGAACGGCGGCATGTCGCGGTAGCCGCTGCGGGACGTCCACTCCCAGGAGGAGCCGCCGAAGTTCTCGCCGCTCCAGAAGCAGACGGAGCCGTCCGGGCAGGAGGGCTGGGCGGCCTTGGCCGTCGCGGTCTGGGTGGGCAGGAGTACGCCGGTCAGGGCGAGGGCGGCGGCCAGCGTCCAGGAGCGGAAGTGCTTCATGGGCTCTCCAGGAAAGGGAGTCGGATGACCGGCAGGGCGGTGCGCCGGGCATCGACATGGTGAGGGCGGGCTGATCTGACACGCCCGGGGGGCATCTCCCCGTCCCCGATGTGAGGGAAGAAGTGGGACTAGTCGGACCGGGCCGGTGAGCATTCCCGCTTTTCCGAACGTACGTGCAACCGTCGACCGTGCTGGCGAGTCCACTAAGGCAGCGCACGGGTGCGCTCAAGGGCGTTCAGGGGGACGCCCGGACCTCCAAGGGGACTTTTTTCATGACTCACCGGACCACCGGCCGGGCCGGCGCGCTCGCGGCCGTCGTCAGTGCCGCGCTGCTCATACCCGCCGTCACCGCCGCCACCCCGGCCGCCGCCGCCACCCCGGCCGTGAGCTGCACGTCGGCCAAGGCCGGCCTCGCCGCCAAGCTGAAGAAGGACATCACGGCCGCCCTCGCGAACCGCAAGGGCACCGTCGCCGTCGGCCTGTACGACCGCAGCACCAAGACCACCTGCACCCTGCGGGCCACCAGCGCGTACGACTCGGCCAGCACCGTCAAGGTCACCGTGCTCGCCACGCTGCTGTGGGACGCCAAGAAGCACAACCGGTACCTGACGAGCACCGAGCAGTCGCTCGCCAAGGCCATGATCACCCAGTCCGACAACAACGCGACCAGCAAGCTCTGGAAGCAGCTCGGCATGACGAAGATCAAGGGCTTCCTCAAGGCCGCCGGCATGACCAAGACCGTGCCGGGCTCGGGCGGTTACTGGGGCCTGACCCAGGAGAACGTCAAGGACGAGCAGAAGCTGCTGTCGCTCCTCACCGTCAAGAACAGCGTGCTGAGCGACAACTCCCGCGAGTACATCCTGAAGCTGATGGGGCAGGTCGTCTCCTCGCAGCGCTGGGGCACCCCGGCCGGCGCGCCGTCCTCGGTCTCCGTGCACGTCAAGAACGGCTGGCTCCAGCGCTCCACGCACGGCTGGCGCGTGCACAGCCTGGGCACCTTCAAGGGCGCCGGCCACGACTACATGATCACCGTGCTGACGCAGGACAACAGCACGATGAACTACGGCGTGACCACCATCCAGAACGTCGCCAAGGCCATCCACAAGGACCTGGTGCCGGTCAAGTCCGGTGTCACCCGCTTCACCCCGACCAGCGAGCCGCGCGAGGCGTTCGTCGCCGCGCCGCCGCAGGGCTGACGCTTCACGAGGCGGTCTCCCGCACGTCACCGGCCGGCCCTACGGTGACGCCATGCGCCTGAGAACCGTATGCGCCGGCCTCGCCGCCGGCCTGGCGGCGGTCACCTCCCTGACCGCCGCCGGGCCCGCCGCCGCCCACGCGCCCGGCACCCACGACTGTTCGCCGTACGTCTCCCTCGACCGCTTCTCCGACGCGCTCGACAAGACGACGTACGAGTCCGTCTACACCGGCAACCTCTCCGCACTCGCCGTGGACCGGGACGGCTCGCTCGCGGCCCTCGCAGACCGCTCCTCCCTGTTCCGGCTGGACGCCCGCACCCTCCGCCCGCGCGGGGTGGTCGGCCTCACCGACGAGAAGGGCGCCGGCCTCGACTCCGAGGGCCTGGCCGTCGACCGCGACGGCACCCGGCTCGTCTCCTCCGAGACCGAGCCGTCCGTCCGGCGCTACGGCCCCGACGGCCGCCTCCTCGACCGGCTGCCCGTGCCCGCCGCCCTCCAGGTCGCCCCGGCCGGCCGGGCCACCGCCAACCAGACCTTCGAGGGGCTGACCCTGCTGCCCGGCGGCCGCACCCTGCTGGCCTCCATGGAGTACGCGATAGCGGGCGACCCCGCCGGCCTCGTCCGCTTCCAGACCTGGCAGCGCCACCGCGACCACTTCGCGCCCGCCGCCCAGTACGCCTACCGCACCGACCCCGGCCTCGGCGTCCCCGAGGTCCAGGCCACCCCCGACGGCCGCCTCCTCGTCCTGGAGCGCGGCTTCACCGCCGGCGTCGGCAACACCGTCCGTCTGTACCTCGCCGATCCCCGTCACGCGACGAACACCGCGGACATCGAGTACCTGACGGGGCAGGACGGCGTCCGGACGGTGCGGAAGACCCTGCTCGCCGACATCGCGGCCTGCCCGTCGCTCGGCGCCACGGCCAGGCAGCCCCAGCCCAACCCGCTGCTGGACAACATCGAAGGCATGACGATCACCGGCCGCGACCCCCGGGGCCGCCTGAAGGTCCTCCTGGTCAGCGACGACAACCAGAACCCGGCCCAGACCACACGCTTCTACTGGCTACGGGTCCGCACCTGACGCCGCGTACCGCACCCCCGCCCACCACCGCGCCAGCGTCGGCGATTGTTGCGGAGGGATGAAATCCGCACCCCGCCGCGTTGGTGCCTTCCGGTAGGGCAGGACGAGCGGAAGGCACCGGCGTGGCAGCGCAACGGGGATGGGCACGGCGGCTGGCGGGATACGCCTGGCGGTATCCGAAGGACGTCGTCCTGGCCCTGGGCTCGTCCCTCGCCGGCATGGCGGTGATGGCCGTCGTCCCCCTGATCACCAAGGTGATCATCGACGACGTGATCGGCGACCACAGCCGCGCCATGGCCCCCTGGGCCGGCGCCCTCGTAGGCGCCGCCGTCCTCGTCTACGTCCTCACCTACATACGCCGCTACTACGGCGGCCGGCTCGCCCTCGACGTCCAGCACGACCTGCGGACCGAGATGTACGGCACGATCACCCGGCTGGACGGCCGCCGACAGGACGAGCTGTCCACCGGGCAGGTCATCGGCCGCGCGACGAGCGACCTCCAGCTGATCCAGGGCCTGCTGTTCATGCTCCCGATGACCATCGGGAACGTCCTGCTCTTCCTGATCTCCCTGGTCATCATGGCCTGGCTGTCGCTGCCGCTGACCCTGGTCGCCCTCGCCGTCGCCCCCGCCCTCGGCTGGATCGCCCGGCGCAGCCGCACCCGGCTGCACCCGGCCACCTGGTACGCCCAGGCGCAGGCCGCCGCCGTGGCCGGCGTGGTCGACGGCGCGGTCAGCGGTGTGCGCGTGGTCAAGGGCTTCGGGCAGGAGGAGCAGGAGACCAACAAGCTCCGCGAGGTCGGCCGCCGGCTGTTCGCGGGCCGGCTGCGCACCATCCGCCTGAACAGCCGGTACACCCCGGCCCTCCAGGCCGTCCCGGCGCTCGGCCAGGTCGCCATGCTGGCCCTCGGCGGCTGGCTCGCCGTGCACGGCCACATCACGCTCGGCACCTTCGTGGCCTTCTCCACCTACCTGGCCCAGCTCGTCGGCCCGGTCCGCATGCTCGCCATGGTGCTCACGGTCGGCCAGCAGGCCCGGGCCGGCACCGAGCGCGTGCTGGAGCTGATCGACACCGAGCCGGCCCTGAAGGACGGCACCAAGGAGCTGCCCGCCGACGCGCCCGCGACCGTCGAGTTCGACGACGTGAGCTTCGGCTACGACGACACGCGCCCGGTCCTGGAGGGGATCAGCTTCGAGGTCCGGCCGGGCGAGACGCTCGCCGTGGTCGGCTCCTCGGGCTCCGGCAAGTCCACCCTCTCGCTGCTCCTGCCGCGCTTCTACGACGTCCACCGGGGTGCCGTCCTGATCGGCGGCCACGACGTGCGCGAGCTGACCCTGGACTCGCTGCGGGCCGCGATCGGACTCGTCCCCGAAGATTCGTTTCTCTTCTCCGACACCGTCCGCAACAACATCGCCTACGGCCGCCCCGACGCCACCGACGAGGAGATCGAGGCCGCCGCCCGCGCCGCCCAGGCGGACCGTTTCATCGCCGAGCTGCCCGACGGATACGCCACCAAGGTCGGCGAACACGGCCTGACCCTCTCCGGCGGCCAGCGCCAGCGCCTCGCGCTCGCCCGCGCCCTGCTCACCGACCCCCGCCTGCTGGTCCTGGACGACGCCACCTCGGCCGTCGACGCCCGCGTGGAGCACGAGATCCACGAGGCGCTGAAGCACGTGATGCGCGGCCGCACCACCCTGCTCATCGCCCACCGCCGCTCCACCCTGAACCTCGCCGACCGCATCGCCGTCCTGGACGGCGGCCGGCTCGCCGACCTCGGCACGCACGACGAGCTCCAGGAACGCTCGGCCCTCTACCGCCGGCTGCTCACCGACCCGGACGAGCTGGGCGGCGTCTCCCCGGGCCGCGCCCGCCCGGCCGCTCCCGCCGAGGACACCTCCGTCCGGGACGAGCTGGACGCCGAGTTCGACGCCGAGCGGGGCGTGACCCCCCGGCTGTGGACCGGCGACCGCGAGCCCAAGGACCAGGCGCTGTCCGGCTCCCCGGCCACCCCGGAGCTGCTCGCCCAGGTCGAGGCGCTGCCCCCGGCCACCGACACCCCGGACATCGACGAGGGCCGCGCGACGCTCCCCGAGGACTCCTACGGCCTGCGCCGCCTGCTGCGCGGCTTCTGGCCGCCGCTGCTGGTCAGCCTGGCGCTGGTCGCCGTGGACGCGGGCGCGGGCCTGCTGCTGCCGGTGCTGATCCGGCACGGCATCGACTCCGGCGTGACCCGCATGGCGATCGGCGCGGTGTGGTCGGCCTCCCTGCTCGCCCTGCTGACCGTGGCGGTGCAGTGGGCCGCGCAGGTCGCCGAGACCCGGATGACCGGCCGCACCGGCGAGCGCGTGCTCTACACCCTGCGGCTGAAGATCTTCGCCCAGCTCCAGCGGCTCGGCCTGGACTACTACGAGCGCGAGCTGACCGGCCGCATCATGACGCGGATGACCACGGACGTCGACGCCCTGTCGACCTTCCTCCAGACGGGCCTGGTCACCGCGTTCGTCTCGGTCGTCACCTTCTTCGGCATCATGGCCGCCCTGCTGGTCCTCGACGTGCGGCTGGCCCTGGTCGTCTTCGCCACCCTGCCCCCGCTGGCCGTGGCCACCTTCTTCTTCCGCCGGGCCAGTGTGAAGGCGTACGAACTGGCCCGCGAGCGGGTCTCGGCGGTCAACGCCGACCTCCAGGAGACCGTGTCCGGGCTGCGGATCGTGCAGGCCTTCCGGCGGGAGCGGGACGGCGGCCGGCGGTTCGCCGAGCGCAGTGCCGACTACCGGAGCGCCCGCATCCGCGGCCAGTGGCTGATCTCGGTGTACTTCCCGTTCGTGCAACTGCTGTCGTCGGTCGCGGCGGCGTCCGTGCTGATCGCGGGCGCGGGCCGGGTGGAGGCGGCCACGCTCACCACCGGCGCCCTGGTGGCCTACCTGCTCTACATCGACCTGTTCTTCGCGCCCGTCCAGCAGCTCTCCCAGGTCTTCGACGGCTACCAGCAGGCCACGGTCTCGCTGGGCCGCATCCAGGAACTGCTGCGCGAGCCGACGTCCACCGAGACCGCCGACGCCCCGCTCGACGTACTCTCGCTGCGTGGTGACATCGCCTTCGAGGGGGTCCGGTTCGCCTACGGCGACGAGGAGGAGGCCCTCACCGGCATCGACCTGACGATCCCGGCCGGGCAGACGGTCGCCTTCGTCGGGGAGACGGGCGCCGGGAAGTCGACCCTGGTCAAGCTGGTCGCGCGGTTCTACGACCCGACCGCCGGGCGGGTCACGGTCGACGGCACGGACCTGCGCGCCCTGGACCTGACCTCGTACCGGCACCGGCTCGGGGTGGTGCCCCAGGAGGCGTACCTCTTCCCGGGGACCGTCCGCGACGCCATCGCCTACGGCCGGCCCGACGCCACCGACGCCGAGGTGGAGGCGGCGGCCCGGGCGGTCGGCGCGCACGAGATGATCGCCCGGCTGCCGGGCGGCTATCTGCACGAGGTGGCCGAGCGCGGCCGGAACCTCTCGGCGGGCCAGCGCCAGCTGATCGCCCTGGCCCGCGCCGAACTGGTCGACCCGGACGTCCTGCTGCTGGACGAGGCCACGGCCGCCCTGGACCTGGCCACCGAGGCGCAGGTCAACCAGGCCACCGACCGGCTGGCGGGCCGCCGTACCACGCTGGTGGTGGCGCACCGGCTGACCACGGCGGCCCGCGCCGACCGGGTGGTGGTGATGGACCACGGCCGGGTCGCCGAGGACGGCACCCACGAGGAGCTGCTGGCCCGCGGCGGCCGGTACGCCGAGCTGTGGCGGACCTTCGTCGGCCGGCCCGAGCCGGAGGAGCCGGTCGGGGTGTCCCGGTGAGAGGCCCCGCCGAGGCGTTTGGCTGACGGTCGTGCAACCATCCGGCACATCCGTGCGTCCGTACATCAGTACGGAGACGGGGGAGTGTGAAGGGTACGGGGAGGACGAAGTGGACAGTGGTGGGATACGCCGGCGGCTGGCCCTCGGCGCGGCCGTGCTGGCCGCGTCCGGCGCGCTCGCGCTGACGGCGACCGGGACCGCGCAGGCCGCGTCCGGTGGCTGCGCCGGGCGCGAGGTGCGGACCCTGCCGTTCAAGACCGGCATCACCCACGTCTACAAGCGCGACGGCTACGTCTGTGCCGTCACCGTCGCCCGCGTCCCCGGCCCCGCCCGCGTCATGTCGGTCAGCGTGCAGGCGCGCGGCAACCGGCCGGTCGTCGACAAGGGCCGCTACACCCGGCTGGCCGGCCCGGTGACCGTGCACGCCGGGCACCGCTGCGTCTGGATCAAGGGTTCGGTGGGCCGCTCCTCGGTCAGCTCCGGCTGGATCCTGTGCTGAACCGCTGAGCAGGGGCGGCCCGGCGACCGGGCGAACGTCCTCTGGTGGGGCGCGACTTGCTGGGATAGTTTCCGGCGCACATCTGTCTCACAGGGGAGAGTGCGCATGCGCAAGGCCCTCGGATGGCTGTTCGCGCTCACGGTGCTCATCGGCACGCTCGGCACGGCGGCCCCAGCGGCCACCGCCGCCGGGGACGAGCCCGCCGACATCAAGGACCGGCTCCTGTCGATACCCGGCATGAGCCTGATCGAGGAGAAGCCGTACCCCGGCTTCCGCTACTTCGTCCTGAACTACACCCAGCCGGTCGACCACCGCCACCCGGACCGGGGCACCTTCCGGCAGCGGATCACCGTACTGCACAAGGACGTGAGCCGGCCCACCGTCTTCTACACCGGCGGGTACAACGTCTCCACCAAGCCCTCGCGCCGCGAGCCCACCCAGATCGTGGACGGCAACCAGGTCTCCCTGGAGTACCGCTACTTCAGCCCCTCGCGCCCCGACCCGGCCGACTGGTCCAAGCTCGACATCTGGCAGGCCGCGAGCGACCAGCACCGGCTGTACCGGGCGCTGAAGGCCGTCTACCCCGCCAACTGGCTGGCCACCGGCGCCTCCAAGGGCGGCATGACGGCCACCTACTACGAGCGGTTCTACCCGGACGACATGGACGGGGTCGTCGCCTACGTGGCCCCCAACGACGTCGTCGACGACGAGGACTCGGCCTACGACCGCTTCTTCGCCCGGGTCGGCACCGAGGAGTGCCGGCAGCGGCTGACCGCCGTCCAGCGCGAGGCGCTGGTGCGCCGCGAGCCGTTGAAGAAGAAGTACGCCGAGTACGCCGCCGCCAAGGGCTACACCTTCGACACCGTCGGCGGCCTGGACCGGGCGTACGAGGCGGTCGTCCTGGACTACGCGTGGGGATTCTGGCAGTACAGCCTGCTCGAGGACTGCGCGACGGTCCCGGCGGCCACCGCGTCCGACGACGCCCTGTGGACCTCGCTCGACACCGTCTCCGGCTTCGACGCCTACACCGACCAGGGCCTGGACCCGTACACCCCGTACTACTACCAGGCCGGTACCCAGCTCGGCGCGCCCACCATCCACTTCCCCGGCATCGACCGGCGCCTGATCCGCTACGGCTACCAGCCGCCCCGGAACTACGTGCCCCGCTCCATCCCGATGCGGTTCCAGCCGCGGGCGATGCGGGACGTGGACACCTGGGTGCGGCACCACGCCACGCACATGCTCTTCGTCTACGGCCAGAACGACCCCTGGGGCTCGGAGCGGTTCCGGCCCGGCCCGGGCGCCCGTGACTCCTACGTCCTCACCGCGCCCGGCATGAACCACGGCGCGAACGTGGCCGGGCTGACGGCGGACGAGAAGGATCTCGCCACCGCCCGCGTCCTGGCCTGGGCGGGCCTCCCGCAGGCCACCGTGGACCGGGCGAAGCCGCTGGCCCGCTACGACGCACGGCTCGACGCGCGGGAGACGGAACGGGAGCCCGCGCTGCGGCCCCGGGCGGCCGGCTAGTACGTCAGCCCGTGGCCGAGCGGGTACAGCACCCGCGCCGGGTCGTCCGCCCGCTGCACCGGCACCGGCAGCCGCCCGCGCGGTGCCACCCGCCCGGCCAGGACCCGTGCGGCGGCGCGCAGTTCGACGTCCGTCCAGCAGTAGGTGGCCAGAGCGGCCCGGACGGCGGGGAACTGCGCGATGTCGTACGGGTTGCGGACGGCCACCACGGCCACCGGTCTGCCGGTGGCCAGCAGGCGGTCGACCAGCGTGCGCTGGGAGCTGCCCGCCGTCACGTTGTACGTGGCCACGACCACCGCGTCCGCGTCCCCGGCGGCGGCGACCGCCTTGTCGACGGTGGCGGCGGAGGGCGCGGTGCCGGTGGACAGCGCGGTGGCGGCGAAGCCCAGCCCGCTGAGGGCGGCGGCCAGCACGCCGGTGGGCGGGCCGGTGGTGCCGGACGGGGAGGCCGGGTCGGCGCCGACGACGAGGATCCGGCGCTGCCGGCGGTGGTCGAAGGGCAGCGTGCCGTCCTCGTTGACCAGCAGGGTCGTGGTGCGCTCGGCGATGCGGTCGGCGGCGGCCAGGTGGGCCGGGGTGCCCACCGTGCGGTCGATCCGGTCCGGGTGGGCGAAGGGGTGGTCGAGCAGCCCGCGCCGGGCCTTCAGCCGCAGGATGCGCAGGATCGATTCATCGAGGCGGGCCTCGGTCAGCTCGCCGTTCCGTACGGCCGTCAGCACCGCGTTCCACGCCACGTCCAGCGAGGGCGGGTTGAGGAGCTGGTCCACACCGGCCTTCAGGGCCAGCACCGGCACCCGGTCGTCGCCGTACTTGGTGCGCACGCCCTGCATGCCGAGCGAGTCGGTGATCACCACCCCGTCGTAGCCCAGCTCCTCGCGCAGGATGCCGGTCACCACCGGCCGGGACAGGGTGGCCGGGTCGCCGGAGCCGTCCAGGGCCGGGAACTGGATGTGCCCGGTCATGACCGAGTCGACGCCCGCCGAGATCGCGGCCCGGAACGGCACGGCGTCCAGCTCCGCCCACAGCCGGCGGCTGTGCGTGATGACCGGGAAGCCGTAGTGGCTGTCCACGGAGGTGTCCCCGTGGCCCGGGAAGTGCTTGGCGCTCGTCGCCACCCCGGCCGACTGGTAGCCCCGCACCTCGGCGGCGACCAGCGCGGCGACCGCGTCCGGGTCGGCGCCGAAGGAGCGCACCCCGATGACCGGGTTGGCCGGGTTGACGTTCACGTCGGCGTCGGGTGAGTAGTCCTGGTGGATGCCCATCGCGCGCAGTTCGGCGCCGGAGATCCGGCCGAGGGTCCGCGCGTCGGAGCGGGAGCGGCCCGCGCCGATGGCCATCGCGCCGGGCAGCAGGGTCGCGGGCCTGCCGATCCGGCACACCGCGCCGTGCTCCTGGTCGGTGGCGATGAGCACGGGCAGCCCGCGCGGCTGGTCCAGCGAGGCCCGCTGGATGCCGTCGGACAGGGCGGCGATCTGGTGCGGGTCGCGGGTGTTGTGCGCCCAGGCGAAGTAGATGACGCCGCCGACCCGGTACCTCGCGATCAGCTCGGCGGCGGTGCGGACGCCCAGTTCCTTCAGGTTGGCGTCGATGTCGGCCTGGTCGGGATCGGTGGCGGAGTGGCCGTAGACCCGCGTCACGAACAGCTGGCCGACCTTCTCCTCCAGCGTCATGCGGGAGATCAGGGCGCGCAGCCGGCGGTCACCGGCCGCGTGGGCGGCCGTCGGGACCGTCAGCGAGGCGGTGAGGCCCGCGGTCGCGGCGAGGACGGCCCGCCTGGACGGCCGTACGGTGTCTCTTCGCGTGCTTCCCGTACCGGTGTCGCTTCCCGTGCTGGTGTCGGGCACGTGCGCTCCTTCCAGAGGAGAACCGCTGAAGGAAACTTCCGAGGTGTCACCAATATCCGGGAAGTTTCTTTCCGTCAAGGGACTGCACAGTAACCAGGAAACGGCCGCCGACCGGGGATTCCCGGGACGCGGAGGCAGACGGGGCGCGTCCCGCGCAGGGGGCGGAGCGGCACTTGCGGGGCTGACCCCAGGCTGTCGCACAGTCCTCCCACCCACTCGGCCTCCCGGCCGGGAGGACCTGCCGAGACCGGAGGAGCAGTGAGCAGGCCCTCTTCCGTACCCCTTCGTCGCGACCTTCGTGGGCCGGTCGATGGGAGCCCGGTCTGTGGGAGTCCGGTCTGTGGGGGCCCGGTCTGTGGGGGCCCGGTCTCCTGTACGGCGACCGTCAGCCGGCGGCGGCCAGCAGCTCGGCGCGGACGGCCGCCAGGACCGGGTCCTCCTCGGCGCCCGCCCGGAGCGCCGCGAACACGTTCCGGGACGGCGGCCGTCCCGCCACCGGTACCACCGCCAGGCGCCGGCCCGTGTACAGCGGACGCACCAGGCGGGGAACCAGTGCCACCCCCGCGCCCGCCTCCACCAGGGCGAGCAGCGCGCTCCAGTCGTCGACCGCGTGCCGGATGTCGGGGGTGAAGCCGGACGCCGCGCACACCGCGCGGGCCACCGCGCCGCAGCAGCTGCTCGCCGCGCCCGTGATCCAGGGCTCGGCCGCCAGTCCGCGCAGCGGGACGTGGTCGCGCGCGGCCAGCGGATGGTCCTCGGGCAGGGCCAGGTCCAGCACGTCGGTCAGCAGGTCGGTGCGGGCGTAGCGGCGGTCGGTGTGCGGGGGAGCGGCGGCGAAGTCGACGGCCACCACCACGTCCAGCCGGCCCGCGTCCAGCGCCGTGAACACGTCCGGCGGCTCGCCCTCCGTCACGTCCACCCGGACCCGGGGCAGCCGCTCGGCCAGCGCGCGCAGCACCGGCGGCAGCAGTCCCAGGATGCCGCTGCCGAAGCAGCCGATCCGCACCTGCCCGCGCCCGCCCGCGCCGTACGCCGCCAGGTCGGCGCGGGCCCGCTCCAGCTGGGCGGCGATCAGCTCGGCGTGGGCGAGCAGCACCCGTGCCTGGCCGGTCAGCCGCACCCCGCGCCCGTCCCGTTCGGTCAGCGGCACCCCCACCTCCCGGGCCAGCGCCGCGAGCTGCTGGGACACCGCCGACGGGGTCAGATGCAGCGCCTCGGCGGTCCGGGCCAGACTGCCCCGGCGCTCCAGCTCTCTCAGCACGGTCAGCCGCCGCAGGTCGACGGTGAAGGTTTTGCTTACCAGTTCCACGCACAAACGTTAACTGGACCAGGCCCGTAGGCGAAGGTGATGATCGGCGCCATGACCACCCCGCGCTCGTATCTGATCCTGCACGGCTGGCAGAACCACCGCCCGAAGGACCACTGGCAGCACTGGCTCGCTGACCGGCTCACCGCCCTCGGCCACCACGTCACGTATCCGGGTCTGCCCGACCCCGACGACCCCGGCCTGGACGTCTGGCTCGGTGAACTGGCCCGGCACCTGGAGGAGTCCGAGGGCACCGGGGAGCGGGTCGTGGTGGCCCACAGCGCCTCGGCCGTGCTGTGGCTGCACGCCGCCGCCCGGGGCATGGGCGAACTCCGCCGGGTGCACCGGGTGCTGCTCGTCGCCCCGCCGTCGGGTTCCGTGCTCGCCCGGCATCCGGAAGTGGCCGCCTTCGCCCCGCCCCCGCTCGACTTCGCCCTGCCCTGCCCGACCCGGCTGGTCGCGGGCGACGACGACCCGTACTGCCCCGAGGGCGCGGCCACGCTGTTCGCCGAGCCGCTCGGCATCCCCGCCGACATCCTCCCGGGCGCCGGCCACCTCAGCCTGGAGACCGGGTACGGGCCCTGGCCGGCCGTCCTTGACTGGTGCCTGGACGCGACCGTGCCGCTCAGGGCACGTCCGGCCGGTTAGCGGGCGTCCTTCCGCCTGCGCGGTGGGATGCGCCCGGGCTGTTCGCGGGGCCGTTCGCCACCCCGTCGAGGCCGCCCCGGGGCGTGGCCCGCTTCGCCGTGCGGCGGCACCGGCGCCGGGAACGGACCCCGCCGCCCACGGCACGGCCGCCCCGGTACGGGGGTCGCCGCGTACCCGCGGCGGGGGCACGCCCGGGTTCTCGCCGGGCCGTTCGGCAGTTTCGCCGACGCCGTTCCGGGTGCGGTCCGCCTCGCCGGACCGCTCACGGCACGGCCGGCTCCGTGGCGGGCGTCCGCCGGTCGCGCAGTTCCGGGGTGGTCGAGGCGACCCCCGCCACCGCCAGGACGCACAGCGCCCCGCCGGCCACCAGCGCGGTCGCGCCGGAGGTCCAGCCGGCCAGCAGTCCGCCGCGTACGTTGCCCAGGCTCGGGCCCGCCTGGCCGACGATCTGCTCGGCCGCGGTGACCCGGCCGAGCAGCGCGTCCGGGGTGCGGGTCTGCACGATCGTGGACCGGGAGACCACCGCCACGGCGTCCGCCGCCCCGGCCAGCACCAGCAGGGCCAGGCCCAGCCAGGGGCTGGTGGACAGGCCGAACAGGACCAGGGCCGCGCCCCAGCCGGCGGACGCGCACAGCATCACCGGGCCCGGCCGGGCGAGCCGGGTCAGCGGACCGGAGAGCGCGGTCGCCGTGATCCCGCCCACCGCCAGCGCCGACAGGAACAGTCCCAGGGTGCGCGGGTCGTCGCCGAACCGCTCGGCGTTGACCAGCGGGAACAGGCTCACCGGGAACGACAGCACGGTGGCGGCCAGGTCGGTGATCAGCGCCCCGCGCACCACCCGGTGCCCGGCCAGGAACCGCAGTCCGTCCAGCGCCCCGCGCAGCCCCGGCCGGGCCGGCGTCCCCTCGGGCGGCAGCGGGGGCAGTCCGAAGGCGCCGTAGAAGGCGAGGCCGAAGCTGAGCGCGTCCAGCAGGTAGCAGACGCCGATGCCGAACCAGCCGAGCAGCACCCCGGCCAGCGCGGGCCCGAGCAGCATCATCGACTGGGCGGTGACCTGTTGCAGCGCGAGCCCGGCGGCCACCTGGTCCTTGGGCAGCAGGCGCGGCAGGAACACCCCGGCGGCCGGGGCACCGAGCGCGCCGAACGCGGATTGCACGGCCACCAGCAGCAGCACCCCGGCGACGGGGACGTGCCCGGTGAAGCCCTGCACCGCGAGCGCCAGGGAGCAGACGGCCTGGCCGACGGTGGCCGCGAGGTACACCCGCCGCCGGTCGGCCCGGTCCGCCCAGGCCCCGGCGAACAGCCCGAATCCCACCAGCGGCAGCGCCTGCGCGAGCCCCACGGCGCCGGTCCAGGCGGTGCTGTGGGTCCGGTCCCACACCTGGTACATGACCGTCACCATGGTCATGAAGCCGCCGAGCACGGACACGGTCCGTCCGATCAGCAGCCGCCGGAAGACGGGCGAGGCGCGCAGGGGCCGCAGGTCCAGGAGGGAGCGGGACAGGCTCATGAGCGGAGGCGGGCGCACGGCCCTGGCGGCGGTATCACCGGGGGAGGGTAACCGCACGCCCCGGCTCCCGCCAGCGGATTTCCCGGCTCAGGCGGCCTCCCCCAGCAGCCGGCCCAGGTACTCCCGGCCCTCGCCCAGCAGTTCCGCGAGCGGTGCCGCCTTCTCGTACCAGCGCTTCTCGTACTCCCAGCACAGCCAGCCGTCCCAGTCCCGCCGGGCGAGCACGTCCACGCACTCGGCGAGCGGCAGCGCCCCCGCGCCGAGCGGCAGCGGGGTGGTGTCCTCGGCCGAGGCTACGTCCTTGACCTGGACGTAGCCGAGGTGCGGGGCGAGGGCCGCGTAGCTGTCGGCGGGCTGCTCGCCGCCCAGCCAGGTGTGCAGGACGTCCCACAGGGCGCCCACGTGCCGGTGTCCGACCGGGCCGAGGATCCGGATGGCGTCGGCGCCGGTGCGGTGCGAGTCGTGGGTCTCCAGCAGGATGCGGACGCCCAGCGCGGCGGCGTCCTCGGCGGCGGTACCGAGCCGCCGCGCGGCGGTCGCGTCCGCCTCCTCGCGGGGCCGGTCCGCGTCGGCGCCGGGGAAGACCCGGACGAAGGGCGCGCCCAGGTCGTGGGCCAGCCGCACCAGCTCCCGGATCTCCGCCAGCACGGGCCCGTCCTCGCCCGCCGCCGCGACCCGGGTGTACCCGGCCAGCCCCGTCACCTCCACCCCGGCCGCCCGGAACAGGGCGGCCGCCTCGGCGCGTTCGGCGGGGGACAGCCCCGGGTGCACCGGTTCCTCCGGGTGGGCGCGCAGCTCGACCCCGTGGTACCCGTGCGCGGTCGCGAGCGAGAGGACGTCCGGGAGGGGCAGCCCGGGAACACCGAGAGTGGAGAACGCCAGCTTCATGACATCGCCGCGTACCCACCGGCCCCCGGTGTCATGCACCACCCTCAGCGGACGGGTCGCGCCGCAGTCGTCCCTGGTGCGGGACACCGCCCTCAGCGGACCCGCGGCACACCCCGTGGACTTACGGTGTGGGTGTGCCGCACCGGCTCCCGGCAGGCCGCAGCGCCCCCTGCCGGCCCCCGGCGTGATGCCCGGCCCTCAGCAGACCAACGGCCGCCCCGGCCGACCCCGGTCACGCCCCGGCCCGCAGCACCCCCGTGCACCCAGGTGTCATGCACCGTTCCGCAGCAGGCCCGCGGCACCCCTGTCGGCCCCGGTGCGGTGCACCGGCCCGCAGGCCCGCGGCACCCCTGTCGGCCCCGGTGTGGTGCATCGCCCGCAGCAGGCCCGCGGCACCCTCGTGGACCCCGGTGTCATGCACCGGCCTCGGGAGGACGGCAGCGCCCGTGGACCTACGGCCGCGATGCACGGCCCAGAAGACCAGCGGGCGCCCCTGCGCCGGCCCCGGTGCCGTGCCCCGCCCTCAGACAGCCCACCGGCGGCACTCCGTGGGGCCGCCACCATCAAGCAGCCTCCGGCACCCCCGTGGGACCCCCGGTGTCACGCACCGGCCCTCGGCACCCCTGCCGCGTCCCCCGTGTCCCGTGTCATGCCCGCCCCCAGGAAGCCCACGGCGCCCCGTGTCATGCCCTGCCCTCAGGAAGCCCGCGGCGCCCCTGTCGACCCCACCGCCCCCAAGTGGCCCACGCCACCCTTGTGAACCTCCGGTGTGAGGGACCGGCCCGGCAGGCCCCCGGCGCCCCTGCGCCGGCCCCGGTCTCGTGTCCCGCCCTCAGACAGCCCACCGGCGGCACTCCGTGGGGCCGCCACCATCAAGCAGCCCCCGGCACCCCCGTGGGACCCCCGGTGTCAGGCACCGGCCCGCGGCACCCCTGCCGCGTCCCCCGTGTCCCGTGCCATGCCCGCCCCCAGGAAGCCCACGGCGCCCCGTGTCATGCCCTGCCCTCAGGAAGCCCGCGGCGCCCCTGTCGACCCCACCGCCCCCAAGCGGCCCGCAGCCCCCCCGTCGATCGACCCCACCGCGCACAAGTGCCCCGTGCCACCCGTGAACCTCCGGTGTCGTGCCCCGCCCTCAAGAGGCCCCCGGCCCCCCCTGCCGGCCCCGGTGTCGCGCCCCGCCCTCAAGAGGCGCGCGGCACCCCCGTGGACCCCCGCACCATCAACTCGCCGCGTATCGAGGCGATCCCGCCGGGCGGGGGCTCCTCGCGGCCCATGGCGATGCGGCCCGCCCGGGCGCCCGCCTCCGCGAGGGGGAGGCGGACCGTGGTCAGCGAGGGGACCGCGTCGATGCTGAACGGGAGGTCGTCGAAGCCGGCCACCGACACGTCCTCGGGCACGCGCAGCCCGGACTCGCGCAGCGCGGCGCACGCGCCGAGGGCGACGGAGTCGTTCGCGGCCACGATCGCCGTCAGGGACGGGTCCCGGCGCAGCAGCTCCAGCGTGGCCTCGTAGCCGGACCGGCGGTCGTAGCGGCCGTACACCGTCCGGTCCGGGTCGTCCTCGACGCCCGCCGCCGCGAGCGCGGCCCGGTGGCCCTCCAGGCGGTGCCGGGTGGTCGTACGGTCCCCGGGCCCGGCGATGTAACCCAGCCGGCGGTGACCGAGGCCGAGCAGATGGGCGGTCAGGGCGCGCGCCCCGCCCCGGTTGTCGAAGGTGAGCGCGACCGCGTCGGTGTCCGGCGCCGGCGGGCGCCCGCACAGCACCACCCGGGTCCCGGCGTCCGCCAGCTTCCGCAGCTTCGCCGCCACCGCCGCCGCGTGCGGCGCGTTCTCCACCGCACCGCCGGTCAGCACGACGGCCGCGGCCCGCTGCCGCTGGAGCAACGTGAGGTAGGTCAGCTCCCGTTCGGGTGATCCCCCGGTGTTGCAGACGACCGCCAGCCGCTCTCCGCCCGCGCGCCCGCCCGGGCCGCCGATCTCGCCCTGGATCGCGCCGGCCATGATCCCGAAGAAGGGGTCGGCGATGTCGTTGACGAGGATGCCGACCAGGTCGGAGGTGGCCGCGGCGAGCGCGCTGGCCGGGCCGTTGAGGACGTAGTCCAGCTCGTCCACCGCCCGCAGCACCCGTTCCCGGGTGGCGGCGGCGACGGGGTAGTTGCCGTTCAGCACGCGCGACACCGTCGCGGGGGAGACCTGGGCGCGGGCCGCCACGTCCGCCAGGGTCACCGTCATCTCGTCGTCCTCCGGTCACGCGTCGTGTCGTACGCCCTCGTAGACAGCCGGGCCTGTGTGCTGGTTCCGAGCCGACCTTAAGGCCACCGCGCCCGCTTGTTCGCCCGCTCGAACAACTCCCCCGGACAGCGGTCTTGTACAGACCACGTGCAGAGGCTAGCTTCTCCTCACATATAGAAAGCGCTTGCTACACCGACCCGCGAAGGGGACTCACGTGACACGCAAGACGGTGCGCATCGCCATGAACGGCGTGACCGGGCGCATGGGGTACCGCCAGCACCTCGTCCGGTCCATCCTCGCCCTGCGCGACCAGGGCGGTCTCGACCTCGGCGACGGCACCGTGCTGTGGCCCGAGCCGGTCCTCGTCGGCCGCCGTGAGCACGCCCTGCGGGAGATCGCGGACCGGCACGGCCTGGAGCACGTCTCCACCGACCTGGACGCCGTCCTCGCCGACCCGTCCGTCGACATCTACTTCGACGCCCAGGTCACCTCCGCCCGCGAGGAGTCCATCGCCCGGGCCATCGCGGCCGGCAAGCACATCTACACCGAGAAGCCCACCGCCACCGGCCTGGACGGCGCGCTGCGGCTGGCCCGGCTCGCCCACGAGAAGGGCGTCAGGCACGGTGCCGTCCAGGACAAGATTTTCCTGCCGGGCCTGCTGAAGCTGAAGCGCCTCATCGACGGCGGCTTCTTCGGCCGCATCCTCTCCGTGCGCGGCGAGTTCGGGTACTGGGTCTTCGAGGGCGACTGGCAGCCCGCCCAGCGGCCCTCCTGGAACTACCGCACGGAGGACGGCGGCGGCATCGTCGTCGACATGTTCCCGCACTGGGAGTACGTGCTGCACGAGCTGTTCGGCCGGGTGACGTCCGTCCAGGCCCTGGTCACCACCCACATCCCCCAGCGCTGGGACGAGCAGGGCAAGCCCTACGACGCCACCGCCGACGACGCCGCGTACGGCATCTTCGAGCTGGAGGGCGGCGCCGTCGCCCAGATCAACTCCTCCTGGGCCGTGCGCGTCCACCGCGACGAACTGGTGGAGTTCCAGGTCGACGGCACGGAAGGCTCCGCCGTGGCGGGCCTGCGCACCTGCCGCGTCCAGCACCGCAGCGCCACCCCCAAGCCGGTGTGGAACCCGGACGTCCCCGCCACCGAGGTCTTCCGCGACCAGTGGCAGGAGGTGCCCGACAACACCGAGTTCGACAACGGCTTCAAGGCCCAGTGGGAGCTGTTCCTCAAGCACGTCTACGCCGACGCCCCCTACCACTGGGACCTGCTGGCCGGCGCCCGCGGTGTCCAGCTCGCCGAACTGGGCCTGAGGTCCGCCGCCGAGGGCCGCCGCATCGACGTCCCGGAGATCTCGCTGTGACCCTCCACCTCCCCTCCGCCGACGGCACCCTGCGCGCCTACGAACCCCGCACCGAGCCGCTCGCCTTCACCCCCGGCACCCCCTTCACCTCCCGTACGGTCTTCTCGGCGGCCCATGTCGTCGCCGACCCCTTCGCGGACGTCACGCCCGACTCGCCCGCCGCCGTCGACTGGGACGCGACCCTCGCCTTCCGCCGCCACCTGTGGTCCCACGGGCTCGGCGTGGCCGAGGCGATGGACACCGCCCAGCGCGGCATGGGCCTGGACTGGGCGGGCGCGGCCGAACTGATCCGGCGCAGCGCGGCGGAGGCCCGCGCCGTGGGCGGCCGGATCGCCTGCGGCGTCGGCACCGACCAACTGCCCGCCGGCACCCTTGCCGACATCCGCGCGGCCTACGAGGAGCAGCTCGCCGTGGTCGAGGAGGCGGGCGCCCAGGCCATCGTCATGGCCTCCCGCGCCCTTGCCGCCACCGCCCGCGGACCCGAGGACTACCTGGAGGTCTACGGCCACCTGCTGCGCCAGGCCGCCGAGCCGGTGATCCTGCACTGGCTGGGCCCGATGTTCGACCCCGCCCTGGAGGGCTACTGGGGCTCCTCCGGCCTGGACGCGGCCACCGACACCTTCCTGGAGGTCATCGCCGCTCACCCGGACAAGGTCGACGGCGTCAAGATCTCGCTCCTGGACGCCCAGCGCGAGATCGACCTCAGGCGCCGCCTCCCGCGGGGCGTGCGCTGCTACACCGGCGACGACTTCCACTACCCCGAGCTGATCGAGGGCGACGACCAGGGCTTCAGCCACGCCCTGCTCGGCATCTTCGACCCGCTGGGCCCGCTGGCGGCGCAGGCGGTACGGGTCCTGGACACCGGTGACGTCCCCGGCTTCCGCGCCCTCCTCGACCCCACGGTGGAGCTGTCCCGGCACCTCTTCCAGCCCCCGACCCGCTTCTACAAGACGGGCGTGGTCCTCCTGGCCTGGCTCGCGGGCCACCAGGACCACTTCGCGATGGTCGGCGGCCTCCAGTCGGCCCGCTCCCTCCCGCACCTCGCCCGCGCCTACGAACTCGCCGACACCCTGGGCCTGTTCCCCGACCCCAAACTGGCCGAGGAACGCATGAGGACCCTGCTGTCGCTGTACGGAGTGACCCGATGAACCCCGACCTCGCCCGCTTCTCCGTCAACCAGATGACGGTGAAGCAGCTCTCCCTCCCCGAACTGGTCGACGGCTGTGCCCGGTCGGGCATCACGAACGTGGGCCTGTGGCGGGAACCGGTCCAGGCGTACGGCGTGGAGGCGACCGCCAAGCTGGTCCGCGACGCGGGCCTGACGGTGACGACGCTGTGCCGGGGCGGCTTCCTCACGGCGACCGACCCGGTCGAGCGGATGGAGGCGCTGGGCGACAACCACGCGGCCATCGAGGAGGCAGCCGCGCTCGGCACGGACACCCTGGTCCTGGTCTCCGGCGGCCTCCCGCTGTTCAGCAAGGACCTGCACGGCGCCC
Source organism: Streptomyces sp. NPDC038707 (assembly GCF_040636485.1). Taxonomy (NCBI): domain Bacteria; kingdom Bacillati; phylum Actinomycetota; class Actinomycetes; order Kitasatosporales; family Streptomycetaceae; genus Streptomyces; species Streptomyces sp. NPDC038707. The sequence continues at coordinate 246,577 of NZ_JBEZUP010000003.1, forward strand.
GCGAACGCATCGCCGACGCCCTCGCCGTCCTGGCACCGTACGCGGCCGACCGCGGCGTACGCCTCGCCATCGAACCCCTGCATCCCATGTACGCGGCCGACCGCTGCGTGGTCTCCACGCTCACGCAGGCCCTGGACCTGGCCGAACGCTTCCCGGCGGACCAGGTGGGCGTCACCGTCGACACGTACCACATCTGGTGGGACGACCAGGCTCCCGCCCAGATCGCCCGCGCGGGCGCGGGCGGCCGCATCCACACCTTCCAGCTCGCCGACTGGACCACCCCCCTTCCCGAGGGCGTCCTCAACGGCCGCGGCCAGCTCGGGGACGGCGCGATCGACATGCGCGAATGGAGGGGTTATGTGGAGGCCGCCGGCTACACCGGCCCCATCGAAGTGGAGCTTTTCAACGAGGCGTTGTGGGCGAGGGACGGCCACGAGGTCCTGGCGGAGACGGCCGAACGCTTCCGCGCACATGTGATCTGATAAAGGGCATGACCGACACGCTGGGTCCGCTGGAGCGGATCGACGGCCGCTGGGTCCTGGGGGACGCCCGGCGGCCGGACGGACCGTGGGTGGGGTTCCGGGAGGAAGGACTCCACCAGCACGAGCCGGACACCGAGGACCTGCTGGTCCCCTGGACCCGGATCATGCTGGGCATGCGCGTCACCCTGGGCTCGAAGTACCCGTACAAGGGCCACGGGACCGCTCTGTCCCACGCCCTCCCGGGCCCCTGGAAGGGCCGGGGCCACGGCTACCTGCACATGACCCTGCGTCACCCCTACGAGGACTTCACCCTCCGGTTCGGCATGCACCCCGGCCTGTACAGCCTGACCGAGGTGGTGCTGCTGGAGGAGCTGCTGACGCACGCGGTACGCGAGCAGCGGCTGCACCGCCTGGCTGACCCGGACCGACTGGCCCGGATGGTCGCGTACCTGGCCCCGCTGCGTCCCCGGACGTTCAAGGCGTACAGCCGGGCGGTGACGGAGGCGTTCAGCCTGTCCGATGGGTGAGGCGCGGGACGTCCAGGGCGCCGTTCACGCGGGGGCCGGCGGTGCGATCTCGGCGATCAGGGCGCGGACGCGCTCTCCGATCTCGTCGCGGATGGGACGGACGGCGTCGACACCTTGGCCGGCCGGGTCGGGGAGCCGCCAGTCGAGGTAGCGCTTGCCGGGGAAGACGGGGCAGGCGTCGCCGCAGCCCATGGTGATGACGACGTCGGAAGCCTGTACGGCGTTTACGGTCAGCACCTTGGGCACCTCGGCGGAGATGTCGATGCCGACCTCCGCGAGCGCTTCGACCACGGCCGGATTGACCGTGTCGGCCGGGGCGGAACCCGCGGACCGCACCTGGACGCGGTCACCGGCGAGGTGGGTGAGGAAGGCGGCGGCCATCTGCGAGCGTCCGGCGTTGTGGACGCAGACGAACAGCACGGACGGCTGCCGCGGGGTGTCAGGCATGGATGGGTTCTTCCTGTGGTGCGGGGGCGGCCGGGCCGGTGAAGTAGCGGCGCGCGTACAGGGCCACGTGGACCAGTCCGATCAGTACGGGCACTTCGATGAGCGGTCCGACGACGCCGGCCAGGGCCTGCCCCGAGGAGACGCCGAAGGTGGCGATGGCGACGGCGATGGCCAGCTCGAAGTTGTTGCCCGCGGCGGTGAAGGCGAGCGTGGTGGCCCGCGGGTGGTCCAGGCCGACGGCCCTGCCCAGCAGCATGGACCCGGCCCACATGAGCGCGAAGTAGACCAGCAGCGGCAGCGCGATGCGGGCCACGTCGAGCGGCCGGCCGGTGATGGCGTCACCCTGGAGGGCGAAGAGGACGACGATCGTGAACAGCAGGCCGTACAGGGCGAACGGGCCGACGCGCGGGATCAGCTTCGCCTCGTACCAGGCACGGCCCTTGAGCTTCTCGCCGATGCGGCGGGTCAGGTAGCCGGCCGCGAGCGGGATGCCGAGGAAGACCAGCACGCTGCGGGCGATCTCCCCCACGGACACGTCGAGTCCGGTCTGTTCCAGGCCGAGCAGGCCGGGCAGGGCCTGGAGGTAGAACCAGCCGAGCGCGGAGAACGCGATCACCTGGAAAACGGAGTTGAGCGCGACCAGCACGGCGGCCGCTTCCCGGTGTCCGCAGGCCAGGTCGTTCCAGATGACGACCATGGCGATGCAGCGGGCGAGACCGACGATGATCAGCCCGGTGCGGTACTCGGGCAGGTCCGCCAGGAACAGCCAGGCCAGCGCGAACATGAGGGCCGGGCCGACGATCCAGTTCAGCAGCAGCGAGGGCAGCAGCAGGCGGCGGTCCCGCGTCACGGTGCCGAGCCGGTCGTAGCGGACCTTGGCCAGCACCGGGTACATCATCACGAGCAGGCCCAGCGCGATCGGCAGGGACACCCCGCTCACCGTCACGGTGGCCAGCGCGCCGCCGATCCCCGGCACCAGGCGGCCCAGGCCGAGGCCCACGGCCATGGCGGCGAGGATCCACACGGCCAGGTAGCGGTCCAGGAACGACAGCCGTCCGGCCACGCTCTGTTCGGGTGCGGCCGTGCTCACGAGCCGGCACCGGCCCTGACGCCATGGTCGGGCAGCGGGGTGCCGGCGGGGCGGGTCAGGAGGCCCGCGAGGCGGTCGGTCGTCTCCGGCAGCAGCCAGTAGTACACCCACGTCCCACGCCGCTCGCAGTCGATCAGACCAGCTTGCCGCAGCAGCTTGAGGTGGTGCGAGATGGTCGGCTGCGACAGGTCGAAGGCCGGGGTCAGGTCGCACACGCAGACCTCGCCGCCCGCCTTCGAGGCGATCATCGACAGCAGCCGCAGCCGGACCGGATCACCGAGCGCCTTGAAGACCCGCGCCAGGTCGACCGCCTGTTCCTCGTCCAGCGGGGCGGTCAGCAGCCCCGGGCAGCACGCGTCGGCCCCGCCGGTCCCCTCCAGCACCACAAGCTCTTGCTTTGACATACGTCTATGTTGACAGTCTTCGATCCAGCGCGCAATGTTGCATCGACAAACATCAATACAACCGAACGGGAGCACCGCCATGCCTCGCGCTCAGCTCGCCCTGCGCGTCAGCGACCTGGAGGCGTCGATCACCTTCTACTCGAAGCTGTTCGGCACCGAACCGGCCAAGCGGCGCGAGGGGTACGCCAACTTCGCCATCACCGAACCCCCGCTCAAACTCGTCCTCATCGAGGGTGAGCCCGGCCAGGAGACCCGCCTGGACCATCTCGGCATCGAGGTCGAGTCCGCCGACCAGGTCACCGCCGCGACCGGCCGCCTCAAGGACGCCGACCTGGCCACGTTCGAGGAGAACGACACGTCCTGCTGCTACGCCCTCCAGGACAAGGTCTGGGTCCACGGCCCCGGCCGGGAGCCCTGGGAGGTCTACGTCGTCAAGGCCGACGCAGGCACCCTCGGCAAGAGCGCCCGGGCCGGGGCGAGCGGCGACGGCTGCTGCCCGGTCCGCTGAGATTCAGGCGTTGTAGCCGCCGTGGGCGTCCAGCACCGCGCCGGTGACGTACGACGCGGCGGGGCTCGCCAGGAAGGCGATGGCCGCGGCGATCTCGTCGGGGTGCCCCATGCGTTGCAGGGACAGCGAGCCGAGCAGGGCGTTGAGGGTCTCGGGGTCCGGCGGCTGCATGCCGCCCTCCATCAGTCCGGCCTCCACGACGTTGGCCGTGATGTTCCGGGGCCCGAGGTCGCGTGCGACGCCCATGGTGTACCTCTCGATCCCGGCCTTGGTCGCCGCGTAGTCGGCGAGGCCGGGGGCGCCGACCCGGGAGCCGAGGCCGGAACTCACCGTGATGATGCGGCCGCCCGTGCGCAGCACCCGGGAGGCGGCCCGTATGACGGCGATCACGCCGAGGTAGTTGGTGGCGTGCATCCGGTCCAGCGCGGCGGTGTCGGCGTCCGGGTCGTCCACCCTGCGGCCCTGCTCCACCGAGATGGCCGCGTTGTTGACGAGGATGTCCAGGCCGCCGAAGTGCGCGACCACGTCATCGATGAGCGCCGGCGCCCGGCTCGTGTCCGCCTGGTCGGCCTGGAAGGCGACGGCCTTGGCTCCCTTGCCTAGCACCTCGTCCACGACAGCCTGCGCCTGCTTCTCGGAGCTGACGTAGGTGAACGCGACGTCGGCGCCCTGCTCGGCCAGCAGCCGTACGGTCGCGGCTCCCAGTCCGCGCGACCCTCCGGTGACCAGGGCGACCTTGCCCATGAGTGGCTTGCTCATTGTTCTCACCTCGTTGATCGATCCCTCCTGACAGTCGCAACGTTAATGGTTACGACTAGCTGTCGCAACCTTAAGTGTTACGACTATGCCGTCGTAGCATGAAGCGTCGCGACCGAGAGGAGGGTCCATGAGCGCCAACAGCAGGCTGACCATCGCCGCCCACGCGCTGGCCTGGATCGGCCTCTATCAGCGCCAGGGCCATGAGGTCGCCACCTCCGAACAGATCGCGGTCAGCGCGAACACCAACCCGGTGGTGATCAGGCGGCTGCTCGGCGAGCTGCGCAAGGCCGGGCTCGTGGAGTCCCGGCGGGGCGTGGGCGCGGGCTGGTCGCTGGCGCGCGAGCTGGAGTCGACGACCTTGCTCGACGTGTACGAGGCGGTGGAACCCGGCCCGCTGTTCGCGATGCACCGCACCACCCCGAACCAGGAATGCGTGGTGGGCCGCGGCATTCAGCCGACCATGCGGAGCATCTACGAGGGCATCGAGGAGACCCTGAGGCAGGAGCTGGCCCGTGTGACGCTCGCGGACGTACTCCGGGACGTACTCGCGGCACCTCGCTAGTGCTCCGGCCGCCGCGCTACTGGGTGTGGGGGAGCCGGCCCTTCTGGACGGCGGTCACGAACGCGGTCCAGCCGTCCAAGGAGAAGAGCACGGCGGGGCCGGTGACGGTCTTGCTGTCGCGGACGGGTACGTGAGCGTGGCCGCGGGCGACTTCGAGGCATTCCGATTGACTGCCGTCGCTGTAACTGGACTTGTACCAGCCGGTGAGGACGGATGAGTCGGAGATGGTGCGCTCACTGCTGACCATGTGCGTGTTCCTTCGCTGCGTCTCTGACGAGGGCCAGTGACTCCTGCTGTGACAAGGCGTCGCTCAGCGCCAGAGCGTAGGACGTCTGACAGTGGTTCACCACCGACGGATCATCGATCAGACGCCCGGTTTCGAACGCGTCCACATACGCCACTGGAGCCGAGTCATCGAAACTCATCAGAGTGAGCAGGCTCGTCATGAGCGAGTGCGCACCGACCCGGTATGGAAGGACATGCAGCCGAATTCGCCGTGCCTCGGCCATGTCGGCAATCTTGTTCAGCTGTTCCGCCATGGTGTGAGGGCCGCCCACAGGGCGTCGCAGCACGGCCTCATCGAGCAGCGTCCAAATGACAGGAGCTGACGGTCCCTCCAGAATTTTGGCGCGACTTGTTCGAATGACAACTTCCCTGTCAAGATCTTCATCTGTGTAGTTGGGGTGGTAGGCGGTGAACACGGCCCGCGCGTACTCCGGTGTCTGAAGCAGCCCGGGAACGAGTGTGAGCGCGAACAACTGGATCAGTGACGCGTGTTGCTCCAGTTCGCGGGCGGCAGCGAAGCGAGGGGCGAAGAACTGACTCTCCAAATCCTCCAGCCACCTCTCGAAGAACCCATCCGTCCCCAACGCCTGGTCGATCCGACGGGCGTCATCCGGCTTGGGGAGCCTCCTCCCCGCCTCCCAGTGACTGATCAGCGTCGGCGAGCAGACCACGATCTCGCTCAGTTGCTCCTGGGTCAGCCCGGCGGCGATGCGGCGCAGCCTGAGCTCCTCCCCGTACTTCTCGCGCGGCGTCTTCGGCCTGCGGACCACGCTCATCCGGCCAACTCCCTTGGTGACAGGCGCAATGTCAACCCCCCGCCCCTGGCAGCGTAGCCATGTCCGACCCCACTCTGTGAGGAAATCAGCACACAACGCAGTCACCGCAGGTGAGAAAGCAGGTCGGCATGCTCCACTTCCTGGCCCGGCTGGTCAGGCCGTCGCGTCGGCGCCGCAGGCCGGTCGCACCCCCGCCGTACACGGACGTGGCCCCGTACTCGTGCCCGTACGTCGGCGCCCACACCACGTACCGCAGGGGCGAGGCTCCCTTGCGCGGGGAGGACAGCCCGCTCGTCCGCCCGTATCTGGACCTGGTGGAGACCTACGCATGAGCGACCGGACGTACGACGACCCGCCGGCGGACGGGCGCCTGCTGCCCTGGACCGGTGAGGGGGGCAAGCCCTGTTATGTGCTGGGCGACGGCACGGGCTACGTGTCCCGGCTCGCGGACCAGATGGAGAGCGTGCAGCTCGGGATGGCCGGCGAGCTGATCGACCACGCGGCCGAACTCCTCACCGAGCACCGGCTGACGGACCTGGAACTGCACTACCTCGCCCGGCGGCTCACCGAATCCCTGCGGGAGGTCAAACGCGTCGCGGAGAGCAGGGGCGCGCGGCTGCCGAGCGGTTAGGCCGTGTCCCGATCAGGATGCGGCAGGCAGGAGCGCGGCGGTCTCGCTGAGGACCCGGGCCGCCGGTGCCGGGTCGACCAGCCACTTCAGGTGGCTGCTGGTGAGCGTACGGACGTCGTAGGGGTTCTCGGGCGTCAGCGCGTCGCCCTCGCGGATCATCCGGTCCTGCATGGCGAGCGGCACGCTGGTGTCCTCGGTCAGCCGGACGTACGTCTTGGGGATCCGCCCCCAGGTGTCGCGCTGCGCCCGGTCGTCGGGTGTGCCGGCGTCGAGGCTCTCGTCGGGCTGGAAGGTGCTGAGGAAGGCCATGAACTCGTCGTCCGTCCCGTCGGCGAGGAAGGCCGCCTTGAAGGCCGCGAGGACCCCGGGGTCGGAGGTGCGGAAGTTGGAGCGCAGCAGCCCGAGTTCGGCGGGGTTGCCGACCATCGCCGAGGCCGGCCCCGTGGTGTCGACCGTGGCCATCTCGGGCTCGGCGTAGTAGGCGCTGACGTCGAGGTCGACGGGGCACCAGGCGGCGGAGACGTAGACGATGCGGTCGATCAGGTCGGGCCGCTGGTTGGCCGCGACGGTGGCCGTCAGACCGCCTCGGCTGTGGGAGACGAGGATGACGGGACCGTTCCGCTTGGCTCGCTCCAGTATCGCGACGAGGTGCGCGACGTTGTCGGCGAGCGTGACGCCCTTGAGGGACCCGGGCGTGGCGGCGAGCCCTTCGAGGTCCTGCGGCGCCTGATAGGCCCGCGGGTACGTCGCGGCGAACCCGTGCCCCGGGAGATCGACGGCGACGGAGCGGTGTCCGAGGAGGCCGAGTTCGGCCTGCAGCGGTGCGAAGGAGAAGGAGTTCGCGAAGGCTCCGTGGACGAGCACGAACGTCGGTCGCATCTGTCTGCACACCCTTTCTGGTCCCCTGCGGCGCGCACCGGCCGGTCGCAGAGCCGTCTTCGTGCATGGCGACACCAGATGTCGAGTGCGGGGTGCGAGGGCAGACGGGAACGGCTGATCACTGTCCGATCGTCCACAGTACTCAGCCGAAGATCATCCGCACTACCCGGGCCGGGATCGTGGAGGAGTCCGGCCACGGTGGAACCCCGCCGGATGAGCACCCGCTAGAAGAACACCCCGCACCGCAGCAGCACGTTCGCGTACGGGCGGGCCTCGCCCGTCCGCACGATCAGCCGGGCACCGGACGAGAGGGCCTTCAGGCGTTCGTGCGGGACGTAGGCCAGGTCGGTGAAGTGGAACCCCGCCGGATGAGCACCCGCTAGAAGAACACCCCGCACCGCAGCAGCACGTTCGCGTACGGGCGGGCCTCGCCCGTGCGGACGATCAGCCGGGCGCCGGACGAGAGGTCCTTCAGGCGTTCGTGCGGGACGTAGGCCAGGTCGGCGAAACGGCCTTCCAGCAGGGCCGTCGCCGCCGGGTTGGCCGTCCGGACCTCCTCCGCCGCCGTGGCGCCCTCCACCACCAGCTCGGCCAGCAGGCCGTCCAGTACCTCGGCGAAGGACGGCACCCCGGCCCGGAACGCCAGGTCCACCACCCGGGGCCCGTCGGGTATCGGCATGCCCGCGTCGCACACCAGCACCCCGTGCCCGTGCCCGAGTCCGGCCAGCGCCCCCGACAGGTGCCGGTTCAGGATCCCCGCCTTCTTCACAGCGCCCCGACCTCCGCCGCCGTCGGGTACGACTCCTGCGCGCCCCGCCGCGTCACCGCCGCCGCGCCCACCCGGGCCGCGTACGCCGCCGCCTCCGCCAGGCCCGCGCCCGCGCCCAGCCGCCAGGCCAGCGCGGCCGTGAACGCGTCGCCCGCGCCGGTCGTGTCCACCGCGTCCACCTTCACCGACGGCACCAGGGCCGTCCCCGAGCCGTCGCACACCAGCGCCCCGCGCGCGCCCAGCGTGACCACCACCGAGCGCGGCCCCTTGGCCAGCAGCAGCCGGGCCCAGTCCGCCGGGTCGTCGCCCACCCGGGCGTCCCCGAGGATCACCCGGGCCTCGTGCTCGTTCACGATCAGCGGGTCACAGGCCGCCAGCACCTCCACAGGCAGCTCGCGCGGCGGGGACGGGTTCAGCACGAAGCGGCTGCCCGGCGCCAGGTTCCGCACCACCTCCACGACCGTCTCCAGCGGGATCTCCAGCTGGGCCGACACCACCCGGGAGGCGTGGAACAGGCTCGTGGCCGTCCGTACGTCCTCCGGGCGCAGCCGCCCGTTGGCGCCCGGCGACACCACGATGCTGTTGTCCCCGGACGGGTCCACGGTGATCAGCGCCACGCCCGTCGGGGCGCCGCCGACCAGCACCCCCACCGTGTCCACCCCGGCCGCGCGCAGGGAGTCGAGCAGCAGCCGGCCGTGGCCGTCGTCCCCGACCCGCGCCAGCAGGGCCGTACGCGCCTCCAGCCGGGCCGCCGCGACCGCCTGGTTGGCGCCCTTGCCGCCCGGGTGCACGGCCAGATCACCGCCGAGCACCGTCTCACCCGCGGCCGGCCGCCGCTCGACACCGATCACCAGGTCCGCGTTGGCCGAACCCACGACCAGCAGGTCGTAGTCGTACATCAGTTGACTCCCCTGACTCCCCTGAGAGATGACCTCGGCGGGCCGCCCCGGAGGAACTCCCCGGGGCGGCCCGCCCGCTGTGGTCCGTCAGCCGGTGAAACCGGCCACGTTGTCCTTCGTGACCACCTTCACCGGCACCTTCACCGTCGGCGCCACCTTCTCGCCCCGGACCGCCTTGAGGGCGTTGTCCACGGCGATCCGGCCCAGCTGCGAGGGCTGCTGGGCGACCGACGCGTACAGCGTGCCGCCCTTGACCGCCGTCAGCCCGTCCGGGGTGCCGTCGAAGCCGACGACCTGCACCGACCTGCCCGCCTTGGAGCCGAGCGCCTTGATCGCGCCGAGCGCCATCTCGTCGTTGGCGGCGATGACACCCTGCACGTCCGGGTGGGCCTGGAGCAGGTTCGACATCACGTCCAGCCCCTTCGTCCGGTCGAAGTCGGCGGGCTGCTGGGCCAGCACCCGGATGCCCGGGTAGGACTTCAGGCCCTTGGCGAACCCGGCCGCCCGCTCGCGCGCCGCCGAGGTGCCCGCCTGCCCCTGGAGGATGACGATCTTCCCGTGGCCGCCCAGCTTCTCGGCGACGGTCTTCGCGGCCAGCTCACCGCCGGCGACGTTGTCGGAGGCCACCAGCGTGGCCACGGAGGCGTGGTTGACGCCCCGGTCCACGGCGACCACCGGGATGTCCGCCTTGCCGGCGGCCTTCACCGAGTTGCCCGCCGCGTCCGAGTCCACCGGGTTGACGATGATCCCGTCCAGGCTCGTACTGGTGAAGTTCTGGAGCTGGTTGGCCTGCTGGGAGGCGTCGTTCTGGGCGTCGGTGACGGTCAGGTCCACGCCGAGCTTCCGCGCCTCGGCCTGCGCGCCGGACCGGATCTGCACGAAGAACGGGTTGTTCAGCGTGGACAGGGACAGGCCCAGCCGCGGGTTCGCCGACGAGGACGAACCGCCGTGCAGCAGCGAGGTCGCGCCGACCACGGCCACGGTGACCACGGCCGCCAGCCCGTACGTCACCGCCTGCTTGCCCTTCGGCCCGCCCGCCCCGGCGGCCACCGGGACGGCACCGGCCTTGCGGCGCACCGTGTCCAGCAGCACCGCCAGCGCGATCACCACACCGATGACGACCTGCTGCCAGAACGCGGAGACGGACAGCAGGTTCAGCCCGTTCCTCAGCACCGCCAGGATCAGCGCGCCGATCAGCGTGCCCGACGCCTTGCCGGTGCCGCCCGCCAGCGAGGCACCGCCGATGACGACGGCGGCGATGGCGTCCAGCTCGTAGCCGTCGGCGGCCTGCGGCTGCGCCGAGGACAGCCGGGCGGCCAGCACCACGCCCGCGACGGCGGCGAACAGCCCGGACAGGGCGTAGATGGCCAGCTTCTGCCGCTTGACCCTCAGGCCCGACAACCGGGCGGCCTCCTCGTTGCCGCCGATCGCGTACATGGACCGGCCGATGTACGTCCGCCCCAGCACGACGGCCGCGACGAGCCCCATCACCACCATGACCAGCACCGGCACCGGCAGCCAGCCGCCGAGAGTGTCCCCGAGGTGGGAGACCGAGCCGGGGAACGCGATGGGGGAGCCCTGCGAGATCACCAGCGCCAGACCGCGCCCCACCGACAGCATGGCCAGCGTCGCGATGAACGGCGGCAGCTTGCCGTAGGCGATGAGGAAACCGTTCACCAGACCGGCGACGACACCCGTGGCCACCGCCAGGACGACCGCCAGCGCGACCGGCACCCCGTGCGAGGTGGCGCTCCAGCCCAGCATGGTCGCCGACAGCGCGGCCACCGACCCCACGGACAGGTCGATGCCCGCCGAGACGATCACGAACGTCACGCCGAAGGCGAGGATGGCCGTCACGGCGGCCTGCACGCCGATGTTCAGCAGGTTGTCCGTCGTCAGGAAGTCGCCCGACAGCGCCGACAGGGCGATGACGAGGACGATCAGCGCGGTCAGCGCGCCGTTGTCGAGCAGCAGCCGGCGCAGGCCGCCCGGGGCGCCACTCGCGTCCGACCTGCTCTTGAGCGTGTCAGTGGCCACGGGTGGCCTCCTTCTCGGTCTCGGTGTCGGTCTTGTCGGTGTCGGTCTTGTCGGTGTCGGTCTTCTCGGTGGCGGGGGCGGAGACGGCGAGGGACATCACCGCGTCCTGCGTGGCCTGGTCGGCGGTCAGTTCGCCGGCGATCCGGCCCTGGGCCATCACCAGCACCCGGTCGCTCATGCCGAGCACCTCGGGCAGATCGCTGGAGATCATCAGCACGGCGGCACCGGCGGCCGTCAGCTCGTTGATCAGCTGGTAGATCTCGACCTTGGCGCCGACGTCGATCCCGCGCGTCGGCTCGTCCAGGATCAGCACCTTGGTGTCGGCCAGCAGCCACTTGCCGATGACGACCTTCTGCTGGTTGCCGCCGGACAGGGTCCCCACCCGCTGCCCGAGGCCCGCCATGCGCACCCCGAGCTGCCCGGCGATCCGCTCGGCGGCGGCCCGCTGGCCCTTGCGGTCCACGAGCCCCGCCCGGGTGGCCGCACGCAGCGTCACCAGCCCCAGGTTCTCCTCGACGGAGGCGTCCAGCACCAGCCCCTGTCCCTTGCGGTCCTCCGGCACCAGCCCGATCCCGGCCGCCATGGCGGCGTTCACGTCATGCCGCCGCAGCTCGGTGCCCGAGACCCGTACGGCCCCGCGGTCATAGGGATCGGCGCCGAACACGGCCCGTACGACCTCGGTCCGCCCGGCACCCACCAGCCCCGCGATGCCGACGACCTCACCGGCGTGCACCTCGAAGCTCACGTCGTGGAAGACCCCGTTCCGGCCCAGCCCCTCCACGGACAGCAGCGGGGCGCCCTTCCCGGTCCGCTCCCGCGGATACTGCTGCTCGATGGACCGCCCCACCATCAGCCGCACCAGCTCGTCCTCGGGGGTGGAGGCGGGCACCTGCCCGACGCTCCTGCCGTCCCGGATGACGGTGACCCGGTCGCCCAGGGCGTCGATCTCCTCCAGGTGATGGGTGATGAACACGATCCCCACCCCGTCGGCGCGCAGCCCCCGCACGATGGCGAAGAGTTTCTCCACCTCCTCCGAGGTGAGCACGGCGGTCGGCTCGTCCATGATGAGCACGCGCGCGTTCAGGCTGAGCGCCTTGGCGATCTCGACCATCTGGAGCCGGGCGATCCCCAGTTCCCGCACCCGCGCCCGGGGCGACACGTCGACCCCGACCCGCTTCAGCAGCGTCGCGGCGGCGTCCTCCATCCGCTTCCGGTCGATCAGCCCGAAGCGGCGCGGCTGCCGCCCCAGGAAGATGTTCTCGGCCACGGTCAGATCGGGCACCAGGTTGAACTCCTGGTAGATGGTGGCGATCCCGAGCCGTTCGGCGTCCTGCGCCCCGTGGACGCGCACCTCCTCACCGCCCACCAGGATCCGGCCGGCGTCGGGGGTGTAGGCACCGGAGAGCATCTTGATCAGCGTGCTCTTGCCGGCCCCGTTCTCACCGAGCAGCACATGGACCTCGCCCCGGCGCAGATCGAAGTCGACGCCGTCGAGCGCGACCACGCCGGGGAAGGTCTTCCGTATGCCCTCGATGCGCAGCAACTCGTCCGGGTTGCTCACGTCGTGCTCCTTTGCACTGGGGAGGGGGAGATGGGCTCACCGCACGAGCGGCGTACGACGAGCCGGGCGGGCAGCGTGACGGAGCGCGGGGTACGCCCCTCGATCCGGTCGGCCAGCGCGCGTACGGCGGCCCGGCCCAGTTCACCGGTGGGCTGGGCGATGGCGGTGACCGGCGGATCGGTGTGCACGAACCACGGGATGTCGTCGAACGCGGCCAGCGCGATGTCGTCGGGCACGCGCAGCCCACGGGCGCGTACGGCGTCCAGCGCGCCGAGCGCCATCAGGTTGTCGGCGGCGAAGACGACGTCGGGCGGCTCCGGCAGATCGAGGAACCCCTCGGTGACCCGCCGCCCGCTCTCGGCCTGGAAGTCGCCCTGCCCTATGAGGGCGTCGGGCAACGGCAGCCCGTACTCGGCGAGCGCGGCCCGGAAGGCCTCGACGCGCTCACTGCCGGTGGTGGTGGCGGCGGGCCCGGCGATGATGGCGAGCCGCCGGTGCCCGAGCGCGTACAGGTGCGCCACGAGATCCCGTACGGCTTCCCGTCCGTCGGACCGTACGACGGGCACGTCCACACCGGGGATCCACCGGTCGACGAACACCATCGGGGTCCCCGCCCGGGCGGCGTCGAGCATGAGCGGCGACCCGCCGTCCGTCGGCGACACGAGCAGCCCGTCGATCCGCCGGTCGAGCAGATTCCGCACGTGATGGTCCTGCAACTCGGGCCGCTCGTCGGCGTTCCCGATGATCACGCTGTACCCGAGCGCCCGGGCCTCTTCCTCGACGGACCGCGCCAGCTCGGTGAAGTAAGGATTCAGCACGTCACTGATGACGAGCCCGAGCGTATGGGTCTGATCGGTCCGCAAGGACCGCGCGACGGCGTTCGGCCGGTACCCGAGGGCGTCCACGGCGGCCATCACCCGCTCCCGCGCGTCGGCGCTGACGGACGGGTGGCCGTTCAGCACCCGTGACACGGTGGCCACGGACACCCCCGCCGAAGCGGCGACATCCTTGATGCTCGCCATCGCCGGCTCCACCTCCTCGTGGAATCGATTACATCCTTGCGGTACGAGGATTGGAAACGATTACACGACGTGGAGGCAAGGGGGTGCGGATGGCCGAAACCCAATCGTGACCGTGGCGGCGGGGGTGCGGGGGCCGACCGGCGCCGGAGGCTGCCGGAGGGGCCGGGCCCCGGTCACGCGCACCGCCGACGCGGGCGCGCGGCCGGAACGGAACAAATGAAAAAACGCTCTCCGTAAAGTTTTCCAGACTCGCGTTCACTCATTTGCCGCGCATCTGGAGGAGAGGGGGTGGCGTTAGCCCGAATATGACGACGACGAGGCTCCACGGCTTGCTCCACCGGGACACGAGGAAGGATAGCCGGTCGACGGGCAGTTTGCTGACATTCAGTCCAACATTGCACCCGCCTGGCGGAGCCGGCGCCGCGCTCGAGGCACGCGAAGATCACGCACGCGCCGTGGGTGCGCTGCTCCGCGAATTCCTCGTCCTGCTGGAGGCGGTCCAGGAGGAATTCAATGAGCGGTGGAGCGCTCAGGAAAACACGGGCTGCCACTTGGATCGTGTCTGACGGGGGGATCTCTATGAATCACGAGTTTGCGGGTTCGTCTTTCGGGCGTCGCGAATGGTACGCGGACGCGGCGCCGTACCCGACGGGCGCGGACTGGCGCGGCGGACCGGCCGATGGTCTGGATCCGGGTGATGTGCTGGTACCGCCCGACGCCTACTGGGACCCGGCGGAAGAACTCGCCAGCCTTTTGCAGGGCAATGCCCCGGCCGGACAGACGGCCACGCTCCCACCACCTCGCAGCGAGCCGGTACCCGGCGTGGACTTCGCCGACCCGAGGGAAAAACTCGCGCAGATCACCACGCGGTTCTCGCCCGGCCGACGCCCTCCCGCCGGGGCGGGGCACCGGAAAAGGCGGGTTCAGAAAAGCTACATCAAGTGGATGCGGGCCGGCAGCTTCATGATCGCCGCATTCGTGTCCGTCCTCGTGGCGATGGTCAGCGTATTCGGCGGAATCGCGGCCTACGGCCCGCTGCGGAATGCCACCCCGGGCGTGAACGGCGGAATGATCGCCTGGTGGCCCCTTCTCGTGTACGGCCCGTGGATGGCCGCCTCCCTCTCCATCCTGCGAAATGCCCTGCATCAGCGCCGGGCCGTGCACTCGTGGTGCATCGTGGTGCTGTTTTCCTCGGTCGCGATGATCCTGTGCGTGGCCCAGGCCGACCGGACCGTCACCGGCATCGCCGGCGCCGCCCTCCCCGCGCTCGCGTCCCTGGCCTGTTTCCAGCAACTGATCCGCCAGATCACCCTGACCCTGCCCCAGAGCCACGAAAGGCCTCGTCACGGCAGGTAGCGCAGAACCGTTGCACCGGGTGCGGGCCGAAATCAGAGGCGGACCCGCGGAGCCCTCGCACCGGAGGAGGGCCTCCACCAGACCACTCACCGGCAAGTCGCCGCACGCACCCGGCGTGCATGTGAGACGCGGCCGCGTCCCCGGGCCCGGGGACGGTCCGGTACTGGACTGCATTGACAGGGCGCGGTGCAGGAGTTGTCCCGGCCGCGCGCACACTCGCGTGGCGGCCGACGGATGGGATATGATCATCACAAGCAAGCGGGCGAACACAGCCTCGCTGGCGGTGCGTTGGTGGTCCAAGGAAAGACGCCCCACTTCCTGTGGGGAGATGCAGGTGCAAGGCCTGCCCGGCGCTCGACCGAGAACCCGCCCCGAGAATCCTCGGGGCGGGTTTTCTGCTGGAGACGGCATGGCGGCGGCGCGACGAACACGCGGTGGATGATCCGCCACCAGCGGAGCCGAGGCCCCCTGGCCGTGCTCGCTGGACCATTTTGGAACGCCCATCCACAAATAACCCCCCTCACGCCACCACCCCTCGCCCACCACTGGCGCCGCAAGCCGCCAAGCCGCCAAGCCGACCCGGCGTCCACGCGAGACGCGACCGCGCACCCGCCACCGGCCCGGAACCCGCTCGACCCACCCGGCGTGCAGGCGAGACGCGACCGCGCCCCCTGCCGACAGGACCTCGTAGCCCACCCATGGGCCCGGTACCGGTCCGGCCCCCCGTTCCTCCGGGCCGCTCGCTCGCTTCTGACGCGGACCGCGGAAGCCCGACACTGACCAAGAAGCGAGCGGCCCAACGGTCACGTGTTCACTCGTCGGCGAACAGCTGGGCCGCGTCGGTGGCGTGGAGGGCGCGCTGGGCCCAGACTTCCAGTTGATCAGGGTCGGTGCAGGCGAGTACTCGTTCGCGGACGGCGTCGGGCACCGGGATGCCGCGCCACTCCAGGACGTTGAGGGTCATCTCCTGCTGCTTCTGAAGGCGCCCTTGCTCCAGCCCTTGCTCCAGCCCTTGCTGTAGCCCCTGCTCCCTCCCTTCCTCGCGTACCTGTTCGGCCAGCGGGTGTCGCCAGAAGTACTGGATCGCCATCGTCAGGTCCTTCCGCCTCTGCGTCTCCTGAGGGCCGGCCAGGCGTGAGTCGGCGTACTGCATGTCCCCGCCGGCCGCAGGAAGTGGCGGTGCGGAAGCTCGCTCACTCGTCGGCGAACAGCTGCGCCGCGTCGGTGGCGTGGAGGGCGCGCTGGGCCCAGACTTCCAGTTGATCAAGGTCGGTGCAGGCGAGTACTCGTTCGCGGACGGCGTCGGGCACCGGGATGCCGCGCCACTCCAGGACGTTGAGGGTCATCTCCTGCTGCTTCTGAAGGCGCCCTTGCTCCAGCCCTTGCTGTAGCCCCTGCTCCCTCCCTTCCTCGCGTACCTGCTCGGCCAGCGGGTGTCGCCAGAAGTACTGGACAGCCGTCATCAGGTCCCTCCACATCTGCTTCGCCTGGGGATCGGCCAGGCATGAGTCGACGAACTGCGCGAAGACCGCGGCACTGTCGGAGTCGATGGTCCGCAGGGCGGATGCCAGGGATTCCAGTATGGCCATCGCCCCCGGCCCACGCCCGTGTGTCATCGCCGACAGCGCCGCGAGAGTGGGATCCGCCTCCGCCTGCTTCTCGTCCGCGATCACCGGCACGTTGTCCGGCCCCAGCACCAACGGCCGTACCGTCAGCGAGTGCCAGCCCGGGAAACCGAGCCGGATCGGACGCGACGCCCACTTCGCCGTGGCGCTGCTCTGCGTGATCACGATGAGCACGGGCTCGCAGCGGTACTTCTCGTACAGGTACGACAGGTAGTACGGCCAGCTTCCGCGCTTCCGCTCGTCCGCCTTCCCCTGCGACTCCACGACCAGCAGGTACGTACCCTCGTCCGTCTCCGCGCGCAGCAATGTGTCCACCCGGCGCTCCACCGGTTCGGCCTCCGTCAGGTCCACGTTCAGCGCCGCGATTTCCCTGGGCCGGGGAAACGGCACGCGCAGCACCCGCTGCAACGCCCGCGTCAGCAGCTCCGGGTCCTTCTGGAAGATCCGGTGCAGCGCCTCATGCGACGAGCCGACCATCAGCTCTCCTTTCGTACGACCTGACCAACGAGCCAGGCCGCCGAGAGGTCGCGCACCGCCTCAGCGGCGTACCGCCAGTGCCGCGCCCAGCAGGCGGGCCAGGACCTCCACCAGGCGGACGTCCTCCTTGCGGAGGTCGCCGGGGTTCGGGGCGTCCACGCACAGGACGCCGAACGCGTCCTTGCCGGCGGCCGTGATGGTGGCGGCGATGTACGTCTTGTACGAGTCCGTCTCGGGCCGGAGCGCGGGATCGAGCGCGTCGACGTTCTCGACGAACTTGCTCTTGCGGTCGTCCATCAGCTTCAGCAGGGACGCCCCCCGCGCCTGGTCCTCGCGGAACACTGTCCGCGGCGCCTCCGCCCGCCCCATCCACAGGCCGGCCAGGCACTTCATCTCCCGGACGCCGGTCCCCAGGGACGCCGGGGCGATCTCCAGGACACAGGCGCGCGCGTTCTGCGGACCGATGAGCTGGGCCGTCAGGGAGACGATGGCCAGCTTCATCTGCTGCTGGAGCGGATTGCGCGCGCTCTTGCTGGTCGCGCTCACGATCTCGCCGATGTGGTGGACCAGCACCGTGAGCACGTCTTCCATGGCCCCGCGGGCACGCTCCGCGGCGACCTTCGCGGCCTGTTCGGCGGTGATCAGGTCGCGCCGGGCGGCGACCGCCTCCCGCCGGGACACGATGACCGTGGCCACCGTGGCCAGTACGCCGATACCCATGACCGTCATCGCGATCCATATCGGCAGTTTCAGGCCAAGACCGAGGACGATCGGCGCCACGTACGTGACGACGCTCAGCGTCCCCATCGTCGCGGTGCCCCAGCCCACCCGTAATCCACTCAAGGACATAGCGACGGAGCCTACACGCAGAGTTAGGCCATGTGGGTGCTTCCGCCGTTTCGGAGAGCGTGTCTCTGGGTATCGATACGGTGACGGAAGGTGTCCGGACCGTGACCGAGAAGCAGACGGCTCGTTCAGGGACGATGTCAGCCTCTTGAACCGGGCCGATTGTCAATCCGTAAGCCATACCGTCGGATTGACGCTGACAAGCCATCAGCCGAGACTGTACCGTCAACGCTTGGAGGGCGCATGCCGACCCACAATGGCGGGAGTCACCCGTCCTCCGAGTCGAACCCGGGGGGGAGCGCGAGCATGAGCACAGCGCACAGTGAGGTCTGGAGCGGGGTCGTCTTAGACACCGACCCGGCGGTACGCGAGTTCGAGAGAGACCCGGCCGAGTACATGAAGCGGAAAGCGACGGCGCTCCGCTCCGTGGACTTCGAGAGCGTACGAGCGAGCCTCAGCGGAGCCAGTGAACCGCGCGCCTCGCTGTTCATGCGCCTGAAGACGCTCCTGTCGTCCGGTGACAAGGACGAGAAGAAGGCCGGCTGAAGCACGGAGCCGGCCGTGAAGGCGGGCTGTCAGACCCCGCGGGTACCGTCGGATCATGGACCGACAGGCGGGGAACTCCAGCGGTGAACGGCATCTCGCCGTCCTCGAAGGCGTGCTGGAGCGCATCACGTACGCCAATGAGGAGAACGGCTACACCGTCGCCAGGGTCGACACGGGCAGAGGCGCCGGCGACCTTCTCACGGTGGTCGGCGCGCTGCTCGGTGCCCAGGTGGGGGAGTCCCTGCGCATGGAGGGCCGCTGGGGCTCGCACCCCCAGTACGGCAAGCAGTTCCACGTCGAGAACTACACCACCCTGCTGCCGGCCACCGTCCAGGGCATCCGCCGCTATCTGGGCTCCGGCCTGGTCAAGGGCATCGGCCCGGTCTTCGCCGACCGCATCACCCAGCACTTCGGCCTCGACACCCTGCGGATCATCGAGGAGGAGCCGAAGCGCCTGATCGAGGTGCCCGGCCTCGGCCCGAAGCGCACGAAGAAGATCGCCGACGCCTGGGAGGAGCAGAAGGCGATCAAGGAGGTCATGCTCTTCCTCCAGACCGTCGAGGTGTCCACCTCCATCGCCGTGCGCATCTACAAGAAGTACGGCGACGAGTCCATCGCCGTCGTCAAGGAGCAGCCGTACCGGCTCGCCGCCGACGTCTGGGGCATCGGCTTCCTCACCGCCGACAAGATCGCCCAGTCGGTCGGCATCCCGCACGACAGCCCCGCCCGCGTGAAGGCGGGCCTGCAGTACGCGCTGTCGCAGTCCGCCGACCAGGGGCACTGCTTCCTGCCGGAGGAGCGGCTGATCGCCGACGCCGTCAAGCTGCTCCAGGTCGACACCGGGCTGGTCATCGAGTGCCTGGCCGAGCTGGCCGAGCCGCCCGAGGACGGCGCCGACCCGGGCGTCGTACGGGAGAAGGTGCCCGGCCCGGACGGCGACGACGAGCCGGTCAGCGCCGTCTACCTGGTGCCCTTCCACCGCGCCGAACTCTCCCTGTCCGCCCAGCTGCTGCGGCTGCTGCGCACCGGCGAGGACCGGATGCCGGGCTTCCGGGACGTCGACTGGACGAAGGCGCTCGGCTGGCTGAAGGACCGCACCGGCGCCGACCTCGCGCCCGAGCAGGAGGCGGCGGTCAAGCTGGCGCTGACGGAGAAGGTCGCCGTCCTCACCGGCGGGCCGGGCTGCGGCAAGTCGTTCACCGTGCGCTCGATCGTGGAGCTGGCCCGGGCCCGGCGCGCCAAGGTGGTGCTGGCCGCGCCGACCGGCCGCGCCGCCAAGCGGCTGGCGGAACTGACCGGCGCCGAGGCCTCCACCGTGCACCGCCTGCTGGAGCTGAAGCCCGGCGGGGACGCGGCCTATGACCGCGAGCGCCCCCTGGACGCCGACCTGGTGGTGGTCGACGAGGCCTCCATGCTGGACCTGCTGCTCGCCAACAAGCTGGTCAAGGCCGTGCCCCCGGGCGCCCATCTGCTGTTCGTCGGGGACGTGGACCAGTTGCCCAGCGTCGGCGCCGGAGAGGTGCTGCGGGACCTGCTCGCCGACGGCAGCCCCGTGCCCGCCGTCCGGCTCACCCGGGTCTTCCGGCAGGCCCAGCAGTCCGGCGTGGTCACCAACGCGCACCGGATCAACGCCGGTCAGCACCCGCTCACCGACGGGATGAAGGACTTCTTCCTGTTCGTGGAGGACGACACCGAGGCCGCAGGCCGCCTCACCGTGGACGTCGCCGCACGGCGAATTCCCGCCAAGTTCGGGCTGGACCCGCGCCGGGACGTACAGGTGCTCGCGCCGATGCACCGCGGCCCGGCCGGCGCCGGCGCGCTCAACGGACTGCTCCAGCAGGCCATCACGCCCGGCCGGCCCGATCTGCCGGAGAAGCGGTTCGGCGGCCGGGTCTTCCGCGTCGGCGACAAGGTCACCCAGATCCGGAACAATTACGAGAAAGGGAAGAACGGCGTCTTCAACGGCACCGTGGGCGTCGTCACCGCGCTCGACCCGGTCGACCAGCGCCTGACGGTGCTGACCGACGAGGACGAGGAGGTTCCGTACGAATTCGACGAACTGGACGAACTGGCCCACGCGTACGCGGTGACCATCCACCGTTCGCAGGGAAGCGAGTATCCCGCCGTGGTGATTCCCGTCACGACGGGGGCATGGATGATGCTTCAGCGGAACCTGTTGTACACGGCGGTCACCCGGGCCCGGAAGCTGGTCGTCCTCGTCGGTTCACGGAGGGCGATCGGCCAGGCGGTGCGCACGGTGTCGGCCGGACGGCGCTGTACGGCCCTGGACTTCAGGCTCGGCACAAAATGATCGATCAAACGAGTCGTGAAGGTCACAGAGCACTTCCGGAACCCCCGCGAAGGGGGCAGGATGGGCAGGCTGGCGGCACTGAGTGCCGCCAACAGGCCCAATGGTCGACCCCGAGTGCACTCTCCTGAGCCAAATGGGGGATGGTAGAGACAGTCAGGGCACCTCGAAGATGAGGCACTACGTCGGTGAGGGAAGACGTGAGCGACAACTCTGTAGTACTGCGGTACGGCGACGGCGAGTACACCTACCCGGTGGTCGACAGCACCGTCGGCGACAAGGGCTTCGACATCGGGAAGCTCCGCGCCCAGACCGGTCTGGTGACCCTGGACAGCGGGTACGGCAACACCGCCGCCTATAAATCCGCGATCACCTACCTCGACGGCGAGGCGGGCATCCTCCGCTACCGCGGCTACCCCATCGAGCAGCTGGCCGAGCGCTCCACCTTCCTCGAGGTGGCGTACCTGCTCATCAACGGCGAGCTCCCCACCGTCGACCAGCTGACGGCGTTCAAGAACGACATCACGCGGCACACCCTGCTGCACGAGGACGTCAAGAACTTCTACAAGGGCTTCCCGCGCGACGCCCACCCGATGGCGATGCTGTCCTCGGTCGTCTCGGCGCTGTCCACCTTCTACCAGGACAGCCACAACCCGTTCGACGAGAAGCAGCGCGACCTCTCCACGATCCGGCTGCTCGCCAAGCTCCCGACCATCGCCGCGTACGCGTACAAGAAGTCGATCGGCCACCCGTTCGTCTACCCGCGCAACGACCTCGGCTACGTCGAGAACTTCCTGCGCATGACCTTCTCGGTCCCCGCGCAGGAGTACGACCTGGACCCGGTCGTGGTCTCGGCGCTGGACAAGCTGCTGATCCTGCACGCCGACCACGAGCAGAACTGTTCGACCTCCACGGTCCGCCTGGTCGGCTCCTCGCAGGCCAACATGTTCGCGTCGATCTCGGCCGGCATCAACGCGCTGTGGGGCCCGCTGCACGGCGGCGCCAACCAGTCGGTGCTGGAGATGCTGGAGGGCATCCGCGACTCGGGCTCCGGCGTCGACACCTTCATCCGCAAGGTGAAGAACAAGGAGGACGGCGTCCGCCTGATGGGCTTCGGCCACCGGGTCTACAAGAACTTCGACCCGCGCGCCAAGATCATCAAGGCCGCCGCGCACGACGTCCTCTCCGCGCTGGGCAAGGAGGACGAGCTCCTCGACATCGCCCTGAAGCTGGAGGAGCACGCGCTCTCCGACGACTACTTCACCGAGCGCAAGCTCTACCCGAACGTGGACTTCTACACGGGTCTGATCTACCGCGCGATGGGCTTCCCGACCGAGATGTTCACGGTCCTGTTCGCCCTCGGCCGGCTGCCGGGCTGGATCGCCCAGTGGACCGAGATGATCAAGGAGCCGGGTTCCCGCATCGGCCGCCCGCGCCAGATCTACACCGGCGTGGTCGAGCGCGACTTCGTCCCGGTCGAGGCGCGCTGAGCGCACTGAGCAGGGGGTCCGTCCAGGCGGACGGACCCCGGTCCGGCGCTCGGAAGTGACCGCCCGCGAGAGGCGGGGAAGCGTCGGAAAAGGTGGAAGGCGCCCCGAGCCGCCGGTCCCCCCACGGGCCGACGACCAGGGCGCCTTCCCATGTCCCGGTGCGGATTCCCCCCACGGGATCCGGCCGGGCGCTCGGAGAGGACAGCGCCTGAATCGCTGTCTGAGCACGCGCGAGCGAACTCGCCGTACTCCAGTGATGCGGTGCGGTCTGCCGGGACAGCGCACGCTGGGAGGGCCGCTCAAAGCTTCCCGGTGTACGTGCCCCGGCAACGCTCCCCCAAGCCCTCAACGTCGTGCGAGCCGGGAGGTACCCCCTTCTGGAGAAGTCCCCCAAGACATCCCCAGACGCCAGTCAGCGCCCCCCAAGACGCTGGATCTGACAACGCCAACTTAGACCTTCGAACCCCTTCGATGGTTACGTTCGCATCACTGTGATGTGCGTCTCTTGCATATGTCCCTTACGTACGCAAGAGCCCCGATATGGCAATCGGGGCCCAAGCGTAAGGAATGTGCGCGAGGCTTGTGAAGAGTTTATGTGAGGCTCGCGCAGGACTCCAGGGGGAACGGAAGATCGATTCCGAAATTCGGCTTCCGTTCACCGGAAGGCGCGCAGCCGCAGGCTGTTGGTCACCACGAAGACCGAGGAGAAGGCCATCGCGGCCCCGGCGATCATCGGGTTGAGCAGCCCGGCGGCGGCCAGCGGCAGCGCGGCGACGTTGTAGCCGAAGGCCCACACCAGATTGCCCTTGATGGTGGCCAGCGTCCGGCGGGACAGCCGGATGGCGTCCGCGGCCACCCGCAGGTCCCCGCGCACCAGCGTCAGATCGCCGGCCTCGATCGCCGCGTCCGTGCCGGTGCCCATGGCCAGGCCCAGGTCGGCGGTGGCCAGCGCGGCGGCGTCGTTCACGCCGTCGCCGACCATGGCCACGGCCCGGCCCTCACCCTGGAGCCGCCGCACGACGTCCACCTTGTCCTCGGGCAGCACCTCGGCGTACACGTGCCCCGGGTCGATGCCGACGGTCTTCGCGACCGCCTCGGCGACCGTGCGGTTGTCCCCGGTGAGCAGCACCGGCGTCAGGCCCAGCCCGCGCAGCTCGCGGATGGCCTCGGCGCTGGTCTCCTTGACCGCGTCGGCGACGGCGAGCACCCCGCGGGCCCGCCCGTCCCAGCCGGCCACGACGGCCGTACGGCCCTGCTCCTCGGCTTCGCGGGCCGCGCGGGCCAGCTCCGGCGGCAGCTCGTCGTAGAGCCGCCCCACGGCCACCTCGCGGCCGTTCACGCGCCCGCGTACGCCCCGCCCCGGCACGTTCTCGAAGTGCTCGACCGGCGGCAGGGCCCCGGCGCGCTCCTCGGCGCCGGCGGCGACGGCGCGGGCCACCGGGTGCTCGGAGGCGTGCTCCAGGGCGCCCGCGAGGCGCAGCAGCTCCTTCTCGTCCTCGCCCTCGGCGACGTACACGGCCTGGAGGCTCATCCGGCCGGTGGTGACGGTGCCGGTCTTGTCCAGCACGACCGTGTCCACCCGGCGCGTGGACTCCAGCACCTCGGGGCCCTTGATCAGGATGCCGAGCTGGGCGCCGCGCCCGGTGCCGACCATCAGCGCGGTCGGCGTGGCCAGGCCCAGCGCGCAGGGGCAGGCGATGATCAGCACGGCGACGGCGGCGGTGAACGCGGCGACCGTGTCCCCGGTGACTCCGAGCCAGACGCCGAAGGTGCCGAGCGCGATCAGGATGACCACCGGGACGAAGACGGCGGAGACCCGGTCGGCGAGCCGCTGCACCTCGGCCTTGCCGTTCTGCGCGTCCTCCACCAGCTTGGCCATGCGGGCGAGCTGGGTGTCCGCGCCGACCCGGGTGGCCTCGACGACCAGCCGGCCGCCGGCGTTGACCGTGGCGCCGGTGACCCGGTCGCCGGGACCGACGTCGACCGGCACCGACTCGCCGGTCAGCATGGCGGCGTCCACCGCGGAGATGCCCTCCACCACCGTGCCGTCGGTGGCGATCTTCTCGCCGGGCCGTACGACGAACCGGTCGCCGGCCGCCAGCTCGGACACCGGCACGCGCACCTCGCGGCCGTCGCGCAGCACCGCCACGTCCTTGGCGCCCAGCTCCATCAGGGCCTTCAGGGCGGCACCGGCGCGGCGCTTGGAGCGGGCCTCCAGATAGCGGCCGAGCAGGATCAGCGCGACGACCCCGGAGGCCACCTCCAGGTAGATGGTGGAGGAGCCGTCCATGCGGGAGACGGTGAGGCGGAACTCGTCGTGCATGCCGTGCGTGCCCGCGTCGCCGAAGAACAGCGCCCACAGCGACCAGCCGAACGCGGCCAGCGTGCCGACCGAGACGAGGGTGTCCATGGTGGCGGCGCCGTGCCGGAGGTTGGTCCAGGCGGCCCGGTGGAAGGGGGCGCCGCCCCAGACGACGACCGGCGCGGCGAGGGTGAGCGAGAGCCACTGCCAGTTGGCGAACTGGAGGGCGGGGATCATCGCGAGCAGGATCACGGGCGCGGCGAGGAGCGCGGAGACGAGCAGACGGTGCCGCAGCTCGCCGAGTTCGGTGTCCCGTTCGGGGCCCTCGGGGGCGGTCTCGGCGTCGGGCCGCGGCGGCCGGGGCTCCTCGGCGGTGTAGCCGGTCTTCTCGACGGTGGCGATCAGGTCGGCGACCTGGATGCCGTCGGCGATGGTGACCCTGGCCTTCTCGGTGGCGAAGTTGACGGTGGCGCTGACGCCGTCCATCCGGTTGAGCTTCTTCTCCACCCGGGCGGCACAGGAGGCGCAGGTCATGCCGCCGATGAGCAGTTCGACCTGCTCGGTGCCGGCTTCCGTGGCCGTCGGCTTCGCGGTGGTGCTGGTCATGTCCGGACTCCAGACATCGGACCGGGCCGTACGGATCCAGTATCAGCTGGTCGGTGCGGCCCGGTCGGGGATCGGGAAGGTGGTGCTCAGGCCTGGCCGGCCAGCTCGTAGCCGGCCTCGTCGACGGCGGCGCGCACGGCCTCCTCGTCGAGCGGGGCCGCGGACACGACGGTCACCTCGCCGGACGACGCGACGGCCTTGACCGAGCTGACGCCGGGGATGCGGGAGAGCTCCTCGGAGACGGAGCCCTCGCAGTGGCCGCAGCTCATGCCGGTGACCTTGTAGACGGTGGTGACGGTGGTCATGTCGTTACTCCTCGTCGAGGCGCGGGTGGGGCCTGTGGGGTGCCCGGAGGAACCCCGATACCCGTACTGTATACCCCCATGGGGTATGTGGCCAAGCGACTCCCCGGAGCGTCTAGCCTTCCTCCGGGTTTCCCGAAAGGAGCGTGCATGCGAGCCGTGGTCTTCGAGGAGTACGGAAAGCCGGCCGGGATGCGGGAGGTGCCCGACCCGGAGCCGGCGGCGCACGGCGTGGTCGTCCGGGTCGAGGCGACCGGCCTGTGCCGCAGCGACTGGCACGGCTGGGCGGGGCACGACCCGGACATCGCGCTGCCGCACGTGCCGGGGCACGAACTCGCCGGGGTGGTCGAGGCGGTGGGCGCCCGGGTGACCCGGTGGCGGCCCGGCGACCGGGTCACCGTGCCGTTCGTCTGCGCCTGCGGCACCTGCGGGCCGTGCGCGGCGGGCGACCAGCAGGTGTGCGAACGGCAGACCCAGCCCGGCTTCAGCCACTGGGGCTCCTTCGCCGAGTACGCCGCCCTCGATCACGCCGACGTCAACCTCGTCGCGCTCCCGGACGACATGGCGTACGCCACCGCCGCCGCCCTCGGCTGCCGCTTCGCCACCGCCTTCCGGGCCGTGGTCCAGCAGGGCCGGGTGGCGGCCGGGGAGTGGGTCGCGGTGCACGGCTGCGGCGGGGTCGGCCTGTCGGCGGTGATGATCGCGGCGGCCTCGGGCGCCCGGGTGGTGGCGGTCGACATCTCGCCCGGGGCCCTGGAGCTGGCGCGGCGGTTCGGCGCCGCCGCGTGCCTGGACGCGACCGGCGTGCCCGACCCGGCCGCCGCCGTGCGGGAGCTGACCGGCGGCGGCGCCCACCTCTCCCTCGACGCCCTCGGCTCGCCCGCCACCTGCGCCGCCTCCGTGAACGGGCTGCGCCGCCGCGGCCGGCACGTCCAGGTCGGCCTGCTGCCCTCGGCCGACGGCACCACCCCGGTCCCGCTGGCCCGCGCCGTCGCCCTGGAACTGGAGCTGCTCGGCAGCCACGGCATGGCCGCCCATGCCTACCCCGGCATGCTCCGCCTGGTCCGCGCCGGCGTACTCCGCCCCGACCTGCTGGTGACCCGGAGCATCCCGCTCGAAGCGGCCCCGGCGGCGCTCGCGGCGATGGGCACGGCGACGGAGGCGGGAGTCACCGTCATCGAGCCCTGGAGCTGACGCCCCCCGGGATCAGCCGGCCCCGCGCCGGCGGTTGCCGGGGCGCGCGGCGACCCAGGCGCGGACGGTGTCGGCGTACCAGTAGGGCCTGCCGCCCTCGACGTGGTCGGGCGGGGGCAGGTGCCCGTGCTTGCGGTAGGACCGCACGGTGTCCGGCCGCACCCGGATGTGCGCCGCGATCTCCTTGTACGACCAGAGCCTCCGGTCGGCCATGGGCCGCACCTCCCTGTGCGCGCCACGGCGGCGACCGTACGGCCGCCCGGGGGAACCGGGCGCTGCGTCGGGCACCCAGCCTGGGCCGGACGGCGACGGTGGGTGACCACCGGGGGATGCCCGTCGGCGACATGTGACCAACACACGACACAGGCGTGACATGTGTGACAGGACGGTGGTGTCGGTGACGAATCCGTCACAGAGGGCATTCATGCCAGGGGGGCGCACGTATACCGGAGCCCGGAAGTCCGTATGTCCGGACAAAACGTTGACACGGTTCCTGGTGCGGGACTAGAAAGCCGGGAGAGCCATGACGAAGGGAAGCCGATGGCCTACGACCTGATCACCATGGGGCGGATCGGGGTGGACCTCTACCCGCTCCAGGCCGGCGTCCCGCTCGCCCAGGTCTCCTCCTTCGGCAAGTTCCTCGGCGGATCCGCGGCCAACGTCGCGGTCGCCGCGGCCCGGCTCGGCCGCCGCACCGCCGTGATCACCCGCACCGGCGACGACCCGTTCGGCACCTTCCTCCACGAGGCCCTGCGCGGCTTCGGCGTCGACGACCGCTGGGTCACCCCCGTCCCCGGCCTGCCCACCCCCGTCACCTTCTGCGAGATCTTCCCGCCGGACGACTTCCCGCTGTACTTCTACCGCCGGCCCAAGGCCCCCGACCTGGAGATCCACCCCCACGAGCTGGACCTGGACGCCCTCGCGCGGACCCGGATCCTCTGGGTCACCGGCACCGGACTGAGCGAGGAGCCGAGCCGTACGGCCACCCTCGCGGCCCTCGCCCACCGGGCCAAGGCCGGCATCACCGTCTTCGACCTCGACTGGCGCCCCATGTTCTGGACGGACCCGGACACCGCCCGCCCCTGGTACGCCGAGGCCCTGCGGCACGCCACCGTCGCCGTCGGCAACCTGGACGAGGTGGAGATCGCCACCGGGACGCGCGAGCCGCACGCCGCCGCCCAGGCCCTGCTGGAGGCCGGGGTCGAGCTGGCCGTCGTCAAACAGGGCCCCAAGGGCGTCCTCGCCGTCAGCCGCGCGGGCGAGTCCGCCGAGGTCCCGCCCCTGCCCGTCACCGTGCTGAACGGACTCGGCGCCGGCGACGCCTTCGGCGGGTCTCTGTGCCACGGCCTGCTGGCCGGCCACGACCTGGAGACGGTCATGCGGCACGCCAACGCGGCCGGCGCCATCGTCGCCTCCCGCCTGGAGTGCTCCTCCGCGATGCCGACCCCCGCCGAGGTGGCCGCCGCGCTCGACGCCGGAGCGGTGCGGTGAGGGCCGGCCGGGTCACCGGCACCCACACCGGGGGCGGCGCGGGCGCGGGACCACCGGCACCCGCCCCCCGTCCCGAGGTCGACGTCGCCGAACTGGTCCGGATCCGCGCCCGGCACCCCGAGGCCGTCGCCGAGGCCGCCGCCCGCCGGGCGCGCCGGCCCCTGCTGGACGACAGCGGCCGGCTGCTGATCGTCGCCGCCGACCACCCGGCCCGCGGCTCCCTCGACGTCGGCGACCGGCGGCTCGCCATGGCCAACCGGGCCGACCTGCTGCAACGCCTCTGCCTCGCGCTGTCCCGGCCCGGTGTCGACGGGGTGCTCGCCACCGCCGACATCTTGGACGACCTGCTGCTGCTCGGCGCACTGGAGCACAAGGTCGTCATGGGCTCCATGAACCGCGGCGGACTGCACGGGGCCGCCTTCGAACTGGACGACCGGTTCACCGGCCACCGCCCCGAGGACATCGAGCGGCTCGGCTTCGACGCGGGCAAGCTGCTGCTGCGCGTCGACTACGCCGACCCCGGCTCCCTGGCCACCCTGGAGTCCGCCGCCCGCGTCATCGACGCCATGGCGGCCCGCCGGCTCCCGGTGTTCGTGGAGCCGTTCATCAGCCGCCGCGGCCCCGGGGGCGAGCTGGTGAACGACCTGTCCGCCGAGGCGGTCACCCGGTCCCTCGCCATCGCCTCCGGACTCGGCGGCTCCTCCGCCTACACCTGGCTGAAGGTGCCGGTCACCGAGGACCCCGACGACATGGCCCGGGTGATGGAGGCCTCCACGCTGCCCGCCGTCCTGCTCGGCGGGGACGTCGGGGACGCGAC
The DNA here is from genome assembly GCF_040636485.1 of Streptomyces sp. NPDC038707. Lineage (NCBI taxonomy): Bacteria > Bacillati > Actinomycetota > Actinomycetes > Kitasatosporales > Streptomycetaceae > Streptomyces > Streptomyces sp. NPDC038707. The sequence goes on from NZ_JBEZUP010000003.1 coordinate 275,575, forward strand.
GGAGGACCGGGCCGCCGCCTACGCCAGGTGGCGCGGCGCGCTGCGCCTGCCCACCGTGCGCGGCCTGGTGGCGGGCCGCTCGCTGCTGTATCCGGCGGACGGCGACGTGGCCGCCGCCGTGGACACCGCCGTAGGACTGCTGTGAGGGGCGCATGACCGGCACCGACCTGCACCTGCCCAGGGGCGCGACCGCGAACGCCCGGTACGCCGTCGACATCGGCCCCGAGTCGGCCGGCTGGACGCACAGCAGCCTGCGGGTGGTCGAGCTGGCGCCCGGCGGCAGCCATGCCTTCACCACCGGTGACAGCGAGTGGATCGTGCTTCCGCTGGAAGGCGGATGTACCGTACAAACGGAGCAGGACGAGTTCCAACTCCTGGGCCGGGACAGCGTGTTCGCGGATGTCACCGACTTCGCGTACGCCCCCCGGGACGCCCGGGTCCAGATCGCCTCCGGCGCGGGAGGCCGCTTCGCCCTGGCAGGAGCGAAGTGCGAGCGACGACTCCCCGCCCGCTACGGCCCCGCGCCGGAGGTCCCCGTCGAGGAGCGCGGCAGCGGCACCTGCGCCCGCCGGGTGCGCAACTTCGCCGCCGCCGACGCCTTCGCGTGCGACCGGCTGATCGCCGTGGAGGTGATCACCCCCGGCGGCAACTGGTCCTCCTACCCGCCGCACAAGCACGACGAGCACCGGCCGGGCGAGGAGTCCGAACTGGAGGAGATCTACTACTTCGAGATCGACGGCCCGGGCGGCCTCGGCTACCAACGGGTGTCCCCCTCGCGCGAGGGCGGAGCGGACCTGCTCGCCGAGGTCCGCTCCGGCGACGCCGTCCTCGTCCCCGACGGCTGGCACGGCCCGTCCATCGCGCAGCCCGGGCACGACATGTACTACCTGAACGTCATGGCGGGCCCGGGGGACAGCCGGGAGTGGCTCATCCGCTTCCACCCCGGCCACACCACCGGGGGGTACCGATGACCACGGTCCGGCTCACCGTCGCCCAGGCGCTGATCCGCTTCCTCGCCGCCCAGTACACCGAGCGGGACGGCGCCCGGCAGCGGCTGATCGGCGCCGTCTGGGGCATCTTCGGGCACGGCAACGTCGCCGGCATCGGCCAGGCGCTGGTCGAGTACGCGGACGTGATGCCGTACCACCAGGGCCGCAACGAGCAGGCGACGGTGCACGCGGCCGTCGGCTTCGCCCGCCAGTCGGGCCGGCTGTCCACCCACGCGGTGACCACCTCCATCGGCCCCGGCGCGACCAACCTCGTCACCGGCGCCGCCCTCGCCACCGTCAACCACCTGCCGGTGCTGCTCCTGCCCGGCGACGTCTTCGCGGCCCGCCCCGCCGACCCGGTCCTGCAACAGCTGGAGGTGCCGTACGCGGGCGACGTGTCGGTCAACGACACCCTGCGCCCGGTGTCGAAGTACTTCGACCGGATCACCCGCCCGGAGGCCCTGATCCCGTCGGCCCTCCAGGCGATGCGGGTCCTCACCGACCCGGTGGACACCGGCGCGGTCACCCTCGCCCTGCCGCAGGACGTGCAGGCGGAGGCCTTCGACTGGCCGGAGCGGTTCTTCGCCGAGCGGGTGTGGACCGTACGGCGGCCCGGCGCTGACGCGGCCGAGCTGACCGGGGCGGTCCAGGCGATCCGCGCGGCACGCCGGCCGTTGATCGTCGCCGGCGGCGGGGTGCACCACAGCCGCGCCGAGCCCGCCCTCGCCGAGTTCGCCGCCGCCACCGGGATCCCGGTCGCCTCCACCCAGGCCGGCAAGGGATCGCTGCGCCACGACCATCCGCAGGACGTCGGCGGGATCGGCCACACCGGCACCGCGACCGCCGACGGCCTGGCCCGCACCGCGGACCTGGTGATCGGCGTCGGCACCCGCTACACCGACTTCACCACCGCCTCCGGCACCCTCTTCGCGCACCCGGAAGTCCGCTTCGTCAACCTCAACATCGCCCCCTTCGACGGCCACAAACTCGCCGGGCTCCCGCTGGTCGCGGACGCGCGGAGCGGCCTGGAGGAACTGACCGAGCGGGTGCGGATGCACGGCCACCGGGTGGCGGGGGAGTACGTCGCCGAGTACACCGAGGCCAAGGAAAGCTGGGAGCGGACCGTCGACGCCTGCTTCGCCGCCCCCGACCCCGCCGCCCGCCCGACCCAGCCGCAGGTCCTCGGCGCGCTGGACGCCCTGGTGGACGAGACGGACATCATCGTCAACGCGGCCGGCTCGCTCCCCGGCGACCTGCACAAACTGTGGCGGGCGCGGTCGGCGGACCAGTACCACCTGGAGTACGGCTACTCCTGCATGGGCTACGAGATCCCGGGCGCGCTCGGGGTGAAGCTCGCCGCGCCGGAGCGGAACGTATGGGCGCTGGTCGGCGACGGCACGTACCTGATGCTGCCGACGGAGATCGTGACCGCCGTCCAGGAGGGCATCGCGGTCAAGCTCGTCCTGGTGCAGAACCACGGGTACGCCTCCATCGGCGGGCTGTCCGAGGCGGTGGGCGGCGAACGGTTCGGCACCGCCTACCGCTACCCGGCCGGGGACGGCACCCACACCGGCGCCCCGCTGCCCGTCGACCTCGCGGCCAACGCGGCCAGCCTCGGCATGCGGGTGCTGCGCGCGGGCACCGTGGGGGAGCTGCGGGCGGCGCTCGCCGAGGCGCGCGCCGCCGCCGTACCCACATGTGTCTACGTGGAGACCGAAACGTCCGACACTGTGTCGGGCGCGCCGCCGGCCCAGGCCTGGTGGGATGTTCCCGTGGCCGCGACCGCGACCCGCCCGTCCGCGGTCAAGGCCCGCGAGCTGTACGAACGGCACGTCTCCACCCGACGCCGCCATCTGTGAGAAGGAGTCTCCGGACATGACGAAGATCGTCAACCACTGGATCGGCGGGAAGTCCGTCGACGGCGCGTCGGGCACGTACGGGCCGGTCACCGACCCGGCGACCGGTGCGGTGACCACGAAGGTCGCGTTCGCGTCGGCCGAGGAGGTGGACGCGGCGGTCGCGGCGGCCAAGGACGCCTTCGCCGACTGGGGGCAGTCCTCGCTGGCCCAGCGCACCTCCATCCTCTTCCGGTTCCGGGCGCTGCTGGACGCCCACCGCGACGAGATCGCCGGCCTGATCACCGCCGAGCACGGCAAGGTGCACTCCGACGCGCTCGGCGAGGTCGCGCGCGGCCTGGAGATCGTGGACCTGGCGTGCGGGATCAACGTGCAGCTCAAGGGCGAGCTGTCCACGCAGGTCGCCAGCCGGGTCGACGTGGCCTCGATCCGCCAGCCGCTCGGCGTCGTCGCGGGCATCACGCCGTTCAACTTCCCGGCGATGGTCCCGATGTGGATGTTCCCGATCGCCATCGCCTGCGGCAACACCTTCGTGCTCAAGCCCAGCGAGAAGGACCCCTCCGCGTCGGTCCGGATCGCCGAGCTGCTCTCCGAGGCCGGCCTGCCCGACGGCGTCTTCAACGTCGTGCACGGCGACAAGGTGGCCGTCGACCGCCTCCTGGAGCACCCGGACGTCAAGGCCGTCTCCTTCGTCGGCTCCACCCCGATCGCCCGCCACATCCACGCCACCGCCTCCGCCCATGGCAAGCGGGTGCAGGCCCTGGGCGGCGCCAAGAACCACATGCTGGTGCTGCCGGACGCCGACCTGGACGCGGCGGCCGACGCGGCGGTGAGCGCGGCCTACGGCTCCGCCGGCGAGCGCTGCATGGCCATCTCGGCGGTCGTGGCGGTCGGCTCCATCGGTGACACCCTGGTGGAGAAGATCCGCGAGCGCGCCGAGAAGATCAAGATCGGGCCGGGCAACGACCCGGCGTCCGAGATGGGCCCGCTGATCACCAAGGCGCACCGGGACAAGGTGGCCTCGTACGTCGCGGGCGCCGCCGCCGAGGGCTGCGAGGTCGTGCTCGACGGCACCGGGTACACCGTCGAGGGGTTCGAGGACGGCCACTGGATCGGCCTCTCGCTGCTGGACCGGGTGCCGACCACCGCCAAGGCGTACCAGCACGAGATCTTCGGCCCGGTGCTGTGCGTGCTGCGCGCCGACACCTACGAGGAGGGGCTGGCGCTGATCAACGCCTCGCCGTTCGGCAACGGCACCGCGGTGTTCACCCGGGACGGCGGTGCGGCGCGGCGCTTCCAGCTGGAGGTGGAGGCGGGCATGGTCGGCGTGAACGTGCCGATCCCGGTGCCGGTGGGATACCACTCCTTCGGCGGCTGGAAGGACTCCCTCTTCGGCGACCACCACATCTACGGCAACGACGGCACGCACTTCTACACCCGCGGCAAGGTCGTCACCACCCGCTGGCCCGACCCGGCCGACGCCCCGGCGGGCGTGGACCTGGGATTCCCGCGCAACCACTGACGCTCGTTGATCCATCCGTGCCCCGCCCGGCGCTTGTCCCAGGCGGGGCACAAGCCTGTGCTCTGGTCTCGTCGCCCCCTACGGCGCTCGGCATACCGTGGTTCGTAATCTCTTTCGTATCGACATACGCGAGAGGGTGCCTATGTTTGACCAAGGACGACCGCCACGGTACGGTGTCCATGTCAGGGCGGTGATCGAACTGGCGTGCGAGTCACGCTGGGGATTTTGTGCATAGCTATGCCCCGGGGCGCTTGCGAGCAGAGGCACACACCGGGGCTTACGCCCACCAATGTAGTGCCTAGCCACTACCTCAAGCAAGACGGACCCTTGGGGGATGTCCATGTCGTGTGCCACCGCCGACGAGGTTGTTGTCATCAAGACGATCGATGCCGGTCGGTATGCGGACCCTCAGGCCCTGTGTGCGCCCGACTGCCGCCAGGCGTTGGTTTGGTCGGACTGGGAGACGCACGTCGCCAAGGCGATGTACGAGATGCTCCGCGGTTTGGAGAACGTACTGCGGAGCACCATCGCGTCCCGCTTGTCGACGTATTACGGTCGGGCGGACTGGTGGAATGCCCCTAGGCTCAACCTCACTCACGCCACGATGAGCAAGATTGAGAAGGCTGAGCAGAAGTTGTCGCGAGCGGGGGTACCGGTGACGCCCACCGCCGTTCAGTGTGAGGTTTCGCTCGGTTTCTGGGTCATGTTGGCGGGTCGCGGTAACGACTACGAGACGCAGTTGTGGCGTCCGATGAAGGCTGGCTTCCCCGGCTATCGAGGGCGGCGGGAGCCGTTCTACACGCGCCTGAACCACTTGCGCATCCTGAGGAACAAGGTGGCGCATCAGGACCGTATCGGCGGGCGGAATCTTGCGGCCGACCGACAGTCCGTACTGACGGCCATCGGCTATGTCTCTGAGGCTGTGGCCCGCCGGGTTGAGGCTGCCGATACGGCCTTGCCGCTGCTGCTGGCGAACCGGCCCGGAGTCTGTGCTCAGCGCCGGGGGAGCGAATCGTGACCCCTCAGCTTGTGAGACTGGGTGATATCTGCACGGTCACCGCCAGCCCTTCCAGCGATCTCTTCACCGAGTTCGGGGTCGATGTGGAAGGAGTCCCTGTGGTCACCCCTGCGGACATCAGGGATTCCCAGCGGATCGACCCGGAGGCGCTGCGACAGGTGCCCGATACGATCACCGGTCTCGAACGCTTCCGGCTGCGCTCAGGCGACCTGGTGATCGTGCGACTCGGTGGAGTGGGAAAGGTCGCTCTGGTCGATGACACGGCGGACGGGTGGGTGTACCACTCTTCCTGTATCCGCGTTCGCCCGCACATCGAGCGCGTCGACCCCGTGTACCTCGCTGCTTACCTTGCACACCCGCCTGTGGTGGCTGAACTGCTGTCCCATGTCCAAGTAGGCACGGTGCCGGTTCTCACCACGCAGTCGCTGGAAGGACTGCCGGTACTGCTGCCCAATGCTCGTCGTCAGCGGATCATGGCGGAAGCCCTGGGCGAGGTCAGCTTGCAGATGGATCTTCAGCAGCGCATTCTCATGCGCCTCAGTGCTGTCAAGCAGGGCATCTTCTCGCAGATGCTAGGCGATGAGCTGCCTGGTACGACCACCTCTCGGGCACCAAGCGCCGCACCCGAGCGAAGGGCACCTAGAACCCGTCGCACGAGTCGGATGTCATAGGTCGGCCCTAAGGTGGACCGGTCTCACACAGGACACACTTCCTGTGGAACATGAAGCAAGAGGAGAACCCAGTGGCACAGCTGACGTTGCCGCAGCTGGAACGGCATCTGTACGCCGCCGCGGACATTCTGCGCGGCAAGATGGACGCCGCTCAGTACCAGGACTACATTTTCGCGATGCTGTTCCTGAAGCGTGCGTCGGACCAGTTCGACGTGGCACGGGCCGCACTGGTCAAACGACTCATGGCCGAAGGGAAGAGTCAGGAGCAGGCCGAGCGGATCTCCGAGGCGCGCGGAGCATACAAGGCGCACGAGTTTTACGTGCCGCACGAGGCCCGCTGGTCCAGCATCGTGCGCCAGTCCCGGACCGCACCGGCCGAGGCTCTGAACGTGGCACTGGATGCATTGGAGAACAGCAACCACCAGGCTCTCGAAGGGGTTCTCTCCTACATCAGCTTCACCGACCCCCGCGGCAGCAACACCAAACTCACCAAACCGGTCATCCAGCAGCTCATCGACCACTTCAGCGAATACCGGCTCAGCAACGACGACTTCGAGTTCCCTGACCTTCTGGGGCACGCCTACGAGTACATCATCGGCGAGTTCGCCGATGAGGGTGGCAAGAAGGGGGGCCAGTTCTACACTCCACGCTCCGTCATCCGCATGATGAACCAGTTGGTCAAGCCGGAGCCGGGCATGTCGGTGTACGACCCGTGCTGCGGGTCGGCCGGCATGCTCATCCTGGCCAAGGAATACGTACAGGAGCACGGCGGCGACGAGTCGCATCTGTCGGTGCACGGCCAGGAGGACAATGGCAGTGCCTGGGCTATGGCCCGTATGAACCTGCTGCTGCACGGTGTGGCCGACGGCGTCATCCACCACGGCGACACACTTGCCGACCCCAAGCACGTGCTGACGAACGGACAGCTTCAGCGCTTCGACCGCATCCTTACAAACCCGCCGTTCGCTCAGAACTATCGCCGTGAGGGCATGAAGTTCCCCGAGCGGATGGTGAACTGGACGCCCGAGTCGGGCAAGAAGGCCGACCTCATGTTCGTCCAGCATGTCCTCGCTGTGCTGGAGGCGGACGGTATCGCGGCGGTCGTCATGCCGCACGGCGTGCTCTTCCGGGGCGGTGAGGAGCAGAAGATCCGCGCGCGGATCATCGAGGAAGGCCGGCTGGAGGCCGTCATCGGTATCGGCCCCAACGTCTTCTACGGCACCGGTATCCCGGCCTGTATCCTCGTGCTGCGCGGCCGCAGCGGTGCCCCCGAGGGCCGACGCGACGGCGTGATCTTCATCAATGCCGACCGCGAGATCACTGCCGGCCGCACGCAGAACCTGCTGGAGGCTCAGCACGCGGAGAAGATCGTCTCCGCGTACGAGGGGTGGGAGGAGATCCCTGGGTTCGCCCGCGTAGTGCCGTTCGACGAACTGGCGGAGAACGACTACAACCTCAACATCCGCCGCTATGTGGACAACACTCCTGCTCCGGAGCCGCAGGACGTGCGGGCACACCTGTACGGGGGCGTGCCGAGGAGTGAGATCGCGGCGCGCAGAAGGCAGTTCGAGGCCTTCGGTATCGATGTCGGGGGCCAGCTTTTCCAGCGGCGGGACGGCGACGCTGACTACGTCGACTTTCTTGAGGAAGGGTACGAGGCGACGGCGTCGCGGATCCCGGACCTCGCACAGGAGAAGGAAGCCCTCCTGGGGCGCGCTTTCCATACCTGGTGGAACGAGCACCAAGAGCGTCTGGCACAGCTCCCCGTGCACCGGCAGAAGGCGCAGGCCCGCCAGGAGCTGCTCAGCACCTTCGTCGCGGCGCTGGAGCCGGTGGGAGTCCTCGACAAGCACCAGCTCGCAGGCGCGGTCGCCGCTTGGTGGTTCGACGCGAGGAACGACCTTGACGTGCTGATGGCCAAGAACTTCAAGGGCCTGATCGACGGGTGGGTGCGCAGCATCGCCTCGGCGTTCGAGGAGCCTTCGGAGAAGGCAGACGCCAAGACGAAGGCACGCTATCGCGCCGCGATGCGGAAGGCCCGCGAACACCGGCTGGTCCCCGCGTTGATCCCGGAGTATGTCGAGCAGCTGGAGCAGGCCGAGGCGCTGGTCGCGAAGTTGGACGCGGAAGTTAAGGCGGGCTCTCCGCCGAAGAAGACGTCCAAGGCCGGCGCGGACGGTGCGGATGAGGGCGAAGAGGAAGAAATCGACCTGTCGCAGGTACTGCCGCGCAAGGAGCTGGCCGCACTGCGTAAGCAGCTGAAGGAAGCGAAGATCGAACTCGTCGGCATCAAGGCGTCGTTCGTGACCAAGCTGGAGGAGGCGGCGACGGAGCTGTCCTCCGAGCAGGCGCGGGAGGTCGTGCTCGGCTTCCTGCGCGAGGACCTGTACGCGCGCATGAACCGTTTCGTCACCGCGGACCGCCGGGTACTGGTGGACGCGTTCCGAAACTGGGGCGAGAAGTATGCGGTAACCCTGACGGATCTGGAGCAGAAACGCGAAGCGTCCGCGAAACGGCTCCGGGGCTACCTGAAGGAGCTGGGGTATGCGTGAGGGCTGGCGGCGAGTAACTCTCGGAGAAGTGACTCAAGAGCAGAACCTTCGTGTGGGTGATCTGTCAGAGCGCGTGGTGGTTTTGTCGTCCACGAAACACCACGGTTTGGTTCGCTCGGACGAGTACTTCAAAAATCGGCAGATCTACAGTGACGACATCTCGGGTTACAAACTGGTCAGAAGAGGGTGGTTTTCATACGCCACGAATCACCTGACTGAAGGGTCGATTGGCCTACAGGATCTGGTCGATGATGGATGTGTAAGCCCGGTTTATACAGTCTTTTCGTGTTCCCCAGAGGTGGATAAGGGGTTCATGATTCGGGTGCTCAAAAGTGACCGTCTGCTAGCCCTTTACGGGTTGCATGATCAGGCTTCTGTAGACCGTCGGGGGGCGGTTCGATACAGCGATTTCAAGGATATTGAAATCGACCTTCCCCCGCTGTTGGAGCAGCGTCGTATCGCTGAAGTACTCGACGAGGTCGATGCACAAATTCAGAGGTTGCGCAGTGAGGACCTGAAGCTCGGAGACCTGCGTGAGTCTGTGTTGAATGCGAAGCTCCGTGGTGCTCTTGAAGTCCTCGAAGCGACCGAGGTATCCCACATGGCTGAACGTGTCGACCAGACCATGGGGTGCTTCAGGTTTGTTCTTCTCGGCTCTCTACTTTCTGCCATCGATGCGGGCCACAGTCCGGATCTTGAAGACAAGCCCGCTGGTGCGGGGCAGTGGGGTGTTCTCAAGGTCAGCGCAGTGGGTCGCGAAGGTTTCCGGCCGCTGGAAAACAAACGCGTTGAAGCCGCTGATCTAGTTGACTCCTCGCTTGAAGTGCGCAAGGGGGATCTATTGATGACCCGGGCTAATACCCCTGGGCTCGTCGGTCTGTCCTGCGTAGTAGGCGAGGTCCGTCCGGGGTTGATGCTGAGCGATAAGACGCTGCGGTTGAACCTCGCGTGCCGAGATGATGACCCACGCTTCTTGGATGCGATTCTGCGGCAGTCGGCGCTGCGTAGACAGATTGAAATCGCGGCGACTGGCACGAGTAACAGTATGAAAAATATTAGCCAGGAATCCATTCGGAAGTTCGTGGTGCCATGGGCGGACCCGTCCGTGCAAACTTCCATCCTTGCTCCCGTAGTCTCGATTCAAGAAAAGCGAGACCTGCTGCGGCGCGAGGTGGTCAAGCTGGAATCTGTCAGGAAAGCCCTTGTGGATGACCTCTTTGCTGGTCAGGTCCGCATTCCTACAGCTCTCTGAACCCATTATCCCGCCCCACCCGCGTGCCGCTCAGCAAAGGAGACCGCACCGCCCATGTCCGGCCCCGAGTACAAGTACGTAGAGGCGCCGCTGATCGCTCAGCTCACCCACCCCACCATGGGCTGGCGCCATGTCGTAGGTCTTCAGGGCGCGGAGTTGCAGGAGCCCGGTGAGGAGCCGTACGTCCGGCATGGGACGGACACCGCTTTGCTCGCCGGAATTCTCCGGCGGCGACTGGACCGGCTCAACCGGACACCGAGTGGAGCGGCATGGCTGGACGACGCGCGGGTGGCCACCGCGATCGCCGCCCTCAGCAAGGGTGGCTCACCCGGCGGTGGACTCGTCGCAGCCAACGAGGCGGCGACGGAGGCGCTGCTCGAGGGTGTCGCCGTACCCGGTGTCGAGGGCTGGAACGGTGGGCGGGCGCAGAAGGTGCGGTTCATCGACTGGGAAACTCCGGAGAACAACGACTTCCTTGTCGTTTCTCAGTTCCCGATGACGATCCCTGGGGCGCGGGATGACGGGGGCAAGCCCAGGAAGCTGATCGCTGACCTCGTCCTCTTCGTGAACGGCATCCCCTTGGTCGTCATCGAGTGCAAGAAGCTCAAAGCCGGTCAGGGAGATGCGCACAGGGCCATCCAGCAGCTCCGCCGGTACGCCAACCAGCGACGAGACTCGACTACCCCTGAGGGCAGTGAACAGCTCTTCCGTACGGTTCAGTTGACGGTCGCCACCACGGGGGACACCGCGCTCTTGGGCACGTTCACCGCGCGCCCCCAGGACTACGTGGTCTGGCGGGACGCGTATCCGCTTGACACCAAGCAGGTGATCGCCACCACCTACCACCCCGACGACGCCTTCGCAAAAGCTCAGAAGGTGTTGGCCGCAGGAGTGCTTCACCCGCACCGTCTGCTCGACATAGTGCGCAACTTCGTCGTCTTCAAGGATGTGGAGGCAGCTGGCGGGCGTACGGCCCGGGTGAAGATTGGCCCCCGCTATCAGCAGTACCGGGCCGTGTACAAGGCGATAGAGCGGCTCCGGACCGGTGAGACCAAGAAGGTCCATGGCAAGGAGGACAAGCGCGGCGGGATCGTCTGGCACACCCAGGGGTCGGGCAAGTCCCTGACCATGGTCTTCCTGGTGCGGAAGTTGCGCTCCACGCCGGGCTTGGGCCACTTCAAGGTCGTCGTGGTCACTGACCGAAAGCAGCTCCAGGATCAACTCTCCGAAACGGCCACCCTTGCCGGTGAGAAGCCGGACGTCATCACGCGTGCCTCCCAGGTGCCGAAGGTCCTGGGACTGGAGAACGCCGGCCTCGTCTTCGTGATGATCCAGAAGCAGCAGGACGTGGAGAAGGCTCGGCAGAACGCCGCCGACTCCCTTGCTCACGAGGGCACACCAGGCTGGGGACTCGTCAACGACCGCGATGGGATCCTCATCCTCGTTGATGAGGCACACCGCTCGCACAGCTCCACACTCCACCAGAACCTGATGGAGTCCCTGCCCAACGCGGCCCGTATCGGCTTCACCGGCACACCGATCATCATGAACCGCCGCAAGCTCACCACCACGACCTTCGGTGAGTTCATCGACACCTACCGGATCAAGGACGCCGAGAATGATGGGGCGATCGTCCCCATCTACTACGAAGGGCACGTCGCGAAGGGCGTGGTCGTCGACGGCGAGGCACTGGACGAAACGATTCAGGAGGAGTTCGAGGAACTCACCGACGAGCAGTACGACGAACTACAGAAGCGCTACGCCAACTCATCGGCGGTCCTCTCCGCCGACGACATGATCCGGCGTAAGGCCCGGCACATGCTCCGCCACTACGTGGAAGGAGCTATGAAGGACGGTTTCAAGGCCCAGGTCGTCGCCCACTCCCGGGGCATCGCCGTTCGCTATCGGGAAGCCTTGTGCGATGCGCGGAACGAGCTTGTCGCTGAGGTGGAGAAAGCGGTGGCATCACCTGCCCGCACGCTTCTCAAAGCACAGGAGACACCTGCGGAAGAACGCACGCCCAGGCAGCGGCTGCTCGTTTCTGCCCACAAACAGCTCGCGCTGCTCAGAGTCATGGACTTCGTTCCGGTGATCTCCCCGGACGCGGAGAACGACAAGGAATGGGCGTCCTGGACCGACGCAACAGCACACAAGAACGCGATCAAGGCGTTCCGTACGCCTTTTCCGGCCCCCCCCGAGCTCACCGCGGACTCCAGGCCGGTCGCCATGCTCATCGTGCGCACCATGCTGCTCACCGGCTTCGACGCGCCCATTGAGCAGGTGATGTACCTGGACCGCCGGATGCGTGAGGCAGAGCTTCTTCAAGCTGTGGCGCGTGTGAATCGTACCTATGGGGAGACGAAGAAGGCCGGGTACGTCGTCGACTATGCCGGTGTGGCGCAGGCGCTCCGGGACGCCATGGATGCCTATGCCTCCGACGAAGCCGAGGGGGAGCCCATCGACTTCAAGACGGAGGAGGACAAGCTGGAGAACCAGTACGAGGCACTCCGGCATCACCTCGGTCTGACCCGAACACTCGTCGACCCCGACGACACCGCCGCTGTCCATCGAGTGATCGACACGCTGGAGGACGAGGAGCGGCGCATCGAGTACCGCAAGCTGCTCCGTCAGTTCTTGAGCACCCTTGCTCTTCTGATGCCACGCGAGGCCACCCGGGACTTCCAGAAGCCGGCCAAACTCTTCGCGTTCATCGCTCAGGTGGCGAAGCAGCGGTTCGGTGAGGAGGACGACGGCTTCAACCCTGCCGCCTACGGTGCCCGAGTTGCGGAACTGATCGACGAACACGTCAAGGCTCTCGGTGTCGAACGCGCGATAGAACCCACTCGACTCACCTCCGATGACTTTCACATCAAAGTCGAGCAGATGCCGAGTGCCCGTGCCAAGGCGTCAATGATGGCCCACGCCCTGCGCAACCACATCGAACTCCACTTCCAGGAGAACCCGGTCGCCTACGACAAGCTCCGCCAGCGCCTGGAGGAAATCCTTAAGAAGTACGCGGAGAACTGGACGGGTCAGGTGGAGGCTTTCAAGGAATTTTCTCAGAAGGTCGAGGACGTGACGTACGGCCGTGATTCTGGCCTGCCGGAGGACGTACGCGCGCTCAGCAAGCTGGAGCAGGCCGTCTACCAACAGCTGACCACTGTCCTTACGGACGGTGTCGTCAGTGACGAAGTGCGTCAGGACCTGATCGGACTGGCACGTGAAGTGCGGTCCATCGCCGTGCGCTACAGCGCGCGGAAAGACCTCTTCTTCAATATGGCGGCGTTGCACGATCTGCAGAGCGACATCTGGATGCTGTTCGCCGTCAACGACAGGACACTCCCCGCGGTCGATAGTCTGGCTCCGGCAGTGCGGGAGATCATCCAGCACAACAAGAAAGATCTGTGACCCGTCCATGCACGACACCCTGGCTGAACCGCTGCATCTTGGCGGTCTGGTCATCGAGGTCCGCCCCGCACCCGGACGCAGGAGCGTCCGGGTCACGGTGGAACGTGACGCACGGATCATCGCGGCCGTGCCCGTCGGCACGGACCGCACAGCCCTGGAACAGCTTCTCCGTAGTCGTCTACCCTGGCTCTACTCCAAGGTCCGCAGCCGTGAGGCAGAAGCGGAACAGCGACCATACCGCCGGTTCGTGGACGGGGAGGGCTTCTTCTACCTCGGGCGTAGTCACCGGCTGCGTATCGTGGACGCGGCGCCCCGACCGGTTGCGCTGGCCCAAGGCAGGCTTCGTTTGCGGCGGGACTGTAAAGACACCGCCAGTGACGTACTGGTGGCCTGGTACCTGGAGCGGGGGAGGCAGTGGCTTCCCCGACGCGTCGGCCCTTGGGTGAAGACCCTGGACGCTCCGCCCGTCGACCTGATCGTTCGCCCACTGGGCTATCGATGGGGTTCCTGTTCGGCTCGGGGAGCGCTCAACATCCACTGGGCGGTCATGCAGTTGCCCCCAGCCCTCGTGGACTACGTTCTCGTACACGAACTGGCCCATCTGTACGTCCGCAGCCACTCACCGGAGTTCTGGCGCACAGTGGCTCGCGCGTTGCCAGACTACGACTCTCGGCGTCAACGGCTGGAGGAGTGGGGAGCGGGGGTGTGGCTGCCCCCCACTTCTGTTGGTGTTCGTTCAATGACCGACGTGTGAGGGAGTAAAAGTCTTGTGGCGCTGATCAACGCCTCGCCGTTCGGCAACGGCACCGCGGTGTTCACCCGGGACGGCGGTGCGGCGCGGCGCTTCCAGCTGGAGGTGGAGGCGGGCATGGTCGGCGTGAACGTGCCGATCCCGGTGCCGGTGGGATACCACTCCTTCGGCGGCTGGAAGGACTCCCTCTTCGGCGACCACCACATCTACGGCAACGACGGCACGCACTTCTACACCCGCGGCAAGGTCGTCACCACCCGCTGGCCCGACCCGGCCGACGCCCCGGCGGGCGTGGACCTGGGATTCCCGCGCAACCACTGAGCCGGCCCGGTGCCCCGCTCCCCGCGCCATGGGGGGCGGGGCACCGGCACGTCCGGATAGCGGACGCCTGACATTTTTTTGAAACGTTGGCTGCGGTTCCCGTGCACTGCGGACGAAACGGGTGACGAAGGGGTTGCCGCGACAGCGCCTTTGAAAGCAAGGTCACAACCGGTCTGGGCTTGCTGGATGCACCTGTAGGGCGTAACGGCCTGGGAAAGTGATCCCACCCACGAAAAAGCGGAGCTGCGGATTCCGAAGGTAAACGGCCATTGACGTGGGGGTTTTCGTCAGGGTTCTATGCAGCGCCGGGAGCGGACGAGACGAACAGACGACGATCCGCCGGAGGCGATAGCGCTCCCGAGCCCACCCTCACTCGCACCAGTCGATCGGAACCGCCGCATGACCGACACGCACCAGAAGACCGTGGCCGACGCCGCGACGGCCCCCGCCCCCGGGCTGAAGCGCTCCATCGGTGTCGTGGGCGGGACTCTGCTGACGCTGTCCTGCGTCACGCCCGCCTCCACGCTCTTCGTCGTGGTTCCCGACCTGTTCGGCTCCCTCGGCACCGCCACCGCCCTGACCATCGCCATCGGCTCCCTGCTCTGCATCGCCGTGGCGTTCTGCTACTCGGAGCTGGGCACGCTCATCCCGAGCGCGGGCGGCGAGTACGCCATGGTGTCCACGATGGCCGGGCGGCTCGCGGGCTGGCTCGTCTTCGTGCTCTCCCTGCTGGTCGTCATGATCGTGCCGCCGGTGATCGCGATGGGCACGGCGGACTACCTCGCCCCGATCGTCCACCTCGACCCGTCCATGACCGGCGCCGGCGTGATGCTGCTCGCCACCCTCGCCGGCCTGCTCGACCTGCGCGCCAACGCCTGGATCACCGGCATCTTCCTGGTCCTGGAGGTCATCGCCGCCGGTGTCGTCGCCGTGCTCGGCTTCTCGCACAGCCACCGCGGGATGGGCAGCCTGGTCTCCCTGCAGGTGGCCGGCGAACACGGCCACACGGACACCGTGACGGCCATGCTGGTGGTCTCCGGACTCGCCATCGCCCTGTTCATCACCCAGGGCTTCTCCACCGCCGTCTACCTCTCCGAGGAACTGGAGAACCCGCGCCGCAACGTCGCCCGCACGGTCCTCGCCACCCTCGCCATCTCCACCGTGGTCATCCTGGTGCCGGTCGCCGCCATCACCCTCGGCGCCTCCGACCTCTCCGAGCTGACCGGCGGCGACATCAGCTCCATGGTCACCGCCTGGTCCAACTCCGCGGTCGGCACCTTCGTCAGCCTCTGCGTGGCCCTCGCCATCATCAACGCGGGCATCGTCATGGTCATCCAGAACTCCCGCGTGCTGTTCGCCTCCGCCCGCGACAAGGCCTGGCCCGGCCCGGTCAACACGGTCTTCTCCCGGCTCGGCCGGTTCGGCTCCCCGTGGGTCGCCACCCTCGCGGTCGGCGTCCCCGGCGCGGTGCTCTGCTTCGTCAACCTGGACACCCTCTACGGCGTCACCGGCGTCTCGGTCACCGCCATGTACCTGCTGGTCGCGGTCGCCGCGCTGCTCGCCCGCCGAGGCTCCCACAAGCACACGCCCGCCTGGCGGATGCCGCTGTGGCCCGCGGTGCCGGTGCTGCTCATCGCCGTCCTGGCCTACATCCTCACCCAGCAGGAGGCGAGCTACCTGCTGTGGACCGGCGGCATCACCGCCGTCGCCACCCTCTACTGGGCCCTGTACCTGCGGCCCCGCCGCGACACCCGCTGGCTGGTGTCCATCCCCGAGGACGCGCGGGTCACCGACCCGGCGGACACCCTGGCCACCATCCCGGCCCAGGCGGGCCCGGCGGCCCCGGCCCCCGCGCCGGTCACCGGCGAGGCACAGGCCTGAGGGAGCACCCCGAAGGGTGTCGCGCGGACAACCGCGCGACACGCCACGACGTACCCGCCCCCGGCACGGCGTCCCCGCACCGCCCCCGGCCCGCCACCGCGCCCCCGTACCACGGGCGCGGTACGCGCGAACGCCTCCGTACGCCGCAAGGAGGGCCCGCCCCTCCCCCCGACGGCAGCGGCGATTGTCCGTGCGGCCCCGTACCGTTGACGCATGGATCTTCGACCTCGCGCACCGCGGACGCCGTGGCGCCGGCCGCGCCGGCTCGTGGCCGCCGTCGCCGCCGCCGTGGTCCTCGCCGGTGCCGGGACGTGGACGGCGGCCGTCGCCTCCGACGACACCCCCGCCGTGCGCCGCAGCGACCACGTCCTCGCGGTCGGCGGGGCGCGCCTGGACACCTCGTACCTCACCCCGGCCGGCACCGGCCGCCACCCCGCCGTGCTGCTCGCGCACGGCTTCGGCGGCAGCAAGGACGACATGCTCCGGCAGGCCGAGGACCTCGCCCGCTCCGGGTACGCGGTCCTCACCTGGTCCGCGCGCGGCTTCGGCCGGTCCACCGGGAAGATCGGGCTGAACGACCCCGGCGCCGAGGTCGCCGACGTCTCCCGGCTCGTCGACTGGCTCGCCGAGCGCCCCGAGGTCCGGCTCGACCGGCCCGGCGACCCGCGCGTGGGCATGGCCGGCGGCTCCTACGGCGGCGCGGTCTCCCTGCTGGCCGCCGGACACGACCGGCGGATCGACGCCATCGCCCCGGCCATCACCTACTGGAACCTCGCGGACGCCCTGTTCCCCAACGGCGTGTTCAAGAAGCTGTGGGCCGGCGTGTTCGTCAACACCGGCGGCGGCTGCGACCGCTTCGAGCCCGCGCTGTGCCGGATGTACGAGCGGGTCGCCGCCTCCGGCACCCCCGACGCGGCCGCCCGCGCGCTGCTGACCGAGCGCTCGCCGTCCGCCGTCGCCGACCGCGTCAAGGTGCCCACCCTGCTGGTGCAGGGGCAGCGGGACTCCCTGTTCCCCCTCTCCCAGGCCGACGCCGCCGCCCGGGCCATCCGCGCGAACGGCGCCCCCGTCGCCGTCGACTGGATCGCCGGCGGACACGACGGCGGCGACATGGAGACCGACCGGATCGAGGCCCGCACGCGCGCCTGGTTCGACCGCTTTCTGAAGGGCGACGAGGACGCCGACACCGGCCCGGCCTTCCGGGTCACCCGCACCGGTGGCGTCGACTCCACCGACGGCACGGCCCAGCTGCGCGGCGCGAGCGCCGGCACCTACCCGGGCCTGCGCGGCCACCCCCGCGCCATCGCCCTCACCGGCCCCGTCCAGCGCGTCGCCAACCCGGCCGGCGCCAGCCCGCCCGGCGTCTCCGCGCTGCCCGGCCTCGGCGGCTTCGGCGGCCTCGCCCGGCTGTCCGCGCTCGGCGCCGGCGTCTCCATGGACTTCCCCGGCCAGTACGCCCGCTTCGACTCGGCGCCCCTCACCCGCGACCTGCGGATCACCGGCACCCCCACGGCCACCGTGCACATCACGTCCACCCGCGACGACGCCGTCCTGTTCGGCAAGGTCTACGACGTCGGCCCCGACGGCACCGGCCAGGTGCTGCCCGCCCAGCTGGTCACCCCCTTCCGGGTGACCGGCGCCAAGGCGGGCAAGGACGTCACCGTCACCCTCCCGGCGATCGACCACGAGGTGCGCAAGGGCCACCGCCTCCGCCTCGTCCTCGCCTCCACCGACCTCGGCTACGCCTCACCGGTCGCCCCGGCCGGCTACACCGTCTCCCTGAAGTCGGCCCTGAGCGTGCCGACGGCCCCCGAGGTCACCACCGCCGCCGCGCCCCTGCCCGCCTGGGTGTGGTGGCTGCCCGCGGCCGGCGCCGCCCTCGCCCTCGCCCTGCTGCTCACCGCCCGCCGCCGCACGGCCGCCCCCGTCCCCGACCCGGACCTCGCCGAGGTCCCCCTCGTCATCGACGGCCTGAGCAAGCGCTACGCCAGGTCCACGGACAGGTACGCCGTCCAGAACCTCTCCTTCCGGGTGGAGAAGGGCCAGGTCCTCGGACTGCTCGGGCCCAACGGCGCCGGCAAGACCACCACCCTGCGCATGCTGATGGGCCTGATCCGCCCCGACGACGGCGAGATCCGGGTCTTCGGCCACGCCGTCCGGCCCGGCGCGTCGGTGCTCTCCCGGGTCGGCGCCTTCGTGGAGGGCGCGGGCTTCCTGCCCCACCTGTCCGGGCGGGAGAACCTGGAGCTGTACTGGCGGGCCACCGGCCGCCCGCCCGAGGACGCCCACCTGGACGAGGCACTGGAGATCGCCGGGCTCGGCGACGCCCTGGCCCGCGCGGTGCGCACCTACTCCCAGGGCATGCGCCAGCGCCTCGCCATCGCCCAGGCCATGCTCGGCCTGCCCGACCTGCTCATCCTGGACGAGCCCACCAACGGCCTCGACCCGCCCCAGATCCGCGAGATGCGCGAGGTGATGATCCGCTACGCGGCCGGGGGCCGCACGGTGATCGTCTCCAGCCATCTGCTCGCCGAGGTCGAACAGTCCTGCACCCACCTGGTGGTGATGGACCGCGGCCGGCTCGTCCAGGCCGGACCGGTCCGGGACATCGTCGGCTCCGGCGACACCCTGCTGGTCGGCACCGCCCGGCCCGTGGAGGAGCCGGTGGCGGAGAAGGTGGCCGCGCTGCCCGGCGTCGCCTCCGCCGTGCGCACCGACGACGGGCTGCTGGTCCGGCTCGCCCCCGGCGGCACCGCCGAGCGGCTGATCGCCGAGCTGGTGCGGCTGGAACTGCCGGTCGCCTCCGTCGGCCCCCACCGCCGCCTGGAAGACGCCTTCCTCACCCTGATCGGAGGTTCCGCATGAGCACGCTCACCGAGGTCGCCTCCGGCTATCAGGCGGGGCGCACCCTGCCGCTGCGCGTCGAACTGCTCCGCCAGCTCAAGCGGCGCCGCACCCTGGTCATGGGCGCGGTCCTGGCCGTCCTGCCGTTCGTGCTGCTGGTCGCCTTCGCGGTGGGCGGCGACCCGGGCGGCCGGAGCAACCGCGTCACGCTGATGGACACGGCCACCGCCTCCGGCGCCAACTTCGCCGCCGTGAACCTCTTCGTGTCGGCGGGCTTCCTGCTGGTCATCCCGGTCGCCCTGTTCTGCGGGGACACGGTCGCCTCCGAGGCGAGCTGGTCCTCGCTGCGCTATCTGCTCGCCGCGCCCGTGCCCCGCGCCCGGCTGCTGTGGTCCAAGCTCGTCGTGGCGCTCGGGCTGTCGCTCGCCACCATGGTGCTGCTGCCGCTCGTGGCGCTCGCCGCCGGCACGGCCGCCTACGGCTGGGGACCGCTGCGGATCCCCACCGGCGGCGCGCTGGACACCGGTACGGCGGCCCAGCGGCTCCTGGTGGCCGTGGCGTACCTCTTCGTGTCCCAACTGGTCACCGCGGGCCTGGCGTTCTGGCTGTCCACGCTGACGGACGCCCCGCTCGGCGCGGTCGGCGGCGCGGTCGGCCTGACCATCGTCGGCAACGTCCTCGACGCCGTCACCGCCCTCGGCCACTGGCGCGACTTCCTCCCCGCGCACTGGCAGTTCGCCTGGGTGGACGCCGTCCAGCCGACCCCCGAGTGGTCCGGCATGATCCAGGGCGCCGCGGTCTCCGTGACGTACGCCCTGGTGCTGTTCGCCCTGGCCTTCCGCACCTTCTCCCGCAAGGACGTCGTCTCCTAGCATCCCCCGACACGCCGAGCGGGCCACCGGGAGCACCCGGTGGCCCGCTCCGTGCCGTACCGCGGGATCAGCTGCCGGACTCCCGGTTCAGGGACAGGATCGACACATCCTCCAGCAGGTGCGCCAGCGCGCCGTCGCGCTTGATGTTCGAGGAGTTCTCGGTGCACTGCTGCGTCATCTCGTCCGAGAGGATCGGCAGGTCGTTGATCGGCACGATGTTCAGGACCGGGACGTTGATGTCGTTCAGACCGATGCACGGCTTGTTGAAGGAGCCCTGGATCAGGGCGATCTGCGGGCTCATGTTCCCGTACGTCGCCGAGTTGCCGTAGCTCTGCCAGGCGCCGTTGCCGTTGGCGGCGGTCGGGCCGTCGTCGTTGCCGATCGCCAGCGCCTGCGGTGCCACGGCAGCGGAGGCGCCCACGGCCGAAGCGGCGACGGCCGCGGTGGCAACAATCTTCTTGATCACTGGCCAGTCCTTTCTGAGAAAACCCCGTCCACCGGAGCGCATTGGTCAACTCCCCCGGCACCGCTTGGTTTCTGCCGTTCACCCCGACGGCCGATACACCGGACTGCTGGTGCGTTTTTCCGATTGGCGTCTGCCGTCACCTCTCCAACGGATGGGAGCCAACCGAGTGAATAGGCGGAACCATTCCCGTTGCGCCGGGTTGATGAGGCCGTAGGGCATGCGTCGCTACGAGGAAAGGAACGCGAAGTGCTCAAGAAGGCAATGGTCGCCGCCGCGACCGCCGCTTCTGTCGTGGGAATGGCGGTGGCGGCCGCGCCGCAGGCGCTTGCCATCGGCAACGACGACGGCCCGACCGTCGCGAATGGCAACGGCGCCAATTCGTCGTGGGGCAACTCGGCCACCAAGGGTGACCAGAGCCCGCAGCTGTCCCTGGTCCAGGGCTCGCTGAACAAGCCGTGCCTCGCCCTGAACGACATCAACGTCCCGATCATCAACATCGTTCCGATCGACGATGTCCCGATCCTGTCGGACGAGCTGGTCCAGCAGTGCAGCGAGAACTCGTCGAACATCAAGCGCGACGGTGCGCTCTCGCACATCCTGGAGGACCTCTCGGTCCTCTCGGCCAACGGCGAAGGCTGAGCCGGACCGGCCGGGCCCGGGCTGTCCGCTGTGTCGTCTGCGGGCCGCCCGGGCCTTTTTCCAATTACCTCAGGTGAGGGAAGAACGCACGAGGAAGCGGTGCGATCGAGTGATTATCGCGCGGTCCGTGTTCCGCAGCCTCCTCTCGCGTCAATTCCTCTTCCGTGCCGCGACCGTTCACGTCGCGCTCGCACGGTACTGGCCGTCATCGGGGCGTCGCCCCCGAGAAGGGAAAAATCATGAAGAAGACCGCCGCCGCCGTCACGGGCGCAGTTCTGGCACTGGGCCTGGCCGGCCCCGCCTTCGCGGACGCCGATGCCCACGGAGCCGCCGTCGGCAGCCCGGGTGTCATCTCCGGCAACGTCATCCAGGTCCCGCTGCACGTGCCGATCAACCTCTGCGGCAACACCATCGACATCATCGCGCTGCTGAACCCCGCGTTCGGCAACACCTGCGTCAACGACTGACGTTCGCCCGCGCGATTCACCAGCTTCCCCGGCTGTGTACTGGCCGGCCCCGGACCGTCGACTCGTCGTCCCGGGGCCGGCCTTCCCACTTCTCCGAGCAGGAAGACCACGACATTGCGACACACTCTGAGCAAGGGCTTGGCCGTGGCCGCCGCCGCGACCGGCGTGCTCTCCTGGTACGGCGGCACGGCGCTCGCCGACACCCACGCGCACGGCACCACGCAGGGTTCTCCCGGGGTGCTGTCCGGGAACAACGTCCAGGTCCCGGTGAACGTCCCGGTCAACGTCTGCGGCAACTCCGTCGACGCGGCCGCCGCGTTGAACCCGGCGTTCGGCAACTCCTGCGCCAACGTGGGCCACAGCCCGCGGCCCCAGGAGAGCACCCCGCACCCCGGCGGGTACGGCGACTCCGACGACTCGGGCGCCCGGCCGAGCCCCGGCGGCACCCACACCACACCGCCGTACGGCGGCGAGGAGACGACCCCGCCTCCCCGTGGCGGCGGCGAGACCACGCCCCCTCCCTACGGTGGTGAGGAGACGACCCCGCCTCCGTACGGTGGTGGGGAGACGACGCCGCCTCCGTACGGTGGTGGGGAGACGACGCCGCCTCCGTACGGTGGTGGGGAGACGACGCCGCCTCCGTACGGTGGTGAGGAGACGACCCCGCCTCCGTACGGTGGTGAGGAGACCACGCCGCCCCCTTACGGTGGTGAGGAGACGACCCCGCCGCGCGGTGAGCACAGCACGCCCCCGGACACCGGCCGCACCACGCCTCCCGAGGCGGGCGGGCAGCCGCCCGTGCTCGCGCAGACCGGTGGGGAGAACCGGACCCTGATCGCGGCCTCGGGCGCCGGTGCCGTACTGATCGGCGCCGGGACGATCCTGTACCGGCGCAGCCGCTCCGCCTGCCGTCGCTAGCGCACCGGGTGCCGGACCGAGCGCCCGGCACCCCGCGCTCCCGTACCGTGCGGCTTCCTCAGCGGCGGGCCGGGTGCGGGGCCCCGCCGTCGCGGGCGGCCGGGAGGGGCCAGCCGGCCGGGCCCGTGCGGAGCCGCCGCCGTACCCCGCGGACCAGCGTGCCCGCCGTGAAGGCCGCTCCCTGCACGAACCGCATCGCCGGGCCGAAGCACCCGGCCGTGACCGGACCGGCCAGGAACAGCCCCGGGTACGACGACTCGAACTCCGGCCCCACCTCCGGCACCCCGTCGGCCCCGGTCGCCAGCAGCGCCCGCAGCTCGGGAGAGAGCGGCCGCAGCCGGTCCAGCGCGGGCCGGAAACCGGTCGCCGCGATGACGTGCCCCGTCTCCAGCACCGCGGACCCGCCCCGCCGGACCACCGTCTCCAGGCGCAGCCCGCCCGGCACCTCCCGGGCTCCCGCCACCTCCCGCCCGTACAGCACCTCCACCCGGTGCTCCACCCGCTCGCGCACCCACCAGGAGCCGGCCGGGCCGAGCGCCCGCGCCCCGATCCGGGACCGGGCACGCTCCGGCAGCCGCCGGTACAGCCCGGGCCGCTCCGCGTACCACCGGTCGCGCCGGCCGGGGCCGAGTCCGCCGTCCGGGGAGCGGGCCGAGTGCCACCAGGGACCTTCCCGGGGCGGCGGCGCCTTCTCCCAGCGCAGCCGGTCCGCGCGGACCAGCAGGCGGACCCGGGTGCCCTGTTCGGCGAGGAGCGCGGCCGTCTCCAGGGCCCCCTGGCCGCCGCCGAGCACGGTGACGTCCCGGTCGCGGAACCGGTCCAGCCGGGCGTGCAGGCTGCTGTGCGAGACCAGGGTCCGGGGCAGCCCGCGCAGGGCGGCCGGCAACTCGGCGAACGGCAGCAGGCCCACCGCCAGCGCGACCGTCCTCGCGGTGTACGTCTCCCCGTCCTCGGTGACGGCCGCGAAGCCGCCGGCGCGCGGCGCCACCCGGGTCACGGTCCGCTCGTCGGTCCCGGGCACGGCGTGGCGGGCGAACCACATGCCGTACCCGGTGAACACCTCCAGCGGGACCGGTTCGGCGTCCCCGGCGGTCAGGCCGCGGAAGGCGCGGAAGACATCGAGCCGCCAGCGGCCCTCCGGGTCGGACAGGTCGGACGCCCACGGCCGCGATGTCAGCAGCATGCCGCGGGGCATGTGGTCGCGCCAGAACCCCATGGGCCGTCCGAAGACGCGGACGCGCAGTCCGGCCGCCGCGGCGTGTGCCGCGATGGACAGGCCGTACGGTCCGGCGCCCACCACCAGCAGGTCGTACATCGGCGATGTGCTCGCTTTCGCTCGCGTTGGCCCGTGCGGGGGGTTCCGGGGTCGGACGCGGCGACCGCACTGGCGTTTTTCGTATGAACATGACTGAGTGTCAGATGGACATGTCGTGTGATGACACGAGAGAGGGGCGACGAACATGGCCTCACACCAGTGCCGGGCGACGGCCGGGCGCGTGACCTCGGCCCTCGCGTCGGTCGTCGCGGCCGTCGCCTGCCTCCTGCCGGCGGCCGGTCCCGGGTTCGCCGCGGACGGCCCGGCCGTGCCCGCGTCCGCGCCGGCCGCCGCGCCCTTCGGGGCGTTCCTCGACTCCGGCGCGGACGGCGTCGCGCGGATGGCCGGGCTGAGCCACTGGCTCGGCGGGGCCGATCTGACGGTCGGCCACACCTATCTGCCCGGGGGTCTCTGGGAGGACATCGAGGGCCCGCCCGGCTTCCTGGAGCCCTGGGCCGGCTGGCGGCACGAGCGGGCGGACCGGACCCTCGTCCTCAACGTGCCGATGCAGGAACGCAACGAGGAGGACGTCCCGGACGACGAGGTGCGCGGACTGCTGCGGCAGGGCGCGGCCGGCGCGTTCGACGGGCACTTCAGGACCCTGGCCGAACGGCTGGTCACACTCGGGGTGCCGGACACGGTGATCGTGCTGGGCTGGGAGATGAACGGCACCACCTACACCCATCGCTGCGGACCCGACCCCACGGCCTGGAAGGCGTACTGGAACAGGATCGTCGCCGCCATGCGCGCGGTGCCGGGCCAGCGGTTCCGGTTCGACTTCGCGCCCAGCCGCGGCCGGGACGCCGTGCCCTGGACCGAGTGCTACCCCGGCGACGACACGGTCGACATCATCGGCATGGACTCCTACGACCAGCCGGCCGGGGTGACCTTCGACGAGCAGGTGAGCGAGCCCTACGGCCTCCAGCGGCACGTCGACTTCGCCCAGGCCCACGGCAAGCCCGTGTCGTACCCGGAATGGGGCCTGTTCCGCAACGGCGACAACGCCGCGTACATGCGGCGCATGCTCGCCTGGATCGACGAGCACCGGCCGGTGTACCACACGCTGACCGACTACTGCCCGCACGGCGTGTGGCAGTGCCCCGCCAACCCGCGCTCGGCACGGGTCTACCGGACCGCCCTGTCCGGCGGCACCGGCCGGCCCACCCCGCTCTGGCCCGCCTGTACGCCGCTGGACCTGGGTGACTGGGCCGTGTACTGGTCCGGCCGCCTGCCGTGCCCGTTTCCGGGCTGGTGACCCGGGGCGCGGCGGGCCGGGACTCAGCCCTGGCCGCGTTCCCGCCACCGGCGCCGCACCTCCCTGCCCCGCTGCCGGGTCCGCGCCCCGCACAGCGCGGCCGTCAGCAGCGGGGCGGTGTGCGGGCGCGCCATCAGCAGCCGCTGGTTGACC
The DNA here is from genome assembly GCF_040636485.1 of Streptomyces sp. NPDC038707. Lineage (NCBI taxonomy): Bacteria > Bacillati > Actinomycetota > Actinomycetes > Kitasatosporales > Streptomycetaceae > Streptomyces > Streptomyces sp. NPDC038707. The sequence goes on from NZ_JBEZUP010000003.1 coordinate 300,725, forward strand.
ACCCGTTCGGGCCGCCAGTGCCGCTTGTACGGCTCGTCGCCGCGCAGCAGGCTCAGCGTGCCGGGCCCGCCGCCGCCCGTCAGCCCGGCACAGGCGTCCAGCAGCATCACCGCCACGTCCGCCCGGCGCTCCCGCAGCCCCGGATGGGCGCCGTAGAGATAGCCGCCGGCCATGCCGCCCGAGAGCAGGGTCAGGTCGACGGCCACCACCTCGTCGCCGATCCGGAACTCGGTGACCACCGCGTTGCCCGAGCGCACCATCGGACCCACCGCGCGCAGCAGATGCGCCCGGAACCGGGGCCGCAGATGCTCGCTCGTCACCCCCCGGCCCTGCCACTGCAACCGGTGCAGCGCCAGCAGCCGGACCAGCGCCGTCTCCACCTCCTGCGGGCCCACCGTGCGCCGCCACACGCCCAGCGCGGCCAGCCTGCGCAGCTGGGCCCGCGCCCGCTGGCCGGACTTGCCCGACGGCAGCCGGGCGATCAGCCCGTCCATGGGCAGCGCGGGCAGCTCCAGGCACGGCGAGTCGGGGACCGCGCCGCGCGGTCCGCGCCAGCGGTCGTAGACCCGCTCCACCGCCCCGCCCGGGCGCACCTCGCGGAAGTCCACCAGCGCCGTGCGGGCCGCGGTGGCGAGCGCCGCGGTGAGAGCGCCGGCCGCCCGCCCGTCGTCGGCGTCGTCCAGCAGCACGTCCGCGTAGTCGGAGATCCCCGTGCCGAGCGGCAGCAGCGCGGGCAGCGGCCGGCGGACCAGCATCAGCGGCGCGGCGGCCACCAGATCATGGCCGGCCCGTACCAGCAGCAGCCGCAGCCGCCCCGGCCGGCCGTACGACAGCCACCACGAGTGCAGCCAGGCGTGGCTCTGGAACGGGGTCGCGGCGGCGCACCGCCCGAACAGCCGTCCCCAGGCGGGGCCCAGCCCGGCGAACGCGTCCGGGGCGGTGACGAGTTCGGCGGTGAGGCGGACGCCCCGGGCGCGCGCCGTGACGGTGGCGGTCACCGTCGGCCGCGCGGATCGGCGGTGAGGGCGGGTCCGGGTACCGGGGCCGGGCGCGGGACCTCCGCCTCGGGCCGGCGCCTCGGCCGCACCAGCAGCGCGAGGGCACCGAGCAACCCGCCCCCGCCCGCCCCGACCAGTCCGGTCACCCCGGCCGAGGCCGAGGACGGCTCGGTCGGCCGGACCGCGGGGCTGAACCGGACCAGGGACACCCGGGTGTCGGCCCGGCCGGCCTCGGCGTGCCGGGTCAGCGCCCCGGCGACCGCGTTGGCCATGGCGGCGGCCTCCGCCGGGCGGGCCGAGGTGGCGGAGACGGCGACCATGGGCGCGTCCGGTGAGGTCGCGGCGCGCACGCCGGCGCGCAGCTCGGCCACCGGCACCCCGGCGAGCGCCTGCGCGTCGGCGAGTACCGCGGGCTGTGTGGTGATACGGCCGAAGGCCTGCGCGAAGCCCAGCGCGCCGGCCGCGTCGGAGCGCTCGCCGGGCACGACGACCAGATAGCTGGTGGCGGTGTACTGGGCGGGCCGCAGCACGCCGTAGCCGCCGCCGAGCAGTCCGCCCGCGAGGACCCCGGCCGCCACCAGCGACCAGGGCGGGAGCGCGCGGGGCGGGGCGAGGCGGGGGCCGCGGTGGCGCCGGGTGTGGTTCTCGGTCATGAGAGGACGGCTTTCTGCGGGGGTCTGGGGGTCGGGGCCGGGTGGGCGAGCGCCGCCGCGTAGACGGCCAGGAGCCGGGCGGCGCTGCGGGTGACGCAGTAGTGGCGGGCCGCCCCGGCGGGGGCGCGCGGACCGGGGCCGGCGGCGCGGACCCCGGCGAGCGCGCGGGCGTACGCGCCGGGCTCGCACGGCACCCGCACCGCGTCCGGAGCGGCCTCGGGCGGCAGGTCCTCCAGGGCCGGGCAGGAGGTGTAGCGCACCGGCAGCCCGGCCGCGAGCGCCTCCACCACCGCCAGCCCGAACGCCTCCTCGGGGGAGGGCGCGGCGAGCACGTCCATCGCCGAGGCCAGCGCGGGCAGAGGGGGCCCGGGCGAACCGTCGGGCAGATTCGGCCGCTCCCCGGCGAACACCACCCGGCCCGCGACCCCCGCCCGGTGCGCGGCCCGCCGCAGCGCGCCCTCCTGCGGGCCGCCGCCGACCAGCAGCAGCCGGCAGTCGGCGGGCAGGTGGGCCAGGGCGTGGACCAGCACGTCGAAGCGTTTGCCGGGGACCAGCCGGCCGATGCCGCCGATCACGAACGCGTCCTCGGCCAGCCCCAGTTCGCCGCGGGCACGGCGACGGGCCGCCGGGTCGAAGGCGAACCGCGCGAGGTCGATGCCGTTCGGCACGACCGTGATCCGCGGCTCGGGCACGCCCCAGCGGGCCAGCCGCGCGGCGACGGCCGGGGATACCGCGACGGTGGTCCGGCCCAGCCGCTCGCCCAGCAGATACAGGGCGCGGACGCCCGGGGTGAGCGGCCGGCCCTCCGTCTGGGTGTCCCCGAGCGAGTGCTCGGTGGCGACGACGGCGCGCACCCCGGCCAGCCGGGCGGCGATCCGTCCGTACAGGCAGGCCCGGTACAGATGGGTGTGCACCACGTCGTACCGGCCGCGCCGGATGACTCCGGTCAGCCGGGGCAGCGCGGCCAGGTCCCGGTTGCCGGTCATGCCGAGGTGGGTCACCCGCACCCCGTCGGCCGCGAGCCCGGCGGCCACCGGCCCCGGGTTGGTCAGCGTCAGCACCTCGCACTCGACCGGCAGATGCCGCAGCAGCAGCCGCAGTTGCTGCTCGGCGCCGCCCACCCCGAGCCCGGTGATGATGTGCAGGACCCTCATCGCAGCCCCTCCACCGGCCGCCGGCGCCACCGGTGCAGCCGGTGTTTCAGCGCCAGGCGTACGCCGGTGTCGCGCTGCCCGATGTGCACCCGCGGCAGCACGTGCCGGCCGCTCAGCTCACCAGGGTCGACGGCGCACGCGTAGGCGTAACCGGCCTCCCGCACGGCCGCCATGACGCGCCGGTCGACCGTGCCGTACGGGTAGCAGAAGCCGTTGACGGCCGTGCCGGTCAACTCCTCCAGCGCGGCCCGGCTCTCGACCGTCTCGGCCTTCAGCCGGGCGTCGTCGGCCCGGGTGAGGTCGACGTGGGTGAGGCCGTGCGAGCCGATCTCCACGCCCTCGGCGGCGGCCCGCCGGATGCCGTCGGCGGTCAGCAGCGGCCTGCGCGGGCCCAGCGGGTCCCAGGCGTTGTCGCCGCCGAGCCGGCCGGGCAGCACGAACAGGGTGGCCGTGCACTTCCAACGGGCCAGCAGCGGAAGGGCGTGGACGAGGAAGTCGGCGTACCCGTCGTCGAAGGTGAGGCCCACCAGGTCCCGGCCCTCGCCCCGGTCCCGGGCGGCCAGCAGCTCGGCCACCGACACCCCGCGCAGCCCCCGCCGGCCCAGCCAGCGCAGCTGCCGCTCCAGCCGGCCGGGGGAGACCGTGACGTGGTACGGGTCGTCGGAGCAGTCGCCGACCGAGTGGTACATGGCGATCCACGGGACCGGACCGGCCGCCGGGGACTTAACGGGTGAGGGCATGGGCGAGCCTTTGGGGGAGGGAACGGACGGGGCGGAGGGCGGGGGCCAGGGCGCGGACGCCCGGGGCGCCGCCCAGCAGGAGGAAGACGGCGGTCACCGTGGCCGCACCGGCGGCGAGCCCGGCCGGCCCGGCCGAGGCCGCCACCAGCCCGCCCGCGACGGCGGCCCCGGCGGCCGCCCCCACGGGACGGCCCAGCCCGCGCAGCACGGCACCGGCCCGCAACGGCACACCGCGGCGGCCGGTGCCCGCGAGCAGCAGCGCGGCGGTCAGGGTGATCCCGGCGGCGTTGGCGGCGGCGATCCCGACGGCCCCCCGGGAACCGGCCGTGCACACGCCGATCCCCCAGGTCGCGGCGATCCCCGCGGTCATCGCGGCCACCGGGTACCAGGTGGCGCGGCCCGCCGAGAAGTACGAGCGGACCAGGACCCCGGTCAGCGTCTGGGCGAGCAGCCCGAGCGCGTAGACCCGCATGACACCGGCGGTCGCCGCGGTGTCCCGGGCCGTGAACGCCCCCCGCTGGAACAGCAGCCCGATCAGCTGCGGGGCGCACGCCACGACGACGGCCGTGCCGAGCAGCACCAGGCGGGCGGCCACCGACACGTCCCGCTCCACCCGGCCGCGGGCCCGCTCGGTGTCGCCGTCGGCCAGCGCCCGCGCCACCACCGGGAAGGTGACCGTGGACAGCATCATGGACAGCGTCATCGGGATCTGGGCGACCTTCTGCGCGTAGTTCAGGTGCGAGATCGCCCCGGCGGGCAGCCCGGAGGCCAGGAACCGCTCGATGAGCACCTGCGACTGCCGGCACAGCGCGAACAGCAGCACGCTGGCCAGCAGCGGCACGTCCAGCGGGGGCGCCGGGGCGGCGGGCCGCGGGTCCGTACCGCCGCCCCGCAACTGGGCGGCCAGGGACGGGACTTGCAGCGCCACCATCAGCAGGCCGCCCGCCGCGACGCCGACCGCGGCCGACCGTACGCCCCACCGGCCGCCGAGCGCGTACATCGCCGCGATGATGGCGACGTTGTGCACGATGTAGATGGCGGCCGGGGCCAGGAACCGCCGGTGGGCCCGCAGCGCCGCGCTGCAGTACCCGGCGAGGCCGAAGCTCAGCACACAACTCGCCGTCAGCCGGGTGCAGTCCACGGCCAGGTCCGGATCGGGCAGGCCCGGCGCCAGCACCGCCACACACCACGGCGCGGCCAGCGCCAGCAGTGCCCCGCCCGCCGCGAACGCCAGCGCCAGCCGGGGCAGGGTGCCGGCCACCAGCGAGCGCACCGGGTTTCCGGCGGCGCCCCGCGCGCGACGGGCCAGGGCCGCGCTGAACGCCGGGATGAGGGCGAAGGCCAGCCCGTCCTCGATGAGCAGCGTGGCCGCGAACTCCGGCACGGTCCAGGCGACCAGAAAGGCGTCCGTGTCCCGCCCGGCCCCGAACAGCCGCGCCAGCGACTGGTCCCGCACCAGCCCGAGCAGCGCCGCCACACCGGAGAGACAGGCGGTGAGCAGCGCGGCCCGGGCCAGGAGCCGGGAGGTGGGGGGAGCGGGTTCCGGGGAGGGGAGCCCGGGGCGGTCGAGCGGGCCGGGGGCGGGGGAGACGATTGCCAGGCCGGCCGGGCCCGCGCCCGTCTTCGGTACGGCTGCCGGGGCGGATGTGCCCATGGCTGTCTTCGGTACGGCTGCGGGGGCGGCCGGGCCCGTGGCTGTCTCCCGTACGGCTGCGGGGGCGGCCGGGCCCGTGGCTGTCTCCCGTACGGCTGCCGGGGCGGACGTGGCCGGGTCCGTCTCCGGTCCCGGGGTCTCGCCGGTCGTACGGCTCATCGCGTGGCCGCCTCCCCCCGTGCCGCCGTACGCGCGGGCGGGGCGGTGGGGGAGTCCGCCGGGCCGGGGTGGCCGGCGGCCGGCAGGGCCCACCACGCGGCCAGGCCGAGGGACACCGCCGTGAGCACGGTCGACGGGCCGCCGATGTCCGCGTACACGAAGTCCACCAGCTGCCAGACCAGCAGCCCGCAGGCGACCAGCGCGCAGTCCAGGCCCCGGCCGCCGGCCGCGCGGTCCCGGTACAGCCCGCGCAGCGCGCACACCAGCAGGGCCAGCCAGCCGCCCGCCAGGCACAGCAGCCCGGTCAGCCCCTGTTCGCCGAGGACCAGCAGGTACATGTTGTGCGGGGACAACAGCGGCTGCCTGCGGAAGGCGGCGCCCGCGCCCTCGGTGTCGCTGCCCGAGGACAGCGCGAGCGAGGCGTGCCCGTCGCGGTACTCGGGGAACGCCTTCAGCCCGACTCCGGTCAGCGGCCGGTCCCGCCACATGTCGACCGCCGCCGCCCACATCGTGTACCGGTCGGTGACCGACCGGTCCGGTGCATCGGCGACCCGCGTGATGCTGTCGATCCGCTCCCGGAGCATCGTCGTACCCACCCCCAGTCCGCCCACCAGCACCACCCCCGCCGCCAGCACGGCCGCCACGACCCGCGCCGCCCGGCGCACCCCGGCCAGCAGCAGCTGGACGGTGAGGGTGACGGCGGTGGCGATCCAGGCGCCCCGGCTGAAGGACAGGGCGAGCGGCACCGGCAGGGCGAGCGCGCAGGCGAGGGCCACGGCCCGTTCCCGGGGCGTGCCACGGCCCAGCGCCAGCCCCACCGCGCACACCAGCCCCAAGGAGACCACCGTGGCCATGCCCATCACGTCCGCCACCCCGAAGGTGCCGACCGCCCGGACGTCCCGGCCCTGGTAGGACGCCCCGGTCCCGGTCGCGTACTGGTGCACGCCGACCGCGCCCTGCCAGAGCGCGAGCGCCACGAACGACCAGGCCAGGAGCCGGAAGTCGGACCGGTCGCGGAGCAGGAGCAGGACGGCGGCCGGGACCAGGACGAACACCTGGAGGTACCGGCCCAGGCCGGTGACCGCGGCGTCGGCCGGGACCGCGTGCAGCGCGGCCGGCACCAGTCCGGCCACCGGCAGACCGAGGATCACCGCGGCGGCCGGGGTGAGTGGGCGGCGGCGCGCGCGCAGCAGCCGTACCGCGCAGAAGACGACCACCAGCGCGGACAGCGCGTCGGCGGGGCCCGCGCCGCCGGCCGTGCCGGGCGCGACCGGCAACGCGAGCAGCGCCACCACGGCCAGCACCGGCAGCAGGGGGATCGGCCGGAGAAGGCGGCCGGGCGGCGGGGCGAGGGCCATGGATCAGCTCCCCGTGGACCGCACGACCGCGGCGGCGGTGCGCAGCAGGATGCAGATGTCCTGCCACATCGACCAGTTGTCGATGTAGGCGTTGTCGAACCGGGCCCGGTCCTCGATGGAGGTGTCCCCGCGCAACCCGTTGACCTGGGCCAGCCCGGTGACACCGGTCCGCATGCGGTGACGGGCCGCGTAGCCCGGGTGGACGCGGCTGAACCGGTCGACGAAGTACGGGCGTTCGGGACGCGGGCCGACCAGGCTCATGTCGCCGCGGAAGACGTTCCACAGCTGGAGCAGCTCGTCCATCGAGGTCTGCCGCAGCAACCGGCAGAAGGGGCGCATCCGCTGCTCGCCGGCCACGCTCCACCGGGTGGCCGCCTCCTGCTCGTCGGCCGGTCGGTGGGTGCGGAACTTCAGCATCGTGAAGGGGCGGCCGTCCTTGCCGACGCGCTCCTGCCGGAACACCACGCCGGGCCCGCCGGTGAGCCGCAGCACCGTCGCGCACACCAGCAGCACCGGGCCGGCCAGCACCAGCAGCGTCCCGGACACGGCCACGTCCAGCAGCCGCTTGCCGGCACTGCCGCGCCGCCGCGCACCCGGGTCCAGGCGGCGCACGGCGAACCCGGCGAGCTGGTCGCGCGTCTCGTACGCCGGGGAGTCCGCGTCCAGCTCCCAGACCCCGCAGCCCGACTCGGCGAGCGCCCGCAGCAGCGGCGCCCTCGCGGTCCGTACGCCCGGGTCGACGGTGAGCACGACCCGCACCCCGTTCCGGATGAGGGCCCGCTCCACCTCCTCCCCGGTGGTGAGGACCGGAAGCGCGGCGGCGTCCGCCGGGTGCTCGGCGACCACGGCCACCGGGCGTACCCCGCAGCGCGGGTGGCGCAGCAGCGCGGCGGCCACCCGCTGCGCGGTCGCGGCGGGCCCGATCACCAGGGCGGTCCGCGGGCGCCGCAGCAGCGCGACCCGGCGCCGCCAGTACACCGCGCCCCGGCCCGCCCCGGCCACCGCCGTGTGCAGCACCCAGCCCAGTACCAGGGTCCGGGCGGTCAGGGCGCGCGCGGGATCGTACGTGGCGAGCAGCGCGGCCAGGCCCAGCCAGGTCACCGCGATCCGCCCGCACACGGCGGGGAGTTCGTCGAGCGCGCCGGGCACGCCGGGCAGCGGCCGGGAGCGCGGACGCAGCAGCAGCGCGCCGGCCACCAGCGCGGTGACCGGCACCGGCCGGCGGGCGGCCTCCCCGAGGGCGGCCGCGCCGGCCAGCGCGGCGAGCAGGTCGGCGGCCAGCAGCGGCAGCGGCGGGGCGGCCGGCGCGGGCGCGTGCCGCGACGGGAACCGGAGGCCGCCGGCCGGGCGCGCCGGGCGGCGCGGGCCGGGCGGGATCCCGGGCGCCCGCGATTGCTTACCGGGCGAGGGAACGGTGGTTTCCGTGGTCACGGGCGGCCGGCCCCCCTGCTCCGCGCGGGTCCGGGCCGACCGGTGGCGTCGCGTTCGGGGGGCGGGGGCCGGAGGGTCCTGTCGTACTCCGGGGGCTCGTGTGGTGCGTTCTGCTCGGAGGGCTCGTGCGGTTCGCCGTGCCGGGGGAGCGGTGGCTGACGCGTTCCGTTCTGCCCGGCGCCCGTGAGGAGTTCGGCGTAGACGGCCGTGACCCGGGTGGCGGTGTGCCGTACGTCGTGCCGGGCGGCGATGTGCCGGCGCCCCTGCTCACCGAGCGCCGCGCGCAGGGGCGGGTCGGACAGCAGGCCGGTGATCGCCCGGGCCAGCGCCCCGGGATCCTCCGGCGGCACCAGGCAGCGCGCGGCGAGCGCGGGCGGCAGGCTCTCCCGGGCGCCGTCGACATCGGTGAGGACGACGGGCCGTCCGCAGCCCAGCGCCTCCAGCGGGGCGAGCGCCATCCCCTCCCAGCGCGAGGGCAGCACGACCAGGTCGGCGGCCCGGTACCAGGGCACGACATCGGCGACGGCACCGGCGAACTCCACCGAGGGGTGCGCCCGCGCCCGTAGCGCCTCGTGGTCCGGGCCGTTGCCGACCAGCGCGAGCCGGGCCCGGGGCAGCGTGCCGAGGACGGTGTCCCAGGCGCGCAGCAGCACGTCCTGGCCCTTCTGCCGGCACAGGCGGCCCACACAGACGACGAGCGGCCGGTCCCCTTCACGGGGGGCGGGGCCCGGGGAGAAGCGGGTGGTGTCGATGCCGTTCGGGACGACCGTGTACGCGGCGCGTACCCCGGCGCGCAGGCCGGTCGCGCGCTCCGCCGCGCTGACGCACACCACCCGGTCCGCCCAGCGCGCCCCCCACCGCTCCCAGCGCAGGGCGAGCGCCCCGGTGAGCCCGCCGGCCGCCTCGAAGGACCAGGCGTGCGGCTGGTACACCGTCGGCACGCGCCCGCGCACGGCGAGCCGCGCGGCCAGCCCCGCCTTGGCACTGTGCGCGTGCACCAGTTCGGGCCGCACCTCCTCGACCAGCCGGACCAGCCGCCGTACCTCGCCCGGCAGCCCGGGCCCGGGGGACCGGCGCGCGGGCCAGTGACGCACCTCGGCGCCCAGCTCCCGCAGCCCCTCGGCGAGCGCGCCGCCCGGACAGCCGACCGTGACCGGCAGGCCCGCCGCGAGCTGGGCCCGCACCAGGTCGAGCACGACCCGGGCGACACCGCCGTCCACGGGTTGCGCGAGGTGCAGGACCCGGGGCCGCGGGGCGGGGGCTGACTGGTGCATGCGCGGGGTACCTCGCTCACGGGGCGTTCGGGACTGCGGTCGTGAACGCGCCCTCGGTCCGGGGCGTTCACGGCGGCGCGAAGCGCGCGGGCCCACGCCGCGTCCGCGTGGCCAACGAGCCGGGAGCCCGGCGGGTCACCGCCGGACCGGGGAGCCGGGCCGGGATCGGACGGATCACCGGCGGTGCCGAGCCCGTCGGCGTAGGCCCGCCTCCGCAGGAACCGGTACGGCACCCGGTGCGCCGAGCGTGGGCCCGCTACGCCGTGCGGGGGAGCACCCGGCCCGCCCGGGCACCGCCGGCCGCGGCGCGGGACCTCCCGCGGCGTCACCCGGGCATCGCCGGACATCACCCCTTCGGCGGCACAACTCCCGGCGGCGCCGGGCGTTGACACAACGCCGGGTATCCGCCCGGATGTTGTGTCGATCCCAAGGAGCACCTCTCCATGTCGCGTATCGCGAAGGGTCTGGTCCTGACCTCCGCCGCCGCCGCGGCCGTCGCCGGTGGTGCCGGTGTGGCTTCCGCCGACGCCGGTGCGAGCGGCGCCGCTGTCGGCTCGCCCGGTGTCATCTCCGGCAACGTCATCCAGGTCCCCGTTCACGTGCCGATCAACCTGTGCGGCAACACCATTGACATCATCGCCCTGCTGAACCCGGCCTTCGGCAACACCTGCGTCAACCACTGACGCCGGGAACGCACCCCCTTCGGCCGGCCGTCCGGCCCGCGCTCGTGGCGCGGGACGGGCGGCCGGTTCGCGCTCCCTCGTACGGATCACGCCGCGTGGACGAGCGGTTGCGGCGGGCCATCGGTGAACGGACGGTGGGCTCAGGTCCCACCGTTCACCGAAAGGAACCCCCATGCGTGATCTGCCCGCCCGGCGCCTCGCGTCCACCGTCCTCTGCGCCGCCGTTCTGGCCGGCCTCACCGGCCCGGTGGCGTTCGCCGCCGACGCGGCCGGGGAGCACGGGCGTACCGCGTCCCGGGCGTCTGTCCCGGCGTCGTCTCTCCCGGCGACGGCGAAGGAGGATCTCCTCGCCCAGGTCAGGGCCCTGGGCCGGGCCCACCCCGGGCTGAGCCCGGTCGTCGATCTATTCGGCCGGTCGCTGGAGGAGGGCAGGCTCCCCGCCGACGAGGCGAGAAGGCTCGGCGAGGCGGCGAAGGAGGCGATCACCAGGACCGCCGCGGCCCAGTCGGCCACGGCGGTGACGACCGCCTCCCCCGCCGCCCCGGTGACCACGCGTCAGGCGCACGCCGGTGCGCCCGTGGCCCGTGACGCCCTCGACGACGCGCTCGACGCGCTGCGGACCGCCCTCGACAACCTGGTGAAGGCCATCACCGGCGCGGCGGGCACCACAGAAGCGGCCACCGCCGCAGACGCGTCCACCGCCGCAGACGCGTCCACCGCCGCAGAAGCGTCCACCGCTACTGACGCGGCCACCACCGACGACTCCGATCAGCTGCTGCCGGTCGGTGACGACCTGTTGTCCGGCCTGCTCGACCTGCTGACGGGCCTCTTCGGCCTCGGCGGTTCCCGGATCGCCGCGACCGACCTGCCCGCGGCGGCCACACCGGCCGGCTGACGCGCGCGTCCCCGGGTACGCGGGGGATCTCATATGTCTTCTCGGGGCGGGGTTTCCGGCCCGGCCGGAAATCGTTGAGCAGGGCGTCCGCATTTCCGGGGTGACGTGAGTTGCCAAGAAAGGAACACGATGAAGTCCCTCAAGGCCGCCGCCGTTGTCGCCGGTTCCGTGGCCCTCGCCGGCGTCACCGCACCCGCGTTCGCCCACGACGCCCAGCACCTGCCGCCCATGAGCCTCAACGGCGGGCTCAACCATCTGATGGAGCACCCGCCCGGCATGAAGGACCTGATGCCGCTCAAGCACCAGTCGGACGCGCTCGACACCGAGAACAAGGACTCCGTGCTGAGCAGCGTCAAGGGCGCCACCACGACGCTCAACCAGCGGGGACTGCTCGGCGGTCTGCCCCTGCGCTGACGACGCCCCGCTCCCGGCCCGCCCCCCGGCGCGCGTCCGGGGCCACGTCGCTCGATCGTGTGGCGAGGTCCCGGACGCTGCTCCGGACGGGTGAGAGGGCAACGGGCCGTGCCCCGGCCCGTCGATATGGTCGCGCGATGACCTCAGCATCAAGCGAAACCCGCCCCTTCCGCGCCGCCGACCTCGGCACGCTCGCGCTGCTCGCCTGGATGGCGAGGAACGAGGAGGGCAACGGGCACACCCCCTGCCTGCTGGCCTGCTCCCTGGGCGACGGCCCCGACGGTCCGGAGGCCGCGTCCGCCGCCGTCGCCCGGCTCCTCGAGGACATGGACCTGCCCGTGGGCGGCGAGCCCGTGATCGGCATGGCCCGGCCCGGCCTGAAGGTCACCATGCTGGTCGTCGCCGGACAGGTCGTCCTGCAGATGCCGCAGATCAGCCGCCAGGCCACCCCGCCGGCGGACTGGCTGGAGGCGGTCGGGCGGCTCGGCTACGCCTACTTCATGTTCACCACCCGGATCTGCCCGTCGGCCGGTCCCCGCCGCTCGGCCGAGGGAGCGGAACTGGCCGCGTTCGCCGGCTCCCCGGAGACCACGAACGCCGCCGCGCACGTCTATCTGCCCGCCCGAGGCCTGCGCACCTGACACCCCGGCCCCCGGGCCCCAGCAGCCCGGCCGGAATTCTCGTACCGACCGCTGGTGGGACTTCTGGACGAGCTGACTATTACGGCACTCGGGGGAAATGTGAAATGCGGGCCTTTTCCGCTCGTTACGCGGTACGGACGTCGAACCCCCGCATTCCGAAAGGGCCCGTACCTGTCATGAAGCCGATCACCCTCACCCGAGGCACCCTCGCCGCCGTCGTCGCGGGCCTCGCGGCCACCGTGGGAGCCGCCGGCCCCGCCGCCGCGGCCGGTACGGTCCCCGTCCCCGTGCCGCTGGGCGGGGTCTCCCAGCCGCTCGGCATGGAGGTGCCCAAGGTCCGCGCCGAGGCGCCGCTGATCCGGCCCGGCGCCCCCGACGGGCCCCGCTACGTCACCGGCCGGCTGCTGCCCGACCGGACCCTGCCCCAGCTGCCGGTGCGCGGCGGGCTGCCCGGACTGGACGGCAGGGCCCCGCTGCCGCGCCTGATGGGCGACGACTTCGACCACCTCGACGTGGACGCGCCCGCCGGCGACGTACGGGCCCTCACCCCCGGCCTGGCCCTGGACGCCCCCCTGACCGCGCCGGACGCGGACCGCTTCGGCCTGCCGTCCACCAAGCTCCCCCAGGCCGGCCTCGTCGCCCCGGTCCTGCGCAGCGTCGCCGGCGGCAACCTGGCCACGGGCCCCGGCCGCTGACCGAGGCCCGTACGGCTCCCACGAAACGTATGCCTCGTATGGCTCGTATGGCTCTACGGCGGTGACCCCGCGCGCCCTCGGCCGGTTAGCCGGTACGGAACATCTGCACCCGGACGAGGAGCGAGCATGGTCGTCGGTGTCGGCGAAGTGGCGGTCGGTGCCCATCGGGAGGCCGGGGAGAAAGGGGCCGGACGGTCCCGCAGAGAGGTGGCGCGGGGGCTGCTGGCCTCCGCCGCCGCACTGGCGCTGACCCCGGTCGTGGCCGCCTCCCGGCCCGAGCGCCCGGCCGGACCGGCCGACGGCGGCCTCTTTGACGAGACGTACCGGGGCCGCCGTATCCAGGGCGTCCTGGTGCCCGCGACGGGCCGCCAGGCGGCCGGCGGCACCTGGCGGATCACCGTGGACGGCCGCCCGCTGCACCTGATGCGCCGGGCCGACGGCACCTGGCTGAGCATGGTCGACCACTACACGTCGTACCGGACGCCGCTGGAGGCGACCCGGGCCGCCGTGGACGAGATGGGGCCCGGCCGGAGGCTGCGCGACCTGACGGCGCCCGGGCCCGCCACCGGCCACTCCGGCGGCCACGGGCGGACGGGGGGACGGCATGACGTACGTGCGTAAGAACGTCGGCGCGCTCACCGCGGGGGAGCGGCGGCGGTTCGTGAACGCCCTGCTGGCGCTCAAACGGCGGGGCGAGTACGACGAGTTCGTGCGGATGCACATCCACTACTACAGCGCCGACGGCGAGGCGGGCCTGCGCAGCGCCCACATGGCGCCGTCCTTCCTGCCCTGGCACCGCAGGTTCCTGCTGGAGCTGGAACGGGCCCTGCGCCGGGTCGACTCCGCGGTGACGGTGCCGTACTGGGACTGGACCCGGGACCGCACGACGACGTCCGTGCCGTGGACGAAGGACCTCCTCGGCGGCAACGGGCGGCGCTCCGACCGGCAGGTGACGACCGGCCCGTTCGCCTACGCGGCGGGCCACTGGACCATCAACGAGGGTGTCACCGACGGCCGGTTCCTCACCCGGGACCTGGGCCGCGCGGCCGCCCCCCTCCAACTGCCCACCAGGAGCGAGCTGCAGTGGGCGCTCGACGACCCGGTCTACGACGCCTGGCCCTGGGACTCGACCGTCCGCAAGGGCTTCCGCAACAAGCTGGAGGGCTGGGGGAGCGGCAGCGGCAGCGCCTCCTGGCGCAACCACAACCGGGTGCACCGCTGGGTCGGCGGGGTCATGCTCGGCGGCGCGTCCGTCAACGACCCGGTGTTCTGGCTGCACCACGCATTCCTGGACCTCCAGTGGTACCGCTGGCAGCGGGCCCACCGAGCGCACCGCTATCTGCCGGCCGAGCCGCCCCGCGCCGGCGACGCCCAGTACGGCCGGGTCGTGGCCCGGCACCAGAAGCTGCCGCCGTGGGACGAGACACCGGACCAGCTGGAGGACATGAGCCGGGTGTACCGGTACGCCTGAGCGGGTGCGCGGTGGACGCGGCAAGGCCCCGGCGCTCGGAGTGCCGGGGCTCTTGTCCGTGGGGTGCCGGGCGGCTCAGTGGCCGTAGCCGTCGTTGCCGTAGCCGCCGTCGTCGTGGTGGCGCGGCTTGGCGGGCTTGGTGTGGTCGCTGACGTTGGCGCAGGTGTTGCCGAAGGCCGGGTTCAGCAGGCCGACGATGTCGATGGTGTTGCCGCACACGTTGATCGGGATGCCGATCGGGACCTGGATCAGGTTGCCGGACACCACGCCCGGGCTGCCGACGGCCGCGCCGTGGGCGTCCGCGTCGGCCAGGGCGAGCCCGGCCCCACTGACCACCACGGCGCCGGCGCCGAGGGCGACAGCGGCCACCTTCGCGATGCGAGACATCACGTTCTCCTTTTGTCGCTGGGGGAAACGCGCGGCGGCAGGCCAGCCGCCGCACTTCCCGTTCAACGGCGCCGTGCGGGGCGGGTCACGCCGATCGGCCGCGGATCACCCTTTCAACGGCAGGGCGCCGTGCCGTCCCACGCGGACACCCCGACGGCGACTGGACTGTTCGTGTGACGCCCGCGCGTCACCGTGTTGACCCGCCTGACGCCGTGTCCGTTCGCGGCCCATCTGCCCGATCGATGTGCCAACCGGTCCGGGCGACAGGGTTGTTGACGCACGAACAGTGGCACGTTTCACCGAAGTGAGGGATCCTGGTAAGCCCCCTGCCGACCAGCGGAAAAAGGGGAAGCCATGGAAGAGGCGCGTCCGCAGCGGCTGGTGTTCGCCGTAGAGGTGCAGCGCGAGGGCGCGGACGGCTGGAACACACAGGCCGTCACACCCAGTTGGTTCTACGGCTACCACGCCGCCGACGCCGCCGTGCAGGCGTTCGACCGCTACCTGGCCCACCACCGGCACACCGCGGCGGCCCTGGCCGCCCCGGACGCCCCCGGCCTGCGCATACTCGTCCGCGTCCAGGGAGCCGGTGGCCGGCCCGTGGCGTTCACCCTGCGGAGCGTCCTGGAACACAAGGTGCGCAGGGACGCCGGCCGCCGCCGCGAGGCCCTGGCCCGGCTGGAGGAGGCGACGGAGGCGCTCCAGTCCTCACTGCGCGACGCGGCCACGGGCGGCGTCCGCCAGTCGGAACTGGCCCGCATCTCCGGCTGGAGCAGGGAGACACTGCGGAAACTGAACCGCGGGGAGAGACCCGAGGAAGCCGGCCGGCAGCCGTAGGGCACACCAGGCCCGGTGACGCCGCGGCCGGCAGCCGTAGTGCACGCCAGGAACGGTGACGCCGCCCGGCAGCCGCGACGCGCCGACGGGCTGAGAGAGTGGGGCCATGCTGCTCGATCCCGAGAACACGTTGTTCGTCCGCGGTGCCACCCCCGTACTGCTGCTGGCGGGAGCCCCCGTCCACGAGGCCCTGCCGCCCCTGACCGCGCCCGGCGGGGAGATACCCCGGTGCGAGGGCTGGAGCATCGTGCCCCGGCTCACCCTGTGCGTCGTGGACGGCCCCGGCGACCACGGGATCCTCGTCCCCGCGCTCGCCGCGCCGGTGGTCGGCGACACCGCTGACGGCACGGCACCGGGCGACATGGCCGACTGGTGCGACGACACCGAGCGGGCCGGCGGCGCGGTCGTCCTCTCCCTGGACCGGCTCCCCGAGACCCTCGACTGGCCCGTCCTGCTCTCCTCGGGCACGACCCACGGCGGCTTCCTGCCGGCCTTGGCCTGATCCGTTCCCGGCGCACACAACCGTCTTGAGCGCCGGTCCGGGAGGGCCGAGGATGCACCCATGAGTCACGGCTTACGTCGCCTCGGCGGCCTGGCGATCATGATCGCGGGCATCGGCCTGGGCATCTGGGTGGTCTTCGGCCCCCCTCACGACTGGCACGGCGCCGGAACCCTCGGCCGGATGGCCCTCGGCCTGGGTTCCCTGGCGCTGATCAGCAGCGCACCGAGTCTGATCTTCCCCGACGACCGCCCCTGAACGGCGACCGGCCGCGGAGCCGGATCGCATGGGCCGGAGGAAAAGGGCCTGGTCTCGGAGCGAAGGCGAGCCGGACGTGAAAGAGCCTCTCTCCCGTCTCCTCAGGTGAGAGGCCGTACGCGCCCCGGGCAGCACTCGAACCTGCGGCCAAGTGCTTTTAGAAGAGACTGCTGCGTACCGATCCGCAACGTGCCTGACCTGCGTGTTCTACATGCCCCAGTGTTCTGGCTCCCTGACTTCTCCGCGCGTTCACCGTAGGCAAGGATTCTGCCCTGGCTGTTCGGTGCCTCCATCCAGCGCGCCATGGGCTGTCAGCCAGTTCATCCGGCCGTCGGTTCAGCCACACGTACCTCGGTGGCGATGTACCACGGCTTGAAGCCCGCAGCTTTGCACTCGAGGCGCAGTCGGATGGGCTCGTTGCGGTACTGCTCACGCCAGTACTCAAGATTGCTCCACGCTGGCACGGGGGTCACTGAGAGGGAGTGCTTGACCCAATCTCCGATCTGCATGGGATTGGTCGTTACCCTCCGGCCGTCCGGGTCGGCGTCGTCTATGCCGGGTTCAAACTGGTAGGGCCCGAAGATGGTGGCATCAAGCATCTCCTGCGTGACCCCGACACCCGGGAGATGGGTGTAGCCGTCGTCCCGGATGGTGATCGTTACAGCATCAAGCTGAGGGAGGCCTGCCTGGCCGGTGAGCGTCATGAGTAGCGCCACCCGGTTCGAACCCGGTCCTAGCCTGGTGGCGGTGATCTCGAACTGAGGAGTCAGTTCCGTATGCCAGCGGTCACGCTCGATCCGGGCGACGGCATCAGCTGTGTCGTTGGCACGCTCCGCTGCGGTGTTCGCGCGCTTAGCAGCAAAAAGAGCAGCGCCGGCCGCGACGGCGCTGGCTCCGGCGGCTATCGCGTTGACTATGTCAGGCCAGGGAGTGGGCTCGCTCATGGCGCCGAACGATACATCTGCTTTGTAGCCTGCCCCTGCCCCTGCCCCTGCCTAAAGCCGAGTGCCCGCCTAGCATGTTTCGGCGCCGCCTGGGGAGGTGGCGCGTTCTAGGGGAGGGAACCTCATGCGCGCCTTTCAAATGACGAGACCCGTAGCCCTCGGCATTGCCGCCGTGGCATTGGCGGGGGCGGCACTGGCCGTCGTACTCACCACGCAAGACGGGGAAGCGACGTCGGATGGTCCGCATTACGGGGCGATGCCCTGCTCCGAGTACCTGGCCAGTGACGACACTGCTATGCGAAGAGAGGCCGCGCGAGAACTGCTTCAGGCCGAGCGCAATAACGACCACGACTCCAGCGGTGAGACTGTTGCGAAGCCCGCATCGACTGAGATCGTCACCGAGTTCGCAGCTGAGTTGGCAGACGGATGCAAGAGGGAAACACCCGCACCTGACCCTTGGCTGACGACCGTGGCCAGCGCCATCTTTTCGGCTAACCGGGCCTACTTCGTGCTGTAGCGCAGGCCGATTCTACAGCGCGGGTCGGGGCTCTGCAGGGCGCCCCGGCCACCGCTGACCTGCGGATTCGTTTGCCGTCGGCGGCGCGGGCGAAGGGCTCGTACTGTCCCCGTCAGAGCCGCTGCCGTCGGCTGTCACACGCATCCTGCGGCAGCACATCGAGGACGAACAGCTCCAGCCGGGTGATCTGGTCTTCCAGGGTGAGTCCGGCGGTATCCTCGCCGGCTCCGTCATCCGCCGGGCGTGGCGCAGCGCGCGTAAGGCCGTAGTGCCCCCGCACGTCTTCGAGTCACCCACTGGACGGCGCGTGTACGACATCCGGCACACGCGCCTGACGAAGTGGCTCAACGACGGAATCCCGCCCGCCCAGGTGGCCGAGTGGGCCGGGAACAGCGTCGCCGTGCTGCTGGCGACGTACGCCCGGTGCGTCGACGGGCAGCTGCCGGACCTGAAGCGGCGGCTGGAGGCCGCGGGTGATCTTCCCGAGGCGGAGGCGGAGGCGGAGGTGCCCGGCGCCGGCTGATCTCCCACCGGTCGAGCACTTCGACACGTATTCGACACGGCCACCCGCGAGAACCCGGTGACAGCCGGGCGGCCCCGAAGTCAGCCCTTGATCATCAAGGGGGCGTTCGGGGCTTTGTCGTGCCGCTGAAAGCCGCTCTGACCAGCGAAAAGCCCTCCCGAGCGGGAGGGTGGAGCCTGGCGCCCCCGGCAGGACTCGAACCTGCGGCCAAGCGCTTAGAAGGCGCCTGCTCTATCCACTGAGCTACGGGGGCCGGGTGGGGTGGCCTCGTGCCTGGTGGCCTGGTGGGGGCCGATCCGTGACGTTGCCGGGGTCAAGGATAGGGCTCCCGGTTCCTTGACCCTGTCGCTTCCCCTCCGTGGCTCGATGTGGAGGTTCGGTGAAGCGGTCCTGATAATCGCAGGCAGGTGCGAATCGTGCATCGCTTTTGGCGGCCGACGCACCGGGTGTTGTGCACTCGTTATGCCTGGACCGTGTCGGTGTCCCACTCGTCCCCTCCGTCCGTTCTGTCCTGTCGGCGCGCAGACATGTCTATATGCTTCAGAATTCCCCTAAAATTGGGCATTCTTCGCATGTGGTGACCTTGGACGTACGGCCTCAGCTGCTCGACACACTCTCCGCTCTGCGCGACCGTGTCGCCGCCGCACGCTTTCCGCTGCCCCTGGCCGGGGCCCCACGCGCGCGTGCCAACCGCGACGAACTCCTCGCGCAGCTCGACGACTATCTCGTGCCCCGATTGCGGCACCCCGAGGCGCCGTTGCTCGCCGTCGTCGGCGGCTCCACCGGCGCGGGGAAGTCCACGCTGGTCAACTCCCTCGTCGGCCGACGGGTGAGCGAGGCGGGCGTGCTCCGGCCGACCACCCGGACACCGGTCCTCGTCTGCCATCCGGAGGATCATCACTGGTTCAGCGGCATGCGCGTGCTCCCCGCCCTCACCCGCGTGTGGGACCCGGACCGCGACACCGCCGAGGAGTTCCCGCCCACCGACGACGAGCACGCGCGCGTGCTGCGCGTCGAGACGGCCGACACCCTCCCGCGCGGCCTCGCCCTCCTCGACGCCCCCGACGTCGACTCACTGATCGCGGACAACCGCGTCCTCGCCGCGGAACTGATCTGCGCCGCCGACATCTGGATCATGGTCACCACGGCCGCCCGCTACGCCGACGCCGTCCCCTGGCACCTGCTGCGCACCGCCAAGGAGTACGACGCGACCCTCGTCACCGTCCTGGACCGGGTGCCCCACCAGGTCGTCTCCGAGGTGTCCCGGCAGTACGGCGCCCTGCTGACCAAGGCCGGGCTGGGGGACGTACCCCGCTTCACCGTGCCCGAGCTGCCGGAGTCCGCCTGGGGCGCCGGTCTGCTGCCCGCCACCGCCGTCGCGCCCCTGAAAAGCTGGCTGGTCCAGCACGCCCAGGACCCCGCCGCCCGCCAGCACGTCATGGCCCGTACCGCCTACGGCCTGCTCGACTCGCTGAAGTCCCGCATGCCCGAGCTGGCCGGCGCCGCCGCGGCCCAGTACGCGGCGGCCCTCCGGCTCACCTCCGCCGTGGACGCCGCCTACGACAGCGAGCACGCGCGCGTGCGCAGCCGCCTGCAGTCCGGCGCCGTCCTCGCCGGGGACGCCCTCAAGCGGTGGCGCGCCTTCCCGCTGGACTGCACCGCCGCCGAACTCCTCGACGCCCTCGTGGAGAGCCTGGCCGCCCTGCTGCTGTGCGCCGTGACCGCCGCCGACGAGCGCGTGGACGACGCCTGGCGGCGCGAGCCCGCCGCCCGCGCCCCCGAGCTGGCCGCCCGCGACACCTCCCTGGAGAGCGCCGAGCACCGCATCGGGCTCGCGGCCCGGCGCTGGCGGCGCGAGCTGGAGGAGTACGCAGAGGACGAGGTACGGGTCCTGGAGCGCACCGGCGCCCCCGACCCCGAGGTCGTCGCCGCCCTCGTCGCCACGGCGGTGCTGGGCGGGCGCCGGGCGCGCACCGCCGGAGAGGGGCTCGCCGAACGGCTCGGCGCCCACGGCGTACTGCGGCTGCGCGACCGGGCCGGACGGCTGCTCACCGAGCACGTGGACCGTGTCATGCACACCGAACGCGAACGGCGCCTCGCCCCGCTCGACGCCCTGGACGTCCATCCGGAACCCCAGGCCGAACTCATCGCCGCGCTGTCCGTACTGCAGAAGGAGAGGTGACCGGTGACCGCCGTCACTGACCAGGACCACACGGAGCACACCGACCACATGAGGCGCACCGGCAGCGGCAGCGGGAGCGGCGACACCGGGACCCTGGAGCACGGCGGACGCGCCGGCGCGGGCGCCCTGGACGGCACCGAACGCGCCGGCGGCCTCGCGCACGCGCGTCCGGGCCCCGACAAGGAGGGCCCCGGGGACGACGGCTCCGGCAGCGGTGGCCGCCCCGAGGGACGGGGCGACGACACGGGTGCCGGGGACGGCGGCGGCGACGGCACCGGTCATGAGCAGGGCGGTGGCGGCGACGGTGCCGGGCGCCAGAAGCACGGCGGCAGGGACGATACCGGTGTCCTGCACGCGCGCGTGCCGGCCGGGAACGCCGAGGGCAGCCCGGACACCGGCCGCGAGCGTCCCGCGCGCGTACGCGACGAGGACGGCGACCGTGACCGGGGCCGGGGCCATGACACCGACCCCGAGCACAACCGTGGCCGCGAGCACAACCGTGACACCGCACGCGAGCGTGATGCCGATCGTTCCGCACGCGAGCGTGACGCCGATCGCTCCGCACGCGACCGTGACGCCGATCGCTCCGCACGCGAGCGTGGCGCCGATCGTTCCGCACGCGAGCGTGATGCCGATCGTTCCGCACGCGAGCGTGGCGCCGCGCAAGCCGTCTCGGTACCCCGCCCCCACCCCCACGCCGCCCAGTCCCCGAAGCCCCACCCCACGTCCGGTGCCACGCCCCCCAGGACGACCGCCGCCACCGCCCCCGTCCCGGACGGTGAACCCGGCGGCGCCGCCCAGGAGGCGTGGGACGACGGACTCATCGCCCGCCGCGTCAGCGAATCCGCCTCCGCCGCCGAACGCGGCTCCACGGGGGAGCAGCCGCACCGCGGGCCGGGCGCTCACGTGCCTGTCCCGCTGGCGTACGACGGCCCGCTGCGCTCCCGGCTGAACGCCCTGCGGGAACTCGTCGGGCTCTCCCGCACCCGGCTGGACCGTCACACGCTGGCCGAGGCGGGCCGGGTCCTGGACGAGGCCGCCGCCCGCCGCAAGCTGTCCGGCCGGCACACCGTCGTCGCCCTGGCCGGCGCGACCGGCAGCGGCAAGTCCCAGCTGTTCAACGCGCTCGCCGGGGTGGCCATCTCGGAGACCGGCGTACGCCGCCCCACCACCGCCGCGCCCATCGCGTGCAGTTGGAGCGACGGCGCGGCGAGCCTCATCGACCGGCTGGGCATCCCCGGCCGGCTGCGCCGCCGTCCTCTGCACGGCCCGGACAACGAGGGGCAGTTGCGCGGGCTGGTCCTGGTCGACCTGCCCGATCACGACTCCGCCGCCGTACAGCACCGTGAACAGGTCGACCGGATCCTGAAGCTGGTCGACGCGGTCATCTGGGTGGTCGACCCCGAGAAGTACGCCGACGCCATGCTGCACGAGCGCTATCTGCGGCCCATGGCCGGTCACGCGGAGGTCATGTTCATCGTCCTCAACCAGGTGGACCGGCTGCCCGGGGACGCCGCCGACCAGGTCCTGGACGACCTGCGGCGGCTGCTCGACGAGGACGGCATCGCGCTGGGCGAGCACGGCGAGCCGGGCGCCACCGTCCTCGCGATCTCCGCGCTCACCGGCGAGGGAGTCGACGAACTCCGCGATTCGCTCGGTCAGTTCGTCGCGGAGCGCGGCGCGGCGGCCCGCCGGGTGGCGGCCGACCTGGACGCCGCCGCGGCCGGACTGCGGCCCGTGTACGCCACCCGGCGGCGGGCCGGCCTCACCGAGCAGGCGCGCGAGGAGTTCGCCGCGCGGCTCGCGGACGCGGTGGGCGCCACCGCGGCGGGGGAGGCCGCCGAACGCGCCTGGCTGCGCAACGCCAACCGGGCCTGCGGCACGCCCTGGCTGCGGCTGTGGCGCTGGTACCAGGGCCGTGGCGACTCCACGACGGGCCGGCACGCGGTCCGTACCCAGGCCGACGAGGAGGCCACGGCTCGCCAGCGGGTGGAACAGGCGGTCCGCACGGTCGCCGACCGGGCCTCGGCCGGGCTGCCCGCGCCCTGGGCGCAGGCGGTGCGCGAGGCGGCCGCACGCGGCTCGCAGGGGCTGTCCGAGGCGCTGGACGCGCTGTCCGCGCGGGCCGGGCTGCCGCCGGGCCGCCCGCCCCGGCCGGGCTGGTGGCCGGTGGCGGTACTGGTCCAGGCCGCGATGACCCTGCTGCAGATCGTGGGCGGCGGCTGGCTCGCGGGGCAGATCGCCGGGCTGATGGCGCCCAACCTGGGCGTACCGGTGCTGTTGATGGTGTGCGGGATCGTCGGCGGGCCACTGGTGGAGTGGGGGTGCCGGATGGCCGCCCGGGGGCCCGCACGGCGCTACGGCCAGGAGGCGGAACGGCGGCTGCGGGAGGCGGCGGCGAGCTGCGGCCGGGCCCGGGTGCTCGATCCGGTGGCGGCGGAGCTGCTGCGGTACCGGGAGGTACGGGAGCAGTACGGGAGGGTCGCCCGGAGCAGGGCCGGGGTGGTGTGAGCGGACCGGGGGACGGGGGCGGACCGGGGGACGGGGGCGGACCGGGGGTCGAGGGTGGACCGGGGGCCGAGGATGGACCGGGGACGGAGGCGGACCGGGGGGCCAGGGGTGGACCGGGGGGCGGGGGCGGGGTTCACCCGCGCGGGTGACGGAGTTGTTCACAGGCGGGCGGCCGTCCACAGCGCTCAGCGGGCTCGGCCCGGCGGAGGCAGTCTGAGGCCACGGCGATCGCACCGCGGGGCCCGGCCGCACAGGCGGCGGGCGGCGCGAGCGGTCGGCGGCAGGTGCCGGTGCGTACGGCGGACGTACGCACCGGCACGGCAGACGCAGCCGTACGGGACGGGCCCGTACGTGTGTCCGCCCGGCCGGTAGCGCGCGGGCGGGGGAGGGGAGCGAGTCATGAACGAGACCATCGTCTGTGTGGTGGGCAACGTGGCGACCCAGCCGGTCTACCGGGAGTCGGTGGCGGGTCCGTCGGCCCGGTTCCGGCTGGCGGTGACCGCGCGTTACTGGGACCGGGAGAAGAGCGCCTGGACCGACGGGCACACCAACTTCTTCACGGTGTGGGCCAACCGCCAGCTCGCGGTGAACGTGGCGGCATGCGTGGAGGTGGGCCAGCCGGTCCTCGTCCAGGGCCGGCTGAAGGTCCGCACGGAGACACGGGAGGGGCAGCAGCCGTGGGCCTCCGCCGACATCGACGCGGTGGCGATCGGCCATGACCTGGCCCGTGGTACGGCACTCTTCCAGCGCGCGGCCAGGCCGGACGCACCACCCGCGGCGGCCCGCCCGGAACCCGACTGGGAGACACCGCGCCCACCGGCACCCTCCGACGACGAAGCGGACCAACAGGCCCCGCACGCGGCGTCCGTGACGTGACGTCACACGCTGCCGATGGCGAGCCGCCAGTGGCCTCAACCGGTGGATTTGTCGATATGACCAGCTCACGGACGGCCTTCGCGATAACGATTACGGATCGGATCGGCCGTCCGATCATCCGACCGGCGGGTCGGGCTCCCGATGATCCATAGGATGCCGGGCGTGCCCCTAGGGGCTGCCGATTTCTGCTGGTGGGACCGTCCCCCACGTCCAACGGGTCCTGCTCGAAGGGGAATTCTGTGCTTGCTGCGCTCTCTGGGCTGCGCCGGTCCACCGGTACGGCCCGCCTGGCCGCCGTCACCACGGTGTCCGGCCTCGTGGCGGCCGGCGTGCTGTCCGGCGCCGGTACGGCGGTGGCCGACGGGACACCGCTGACCGAGGGCGGGGCGACGGCCACGAACAACGGTCTGAAGACCTACGGCGAGGCCGTGATCCACGAGGACGGCGGCGACCTGCGGGTCTCGGCGGGCCTGTTCGAGATGTCCGTGGACGGCGGCGGCACCCTCCAGACGTACGGCGTCGACCTGCACAACCCGGCCCAGCGGGACGCCAGATACGAGGAGACGCCCTGGAGCGGCACCTCGCTGGGCACCAACAAGAACGCGGGCCGGATCCGCTGGATACTGCGGCACTCCTACCCCCAGGTCAACGATCTCGCCGCACTGGCGCGGAAGGCGGGCACGCACGGGCTGACCGAGCAGGACGCCGCGGCCGGCACCCAGGTGGCCATCTGGCGCTACTCCGACGGCGCCGACGTGAACGCCGTCGACCCGCAGGCCGAGAAGCTCGCCGACTATCTGGAGAAGAGCGCCCGCGGTGCCGGCGAGCCGCGTGCCTCGCTCACCCTGGACCCGCCCGCGGTCTCCGGCCGGCCGGGGCACCGGCTCGGCCCGGTCACCGTGCACACCACCGCGAACGCGGTCACGGTGAGCCCGCCTGCCGACGCGGCCACCAGCGGAGTGCGGATCGTCGACAAGAAGGGCAAGGCGATCACCTCGGCGAAGAACGGCAGCCGGCTGTACTTCGACATCCCCGAGGACCCGGCCGGGGACTCGGCCGACGCGTTCGGCAGCGGGGCGAGCACGGCCGAGCTGACCGTGCAGGCGTCCACGACCGTACCCGTGGGCCGGGCCTTCGCCTCCGAGAGCCGCAGCCAGACGCAGATCCTGGCCGGCTCCAGCGAGTCGACCGTCTCCGCCACCGCGACGGCCGGCTGGGCCTCCCAGGGTCCGATACCGGCGGTGTCGGCCCGCGAGAACTGCGCCAAGGGCAGGGTGGACATCACCGCCGTCAACAACGGCGACCAGCCGTTCGCCTTCCAGCTGATGGGCGCCGGCCACACGATCCCCGCGGGCGCCACCCGCACGGTGACCGTGCCGCTCCAGGAGGACCAGGCCTACGATTTCACGATCACCGGCTCCCAAGGCTTCAGCCACCGCTTCACCGGCGTCCTGGACTGCAAGACCCAGGGCGCGGTCACGACACAGACGGTGGCCCAGCTTCCCAACGCGCCCAGCCCCGCCTCGGTCGGCGGCAGCGCCGCGCAGACCACCGACCTGGCCGCGACCGGCGCCTCCGCCCTCACCCCCCTGATCACCGGAGTGGCCATAGGCCTGGTCGTGATCGGCGGCGGGGTCCTGGTCGTCCTGCGCCGAAAGGACACGACACCGGACGCGTGAGAGCGCCGGGTGAGGACGGCGGTCGAGGGATGGCGGCCGGGATGGCGGCAGAGGGACGGCGGACAGGGAAGCCGGCCGCCGGGGAAACGACCGCCGGGAGCCCGGCCGCTGGGAGCCCGGCGGCCGGGCTCCCGGTGAAAGAGAGAACCCGGCGCCCCTCTCAGCAGCCGATCGGTGCCGAGCCGACGGCCACGTCGTCGAACCACAGGGTGTCGTCACCCGAGCCGTAGCTCTCCCAGCCGAGCCGGAGCGCGGTCGGCCGGGGCGGGGTGGTGCGGGAGAGCCACTGCTGGTCGATGTCCTGCGTCGGTACGCCGTCGGCGTGCAGGCCGGGCACCTGCTGATCGCCCAGCCAGGTGTCCAGTTTGGGCGCGGAGGTGTCGATGGCGAACCGCAGGCACTGCCAGCTGCCCGTCGGCAGCGGCTTGCTCAGCGCCACTCCGGCCGGGCTCTGGGCGGGGAGCGTGGCGTCGTCGCTCTCCCGGTTCCACTGGAGGGCGCCGTTCTGGCCGCCCACCCTGAGCGCCCGGCCGCCCTGGGAGCTGTCCGGCATGGAGACGAAGGTGACATGGGAGGAGGGGAGCGCGGTGGTGTGCCGCACCCACATACGGACGTACAGCACCGGGCCGACCGTCGACAGGTCGGTGGTGGCGGCGACGAAGGCGTGGTTGCAGTAACCGGCCCGGCCGTCCACCCGGAGCGACTTGGTGCCGCTGTGCGCGACGGCCGTGTCCACGGTGGCCGCGCCCGTGCCCTGGCAGTCGGGCGCGGTGAAGCGCCAGTCGCCGGACGGGGAGGTGCCGGTCTGGTTCTCGAAGTCGCTGCACAGGACGGCGCCGCCGCAGCCGGCCGGCGGCTGGGTGGGTGTGGGGGTGCCCGGAGTGGTGGGCGGAGTGGTCGGGGGCTCGGTGGCGTCGCCGCCGCAGGAGACGCCGTTGAGGCTGAAGTCGGTGGGTGCCGGGTCGGCGGACTGCCAGGTGCCCTGCACGCCGAAGTCGGCGGCGCCGCCGCTGGGCAGGGCGGCGTTCCAGTCCGTTCCGGCGGCGGTCACGGAGCGGCCGGTCTGGGTGACGGTGGCGTTCCAGGCGGAGGTGATGTGCTGGTCGCCGCCGTAGGTCCAGGTCAGCCGCCAGGCGCTCAGCGCGGCGCCCAGGTTGGTCACGCGGATCTGGGCGGTGTAGCCGCCGGACCACTCGTTGACGGTGTAGTCGACCCGGCATCCGGCGGCGGACCCGGTACCGGCGCCGCTGGCGGGCGCGGCGGCCAGGAGGGACACCGCCAGCCCGAGTAGGGCCACGGCTGCCGTCCAGGGTGTGCGCACCCATCGCGGGCACCGCGCGGGCAGTAGGGGCATGTACGCCTCCTGGGGAAGGGGAGCGGCCCCTCTCGTATGGGAGCGCTCCCAAATGGGGGGCGCGACCCGGTCGGCGTCGGGTCGCGTCCGGTGGGCGGTCGGGCGGGTGACGGCCGGGGTCAGCGGAAGTTCACGTCACTGCACAGGAAGTAGGTCTGGTCCATGTGCGAGGCCTGCCAGATGGTGTAGACGACGTGGCGGCCGGTGTAGCCGGACGTGCTGACGGGGATCGAGTAGTTCTGGCTGGGCGCGTACTTGCCGGTCTTGGTGACCAGCTGGAGGTCCTGCCAGGTCAGCGGCTGGGTGGTGGGGTCGAAACCCTGCCGGGTGACGTAGACCAGGAAGTAGTCGGCGCCGTGGCTCGCCTGGTCGTACAGCTTCACGGTGAAGTTGGAGCTGATGTCGGTGGTCTTCCAGGGGCCGACGGCGTCGAGGGCGTTGTAGCGGCCGCTTTCCGTCTGGCCGCCGCTGCACAGCTGTCCGTTGGGGATCACGGCCTGGAAGTTGCCGGCCGAACCGTTGCGGTACAGGCCGTTCCAGTTCCACATGGCGTTGGGGTTGGCCTGCCAGGCCTGCCAGCACATGGGGTCCTGCTGGGCCATCGCCGGGTTCTGGAAGTCGCTGCCCCAGCGCTGCCAGCAGCCGTAGTTGCGGGAGGCGGGGTCGATCACCGAACCGTGCGCGGAGGCCGTGCCGCCCCAGGTGATCAGGCTGATCAGCACGCCGACGAGGGTGCTCAGGACGAGCGCCGGCCGACGACCGGTGCGGCGATGTACATGCTCATGACAATTCATTGCGGGTTTCTTCCTGTGGGGGACGTCTTCGCTCTGCGGGTGCCGGATGCGTGGGAGCGCTCCCGCGCCCTCCAGGCTGCGCGGCCCCGAACAAGGCGGCAACGCCTTGTTTCCGCCAAACCTGAAGGTTCGACCTGTGGATCAAATGCCGACAAACAGCGTCGAACCGCACGCCACGGCCCCCGCCGGATGCCCGTAAGCCGTCGGTGACCGCCTGTGGGAGACAAGTGGCGAAATCAGCTTCGGTTGGGAGGGGGCGAAGGCGCATCAGGGGGTGCCACGCCGAGGGGGAGACGGGAGAGAAGGGACCCGGTAGCTCCGTACGAACGGCGTCACGTCAAGACGAGAACTGTCGGAGAGGAAGGTGGCGTCGCTCGGCACCTGCGGCGAAGTGCTACCGCATGTTCCGGTGGGGGACGGTCGCGTCGTCGTTCATCCGTCCGCTGCGCGCCGTGCGAGCGGCCAGGACGAGGCGCGAGGAACGATGGCCCGGCGCGGGTGACGCGGTTGTTGAGCGACGGCCGGTCGGCCCCGACCGGATCGGGTGCGGGCGGCCGTTCGTCTCCGGCGCCTGTCACCCGGCTCCCCGCCCGAGGGGCTGGGCTGGAGTCCTGTCCGTGCCCGGCGCTGCCGGCCACGGGGTTGCCCGGGGGCTTGTCCGGCTTCGGTGTGTTCGTCGGTCAGTGCCTCGAGGTCGGTGAGCGATGTCAACCGCTGCTCGTGCACCTGTACGCCCGCAATGTCGACGGGCACGTGCCGCTCGGCGCCGACGCCGGCTCCGGCTCCGGCTCCGACTTCGACGCTGGCTCCGACTTCGGCGAGCTGAACCGACGCCCCTGTCCGCCTCGGCGGGAGTGAGTACCGCCTCGACGAGTTGCGCACGCTGCTCGTACGGGCGGCGACGGACAGCGGCGGCGGGTCGCTCGCGCTGCTCGGCCCGTCGACGCAAGACGCCCTCGCTGACCCCCGCCTCGCCGGGTCCTGGCTCGCCGGGTCCCGGCTCGTCGACGGCGACGCCCTGATGTCCTTTCCCGTGCTGTCGCCACCGGGCAGCTCCCGCGGGCCGCGGCGACAGGGCCTCGTACGGCTGGGCCCGTCGCGGGGATCCACCGGACGCCGGGACGGGTGGCTCAGCTCATGAGGAAGCGTTCGACGGACTGGAGGGTCGGTATGTCGGCCAGGAATCCGAGGTGGGTCTGGCAGGGGACCAGATGGTTGGCGGCGCCTGCGAGCGGGGTGCTGGTGAAGGGGAGGATGACGCCGTCGCACGGGGAGTACCACGTGGCGTACTGGGTGTTGCCCGGGGTTTCGTCGCCCGCGTTGAGCGCGGCGAGGAAGGCGGACCCGGGGAACATCTCCACGCAGGACAGGTTCACCAGGCAGGCACCTGCCGCGGTGGTGCCGTGGTTGGCGCCCGCGATGGAGGCGAGGTGGCGGACGTAGGGCTGGCCGCCGAGCTTCTTGACGTACCAGTTGCTGACCAGGCCGCCCATGGAGTGGTTGACGATGTCGACCTGGTGTGCGCCGGTGGTGGCGAGGACCTGCCGCACGTACGCGGCCAGGCCGCCGGCGCTGATCGCGTTGGACTGCGTCCAGTTGTACTCGTAGGCGAACAGCTCTCTGTCGGAGTAGCCGTCGGCCCGGAACACGGCCTCGGCGGTGATCCAGTGGGTGGCGTTGCCGGTGAAGCCGTGGACGAAGACCACTGGGGTGCGGGCGCTGGTCGCCGCGTCGGCGGCACTGGCGCCTGACGTCCCGAACGCGGCGAGCGCCACGGCCGAGAGCACGGCGAGCAAGAGGGTGCGCAGGCGTCGCATGGGGTGAGTCCCTTCTCCGTGCTCCCCTGGTTGAGGGGAACGATCGGGAAGGAGTGTGCGCGGGCCGGACCGGTCGTGGACCGGTGGAACCACCAGTCATCCACGTGGCGCGGTGGCGTCGCACACCGCCGTGGCGGGGCGGCGGACGTGGGCAACTCCCTTCCGTTTCGACAACTCCCGTTCCACACTGCCGTCATGGACAGCGACAGCGACAGCGACGCGGCGTCCCGCGTTCCGGGCCGCCTCCATGGCCGTTCCCAGGCGCAACGGACACTGCGCGACGCGGTCGAGGGGCTGGGCGCCGGGCGGGGAGCCGCCGTGGTGGTGTCGGGTGAGTTCGGCAGCGGGCGGTCCGCGCTCCTGGCCGCTGCCGCGCGCGCGGCTGCCGGGTGCACCGTGCACCACGTCGACGGTGTCGACTCGGAGGGCGCGGTGCCGTGGGCTTGGTGCCAGCGGCTGGTGCTGCGACTGACCGCGGACCCGCCGACGCCCTCCGCGGGAGATGCGGAGATCCTGGCCGGGATCCTCGCGGGCCGGTGTCCGCCTGAGGCGGTCCTCGCCGTCGCATCGGCGCTGCGCCGGACGCTGGAGGCCTCGGGTGCCGGGCGGCCGGTGCTGTTGTGCGTGGACGACGCGCATCGGCTGGACCACCTCTCGCTGTGCGTACTGGGGCTGTTGGCCCGTCGGGTGGAGGCCCTGCGGGTCGGCCTGCTGCTCACCGTGGTCACCGGGCATCCGGCCCTCGCGGTACTGGACGGGATCGACACGCTGCCACTGTCGCCGCTGGACGACGCGGCGGCCCGCCGGCTGCTGGCGGACGCGGCGCCCCCGGGCCGGGCGGTCGGCCTGCGCCCGGAGACCGAGGCGGAAGCGCTCGCTCTCGCGGCCGGCAATCCCCTGGCACTGACCGAACTCGCGGCCGCTGCCCATGCGGACGACCGGTGCGGCCCCCTCGTCCTGCCACCGGGCAGCAGGTGGCGGGCCGACCACGCCCGCCGTTTCCGGCAGCTGCCGGACGGGGCCCGAGCGGTGATCACCACCGTCCTCGTCGGCGGCCCCCTCGCCCCGGATGTGCTGCGTACGGCCGCCCGCCGGGCGGGATGGCACCCGGGCGCGGTCGACACGGCGTCCGCCGGCGGGCTGATCGTGCTGAGCGACGACGGAACGGCGGCGGTCGCGGGTCGGCTGTTGCGCCAGGTGCTGCGCGCGGAGATTCCGCTGGCGGCACACCACGCCGCGCACCGGCTGCTGGCCGAAGTGCTCGACCCCGGCCGGGCCGGTCTGTGCCGGGCGCTGCACCGGCTGGCCTGCGGTACGGGTCCCGCTGAGCAGGGCGCGGCGGACCTGGAGCGGGCGGTCGGTGATGCCGGCCATCACGCGGCCGGGGAAGTGCTGGAGGAGGCGGCCGACTTCGCGCCACGGCGACACCTTCGCGAGCGGTGGCTGACGCTGGCGGCCCGGCACGCCTTCCTCGCCGGGGAGGACATCCGTGCCCGGAGCCTGCTGTGCCGCGTGTCACCGCACGGCGTGCCCGAGGGGACGCGTGCGTTGTGGAACCTGGTCGAGGGAGAACGCCTGCTGCGCGACGGTGCGCCGGCGCAGGCGTGCCGGCAACTGTCCACGGCAGCCGGCCTGTTCCTGGACGAAAGCCACGAGTCTGCGGCGCGGGCGATGATGCTGGCCGGTGAGGCCGCCTTCCTGGCCGGTGACTTCGCCGGCTATTTCGCGCTGGCACGCCGGGCGGCACCCCTGCGGCGCGGCGGAGGTATGGAGGCCACCCCCGTCACGCGGCTGGTCGTCGACCACTTCGCGGGGATGACGGCCACCTTCCAAGGCCGGCACCGGGAGGCGGGGCGGCTGCTGCGGCGGGTGATGCGGCTGGCCGAGGGAATCCCGGACGCGTACTGCGCGCTGTGGGCCGGGCAGGCCGCCTACACGCTGGGAGACGCCGCCCGCGCCCACGCCTTCGCCGTCGCCGCGGCCGAGTCGGCCCGGCACAGGGGCGCGCTCTCCCTGGTGCCCGCCGCGCTCGTCCACCAGGCGCTGGCCGCGTTGCTGACCGACCGCTGCGCGGCGGCCGAGGAAGCGGCTCTGGACGGGCTGCGGCTGGCCCGCCAGACGGGGCAGCGCAACCTCGCCGTGGATCACCTGGCGGTGCTCGCGCTGGTGTCCGCGCTGCGGGGTGACGGGAACGACACGGCGGTCAGGCTGCGGTCCATCACACATCAGGTGTCCATGTGGGGGCTGGGCCGACCGGCCGCGTTCGGCCGCTGGGCATCCGCCTGCGCCGATCTCGCCGACAACCGGCCCGCCGACGCGCTGACCCGGCTGGCGGGCATGGCCCATACCGCCGTGGGCAACCAGACGGACCTGGTCATCCGCCAACTGGCCACACCGCACTTCGTCGAGGCCGCGGTGCGGTGCGACCGGCGTGCCAAGGCGGCGGAAGCACTGCGCTCTTACCACGCCTGGGCGGCCGGCGGGACGAGCGCCGCCCGGCTGGCCCTGGCCCACCGCTGCCACGCGCTGCTGGAGTCCGACGACGCGGCGGCCGACGCGCAGTTCCGGCATGCCGCCCGGCTCCACCGACAGGACGGCGCCGTACTGGAGTTGGCGAAGACCGAGCTGTTCCACGCCCATCGGCTGCGGCGCGCCCGCAGGCCCCGTCCGGCACGCGAGCTGCTGCGTGAAGCGGTACAGATTTTCCAGCAGTACGGTGCCGCGTCCTGGGCCCGGCGGGCCACCGAGGAACTCCGGGCCACCGGCGCGCGCGTGCAGGCGCCCGTCCGGCCCGGCGAAGGCGGGCACGGTACGGGCGCGGAACTGACACCACAGCAGACGCGGATCTGCGAGCTGGTCGCCCGGGGCGCGACCAACCAGGAGATCGCCGACGTGCTGATGGTCAGCATCCGAACCGTCGAGTACCACCTCAGGAACATCTTCACCCGGCTCGGCGTGCGCTCCCGCGTCGAACTGGCCGCGCACTTCCGGTAGGGGAAGGGGGACTCGCTCGGCTCAACTCCCGATCGCGGAGCACCGTGCGGCGGCCAGGGCGCTCGTCCTCGACCGCCTCGCCGGGGCCCGCACTCCGCGTTCGGCAGTCCATGGCCGGCCGGCGACCGGATCGGCTACTTGATCAAGGCGTTCGCCACCACCACGATCAGCCCCAGCAGCGCGTCGCCCAGACCGACGAGGACGGCCGCCGGCCAGCGGCGCGCCGACCAGCGGGCGGTGAGGAGGCCGAGACCGAACAGGATGACGATGTTGAGGACGAACGCCGCGTACTCGACACCCTTCGCGGGCAACCACCCCCATCGTGCGCCCGCGAGCAGGAAGACCGTGGGCAGCACGGCCGCGACGAGCGGCCACTCGTTGCGCAGCGCGAGCAGGGCGTCCCCCCGGCGGTGCGGGGTGCGTTCGGCGATGTAGTGGGCGTAGCCGTGGGCGAGGGCGGAGGCGCACCCGGTCACGAGCACCCACGCGGCGTCGTAGCCGCGGACGTCGGCGGAGGTGTGCCCGTACTGGGTGAGCGCCGCGACCATCGAGCTGGCGAGGACGGCGCCGTAGACCCCGCCGAAGAGAACGGTCTCCCGCGTGTCCTGGTGCCGGGGCGGTGCCGTGCCGACCGCCGGGGAGTCAGCCATGTCCTCACGATCACCCTGGCGCAGCACCCGCGCCACTTGGCGCACCCGGCGAAGCGTCCTCCGGCCGGGCGACCCTCCGGTGCGTGCCCGGCTTCCGGGCAGGGCTGATGTGACCGGAGACGGTGAGGAGCCGTCGGCCGCCGCGCCTCGTGTGATGGCGGGGAGGACCTCGCGTCTCCCCGGCCGGCCGCATGAAAGCTTTTGCGTCAACTTGCGCAAGGGGCGGGATGACGTCCGCGGAGCCGGGCCGGAGCCGTGAGGTGGCCTGCGGACGTCGGTACCGAGCAGCACCGAGCAACTCTGCAAGGCCTCCGCAGCCGGTCGGCCAGGCGGAGAGCCGTTTCCCTGGACAGCCGCCTTTCTGTTCAATCTTTTAATGAAAAGTCTGGTGTATTCGCGCTCGGCGACCAAATCACATGCCTCGTTGAACATATGAGACACCTTCAGGCGCCGAGTCGCTTCAACTTGTGTTGAGATGAGCGCGGACGGCGGGCCCGGGCCTGCCTCCTTCCGCAGCGGCGTCCGTGGCCGCTTCCCACCACACAAGGGGTGACATGTCCTCGATACGTCATCGGGTTCCGTCCGCCTGGCGGTCGGTCCTCATGCTCGGCGTGCTCCTCGCCGGCCTGCTCGTGGTCACCGCCCCCCGGGCCCGGGCCACCACGGCACAGGACGTCTCCGTCGCCTTCGGCGTGCAGGCCACCACCGGAGGGGAGACGCTCCTGGTGACCGGCAGCGCCCCGCAACTGGGTGCCTGGGACCCGGCAGCGGCCGTCCCCCTGGGCACCACAGCGAGCGCCTACCCGCACTGGTCGGCCAGCGTCCGGCTGCCCGCCGGCCTCACGGTGCAGTACAAGTACATCAAGCGTTCCCCCGCCGGCACTGTGACCTGGGAAAGCATTCCCAACCGGACCTTTACCGTCTCCCCTGACGGGCCGGGCAACGACGACCGTTGGAACGTCGCCCCCGTGCAGGCAGCCTTCCACGTCACCGCCACCACCACCTGGGGCCAGAACCTCTACGTCTCGGGCAACGTCGCCGACCTCGGCGCCTGGGACCCGGCCAAGGCCCTTCCCCTGACCACCGACTCCGCCACCTATCCGGTGTGGGCCGGCACCCACCAGCTGCCGCCCGGCACCGCCGTGCAGTACAAGTACCTGAAGAAGAACCCCGACGGCACCGTCACCTGGGAGAACGGTGACAACCGCACCGTCTTCGTCACGTCCGCCGGCACCGTGACGCTCAACGACGTCTGGCGCTGACGCCCCGGCGCCCGCGGCCCACGTCATGCCCCAGGGGCCCGGGACACCCGGCCGGCGCCGACCCGTCCGAGCCGGTGCCCGGGTCGGACCGGCAGCGCAGCCCGCAGGCCGCAGGGGCCTGACCGGCCGGCCGGTGGACCAGGGCGTGCGGGAGCACGAGCGTCACCCGCCCGAGCACGCTGACCTTGGATCAGGTCATGACTCCCTGGGGCAGCCCAGCCGGCCTCAACGACCGCTCGTCACGGTTCGCATCGCCGGACCCTGAGATCCACGGCCGACATCGACGACGGGCTCCTGGCACTTGGGAGACCGCGCACCTAGCGGGTGCCGGCCGCATTCCGCCCGTCGGCGGTGACGGGGTGCTTCTCCGGACGGTTCTTGCGGGCTGCGACCACCTGAGGGCAGTCCGTGGCTCACGGCGGACGCACAGAACGGACGGCAGCGCCCGTGCCGGACCCGTGCCGGATCGCGCGGGGCACCACGGGGAACGGTGGGGACCGGGCCGCCGGTCAGTCAGGCCCCGCGCCCGCTCCGCCGCGGTTCAGCCGAGCAGCCGGCTACCGAGAGCCCGAGCTTCCCAAGCTGAGAGCGCGAGTTCGATTCTCGTCACCCGCTCCAGAGAAACCCCAGGTTAGCGGCCTGGGGTTTGTTTGTTGTCTAGTCCAATTCGGGGGCGGCGTGCCCTTCGCGTGCCCCAAGTCGAGGCGAACGGGCGGGGCCGAGGGGCCTTGCGTGGCAGTTGAGAGCCATGCAGTCCCGGGCTATCTCGCATCGTGCGATCGATTTCGCGTGATCCGCGCCACGAGCGGGCCGGGTTCGTGTGAAGTCGCGTACGCGAAGCCGGATGCGGCTGCGTCCAGGGCCACGTGATGGGCCGGCCCTCGTCCAGCAACGGAGATCGAGGACGGTGCGGACCACTCCTAGCTTCCGTTCGCGGACTGCCGTTGGGTGCCGGACCTCATCCAATAGAGGTCGTCCAAGAGGGAGGGGCGGGCTCTCTCTTCCCGGAGGGCGTCACTGCCACGACCGGCGCCGGGGCGCCCCCGGCGCTCGCCCCGTCCACGGACAGGAGCCCCTCACCCACTCGCTCGCGGGCCCAGTGATCGCCGTGAACAGTCGAGTCTTCCGCGATGTACTCGGCGTACTCGTCGGCACTGAGGAGGCCGTTCGCCATCGCGTCGTCCGTGCGGAGCCGGATCAGCCGGCCGTCGCCGTGGGAGTCGTCGTTGATCGAATCCAGGCTTTGGCCCAGGGTCGGGTTCGCCTCGGCGACCTCGCCGGCCACGGGCAAGGAGCCCTTGAGATCAGCAGTAGCGACTCGACCGCGATGCCGGCCTCGGCCAGCAGCTCCTGCGAGAAGGTGATGTTCTGCCCGGTGTTCGCGGCCTTCGGCTCGACCAGGATCGCCTCGTCCGGCACGCCCAGGTTCAGCGCGTGCTCGCGGTAGTGGACGGCTTCGCCGCGTGGGAAGCGGGCACGGGTCGTGGGGCTGTTGCCGCCGCTGAAGACCAGGACCGGGAACAGGCCGGCGCGGTAGAGACCGGCGGTCGTGGTCGCCACTCCGAGATCGTGGCTTCCCAGGCCGATCGCCGCCGAGCAGGGCCGCTGTTCGTGGCCCATCTGGTGGTAGTTCCAGATCAGCGTCGCGTCGTGGAACTGCTCGTCGGTGATCTGGCGCTGCTCGTGCTGCGGCACTGGCACTCCCTGGCTCATCCCTGCTGGCCTTTCCGGATGCCCTCGATGCTGCGCAGCTGGTGGCTCAGCCCGTACTGCCGGGCCACCTGCGGCGCCTGATCGAGGACGGACAGCCCATCGTTCCGGGCCACCCAGGTTCCGAGGGCGCGGTTCGCAGCCGCCGCGCCCGAGTCGCGAACTGGTAGGCAGCGCAGCGCTGGCGAGAGCGGCTGGTCCATACAAGGCCGAGAGCGACGAGCGCTTCTTCGGTTCACGACCTGTGGTGGAGCATCGCGGCCACGCCCTCGTCGCTGGGGTCGTACGCGATGCCGCGCAGGACCGCGACCGGGGCGCCCCGTCCGCGCTGGCCGAGGATGATGCCAGATGCCGCGGCGATGAGGTCGGTGAAGGTCTCCTCCTGCCGTTTGCCGCCGTGCTCCGTCACCCGGAGGGGCGCCACGCCTGCCGCGCCGATGGAGATGACGGTGGCGCCGCGCCTGTCGGCGCGGCCGTCGGAGTCCGCGATGACCACGGCGACGGTGGCGCCGGAATAGGTAGTCAGGGCGTCGCGCAGGGAGCGGGCGGAGGCGTCGGGTTCTGCGGGCAGCAGCCAGGCGCCTTCGGTGCCGGCCCGGTCGATCCCGGCGGAGGTGAGCTGGTAGCCGAGCGTGTGGCGGGCGATGATCGGCCCCTTCTCGGTGGCCAGGAAGTGCTCGGTGGAGGAGTCGAGGATCAGTTGCACGATCTCGGCGGGCTTGCCTGTCTTGGCGGACAGGGCGAGTGCCTCGGGGCCGGGGGTGACGTCGGCCAGGTCGACGTACCGCTTCTCCGCCACGGACACGGCTTTGCTGGCGACGACGACGATGTCTCCGTCACGCAGTTCGGTGCCGGTGCGGCTGAGGACACCGATGATGGTGCCGGCGAGATCGTCGCCCGGCTGGAGTTCGGGGAAGGGCTCCAGGGCAAAGGCGGAGAAGTCTGAGGTCGGGGCGGCGGTCATCGGCGGGCTCCTGCGGCGGTGAGGACGGCGGTGTGCAGGCGGGTGTGCGCAGTGGCGAGTATCTCGGCCCGCTGCCGGGGCGCGGCGTACTGTCCGGTGGTGAGCCAGTCGGCCACGCGGCGGAGGTAATGCGGCCACAGTCGGCGGGTCGCTTTGACCACTGGAACCCCGGAGCGCACGGCGTGCCAGGCGTCTACGGCGGGCTGTGGCCACGGGCGTTCATCGTATCCGTCTGGGTGTTGGCCAAGGCTCTCCAGCGTGGTGAGCATGGTCTGGAGGCGGCCGGGCTCGACCGCGCGATGAGAAACGCGGTACACGGTCGCTTCACCGCCCGGCGGTACGGGCGGTGGCGTCCGCGTCGCGGTCAGATGCAGCAGGACGGGGACGACCTGGTGGTAGATGGCCGGGAGGTGAGGGAAGGAGCCGGCGTGCTGCTTGGGCTTGTCGATCCGTACGGAGGCGAGGGGCCCGATGGCAGTGGCGGTGAGCAGGAGGAACGCGTCGATGCCGTAACCGTCCACGCGTTCCGACAGTTCCCGTGGCAGGGCTTCGACGGCGCGGAGGCCAGCAGCGAGCGCCTGGCGGGACAGGGCCAGGTCGCCTGCGATGGGCTGGGGTATGTCGTGGCCAGTGGTGGCGGCGATCAAGGGCCGGGCGAGGTGATTGGTGAGGTTGGCTTCGTCCCAGTACCTCGGGTAGTCGGCGATCGCCAGGGCGGCTCCGGCCCGTACGTGGTCCAGCAGGGCGGCGTAGACGGTGGGGTCGGGGTTGCGGGTGTCGGTGTCCGCGATCAGTAGCACCTCGGCGTCGGCGAGTTCCGGACGGCGGGCGGCGGCCAGGATCTGGGTGCCCTTGCCCCGCGTAAGGCCCGCCAGCGGCACCTTCTTCGCCCGGGTGCCGGTCGCGGCGAAGTTCTCGGTGGTGTTCGGCGTGTCGGAGGAGTCGGCGTTGACGATGACCGCCGGCACGTTGCCGAGGGCGGTGTCGACGGCGGTGGTGACGGCGCCGATGGTGGCCGGCTCGTTGCGGCTGGGCAGGATCGCGGCAGCCTTCATGTGGTCCCCTCTTCGGTCAGCAGGTCGGCGGCCGTCTCGTCGTCGGGGGCGTGCAGGTAGTCGAAACGGCAGCCCGCGAGCGCGGTGATGAGGTGACTGCGCCAGCGGGCCAGGGCGGGGGTGTCCAGCGGCCACACCGGGCCGTACGGCGCTCCCGAGACGCCGGTCACCGGCGTGGGCAGGCCGGAGATGTAGCGGGCCAACATCTCGTGCAGCCGCAGCCGCTCATTCACCGAGAACGGCACTGCGGGCGTCATCGACGCTTGCGCAAGAGCCGGGTGGACAGCCACGCGCACGACCCTCGCCAGTGAAGCCGGGCCGGTGGCGAACGGCTCCAGAAGGTGGCGGAACTTGGGCGCGAGGGGTCGGGTCGGGTCGCGGATGGCTGCGGTGGGCTTCCCCGGCCACACCGCAAGGCCGCCGTCCCCCCACTCGCCGAGGACGACCAGGTCGTCACCCGCGTGGGTCCAGCCGCGGGCCGCGAGGGCGATCGCGGTGGACGTCTTGCCGGCGCCCTTCGCTCCGATCAGCAGGACCGCCTGTCCGTCGGATGCGATCAGGGCGGTGGCGTGCACGGTGACCTTGTGCTGCTGCTGGCGGATGCGTTCGGTCGCGGTGTAGGTGGCGTACGCCAGGGTGTCCGAGGTGGCCGCGGCGGCGGGAAGTCGCAGGCGTACGGTGTCCTGCTCGATGGTGACGGCCGCCGCTCCTGTGGTGATCTCGACGTCGGCCGCCGCCTTGGTGTCCGGCGCCGCCTCCAGGGTCCAGCCGCCGGGCAGGGACCGGTCGGCGGCCTGCGCGGGCGCGGTGTCCAGTGCCTCGGGCAGTAATAGGAGGGCCGAGACGTGGCCGGTGGTGAGTCGGTGCGCGGTCATCCGGCAGCCCGTTCCAGTTCAACCAGCAGATCCTCGACCGGTTCGATGGTGGGCAGGTAGCGACCGGCCAGCAGGTCATCCATCCAGTCGGTCTGGGACAGCGTGGCCCGCACCAGTTCCTCCGTCGCCCCGGGCGGTGCCTGGTGGGCGGTGGTGATCTCGATCGATGCCGGGTCGTCGTACGCGGCGCCGTTGCGCCACAGCAGCCCGGTGCGGCACGGGCCGAACTCGGCGGCCACCGTGCGGGCGGCGGTATCGGCGAGCCATCCGCCCACCTTTCCGACGTGGTAGGCCGGGTTCTTCCCGAAGGTGGCCTCATTGCCCGCGAGGTGGGCGCCGCTGATCACTCCCGTGCGGGCGTTGCCCCGGCCGACCAGCCCGTCCTCGCCGTAGTCGACGGCCGATCCGGAGAGCGTGAAGTACTGGCCGGAGATCGGGCCGGTGCGGCTGCCGCGGGTGTTGCACACCACCGTCGCCCTGCCCGGCAGCCGTTCGGCCAGCAGCTCGGTCAGTTCGCCGGCCGCGGCGGTGACCGCGTCGTCGAATTCGGCCGCGCCGGTCAGCTGTCCGGCCAGAGCGGGCACGCACACGGTCACCGTCCAGGTCGCGCCGTCGCGGACGGCGAGGGCCTTGATGTCGCTGCCCGCCCAGGGCAGGCGGCGGAACCACGCCTCGGCCAGCAGCACCACGGTCTCGGTGGCCGTGCGCGGGGCGGAGCCGACGAGGTAGGCGGTGTCGTTGGAGAACGCCCGGGGCCGCTCCGGCAGATCCTCCAGCGATCGTGGGGCGAACCAGTGCGGGAACTTGGAGGAGTCGGTCGTCTCGTGCCGGACCTCCAGCCTCACGCGGTCGAAGCCCGGCAGCGCGGTGCGCAGGTGGTCGACGGCCGCCTGTTCCAGGATGTCCCGCACCGGCAGCGGGTGCCCGGCGAAGGTGGTGGAGATCCGGCCGCCGAACACGACCCGCAACGGCCGGTCGTAGACGCCGTCGGTGTCGGTGAACGCGGCCCGGCCGCCGAGTACGGCGACCTTGTCCAGGTTGTGGTGCAGTACCGCCCCCGCCACGTCCAGACAGTGCCGGCTGTAGCGGATGGAGGCGAGTTCGGCGATGCCGTCGGCGAGGGTGTCGGGGTGGCCGATGCCCTTGCGTTCGACGACCTCGACGGGCAGTTCATGCGGCAGCGGAGTCCGTAACCCGTACGACGCGGGCGTCACGGTAGACACGGTCGATCACCTCCAGCGGGCGCCGCAGCGCCGTCAGCGGGAACAGGCAGGGATGGGGCGGACGCCCGTCGGCGGCGTCCAGAACTGCGGCGTACATAGCGCGCCGCAGTTCCTCATGAGTGGGAGCGGTGGCCGGGGTGCCGAGTCCGGCTTCGAGGTTCCGGCCGCGTACCCGAAGGAGGCGTTCGTCGGCGAGATGGAGGGCCAGTTCGTGGGCCGCCGGGCCGGAGTGGTCCACGCGTGCGTCGATGTGCACCGCGGTCCCGCCGGTCAAGGTGACGACGGCTGTGACTCGGTCCTCGGTCTCGGCCAGGCCCCGGTGGTGCGCGACCTCTGCGTCGACCGTCTCGACGTCGCCGGGGAGGATCCGCAGGGCGAGTGCCAGGCCATGGATGGCCTGCTGGTGCAGCACTCCGCCGGCGGTCGCGTAGGTACGACGCCAGCCGCGGAAGTAGCCGGGATCGCGTCGCACGGCCAGCATCACGTCCGCGCGTACGACGGCCGGTGGCCAGGTGAGCAGATGATCGAGGCCAGGGGCGAAGTGCGGCTGGAACGCGACGAAGATCCGCTCGTCACCCGGCCGAGGTGTCAGGACGGCGGGGTCGGTGGTGACGGGCTTCTCCACGAGCACCATGGCCCCGGCCCGGGCGGCGTCCCGGGCTACGGTCAGGGCGGCCCCGGGTGGGGTGGCCACCACTACGAGGTCCGGCGCCAGCGACTTCAATGCCGCCCGCCAGGAGGCGAACACCGGAACGCCCCTCGGGACGTCGGTGCGCGGGGCAGGGTCGGCGACCCCCGCGACCATCACGCCAGGCGTGCCGGCGAGGGCAGCGAGGTGCTTGGCACCGACCTCCCCGGCCCCGGCCAGCAGCACCCGCTTCACGCGACACCTCCTGGGACGGCCGAGCGCAAGAACGCGGCACCCGCTGTGAGCGCCTTGGCGGGGGCGTCGCGCACGTGGGTCTCCAGCGCGTACGGCAGCGCCGGGTGAACGGCGTGCAGCAACGGGAGCACCTGGTCGTACGGCACCACGCCCTCCCCGGCCGGGCAGAAGGACCGGCCGCCGCCGTCGGTGGGCTGGTAGTCCTTGACGTGCACGTACCCCACGTAGGGGGCCAGGGCCTTCACCGTGCCGCGGGTGGCCTGGCCGACTTCATGGAGGTTCGCCACGTCCAGCCACAGCCCCAGACCCTGCCCGCTGTAGCGCTCCAAGACCTGAAGGAGCGGTTCGGCGTGGGCGACGGTGCACACCGGCTCGTTCTCCAGCAGCAACCGCACCCCGGCCGTGGCAGCCGCTTCCAGGGCCTTCGCCAGCAGCGGGTCACCGAGCAGCTGCTCGGTTAACCCGGGCTCGACGCGCAAGTGGGAGAAGATCCGCACGACCGGGGCACCGAGGATGCGCGCGGCCTCGATGGCCCGCTCGATCCAGCCCAGGCGGTCATCGGGCGGGACCTGGGTGGGGAAGCCGAAGGTGTCGACTCTCCCTGGCGTGGCTTCGGGACGGCACCACTTCCACAGCGGTGAGGCAAGCGCCGCCACCCTCAGGCCGCGCTCGTCGGCCAGGGCTCGGATGTGCCGCAGCCGGTCGGCGGGCAGCGTCACGGCGTTGGCGCCCTCGGCCGAGCGGATCTCCAGATGCCCGATGCCCAGCTTCACCGCCAGGTCCATGCCCGGCACCGGGTCGGGGCCGAGTTCGTCGGGGTTGAGCACGAGAGTGCTGGTCGGCGTTCGGTTCACGGCCGTCATCTCCTTCGGTGGCATGGGTGGGGGGAGGCCCGGTGCCGGCGTTCTTCCGTCCGGCACCGAGCGCCCAGGGGCTGTCAGTCAGCGGTGACCTCAGTTGCCACCGCCCGGAGGCGGCGGGGCCGGCGGAGACGGAGGAGGGGGTGGTGGAGGGGGCGGGGGCTGCGGCCCCCGAGCGGGAGCCGGCACGACGGCGACGTGCATCTTCACCTCCAGCGGTGAGAAGGAAGGCCCCTACCATCCCCACGCACCCCTTTGGCGGGACATCCCGCCAACTGCCCCAAAAACAGGGCCGATTCCGCCCGCTGGCCGTCTGTTGGACACATGGCCACTCCCCCGACGCGGCTCTCCCCGGAGGAAGTCCGTGCCGAGTTGTTGCGGCTCCGCCAAGGCCCCGCTCTCGGCCACCCCGGAGCCGTCACCGCGCTCAGCGTTCCTCTGAAGACGCTTCTGCTCGCCCGGACCCCGACGCTGTCCCACACGGCGAGCGAGACCACACGCCTGGTGGCCGCATTGCGCAGGGCGATCGACGCGCTGACCCCGCACGAGCGTCGCTATGCCGCCGTGGACTTCAACCTGTTGGGTGAGCACTCCTGGCCGACGCTGACCGAGCGGCAGGAATCCCTCGCTCGAGTGCTGGGCTGCTCGGCCAAGACCGTACGTCGCCACGCTGGACAGGCACTGGACACACTCGCCCTGCTCATCTCCGACGGCAGCTACGTCACCGAGACACCCACACCGGCCAGCGCCACCCCCGCCACCGGGACGGCCCCGGACGACGGGACGAGCCGGTTCTTCGGCATCACCACCGGCTCCCGCGTGGACGTG
Source organism: Streptomyces sp. NPDC038707 (assembly GCF_040636485.1). Lineage (NCBI taxonomy): Bacteria > Bacillati > Actinomycetota > Actinomycetes > Kitasatosporales > Streptomycetaceae > Streptomyces > Streptomyces sp. NPDC038707. Next base: position 343,424 of record NZ_JBEZUP010000003.1, read on the forward strand.
ATCTGCTCCGCCCTCCCCGTCACCGACCGGCCCAGGCAACACCCCAGCGACCCGCTGTACGCCAGATACGCCGGCTTCGCCGACCTGGACGCGCTGTTCTACGTCCGCGTCCACCTGGCCCAGGGCTTCCCCTCGGCCACCATCCGCGACTTCCACCCCGGCGAGTACTACAACGCCGAACCCGACAGCCTGATCATCCTGGGCGCCCCGGACCGCAACTCCGCGTACGCCGAGTTCAGCCCCCACCTGCCCTACCGCTTCACCCCGCCCCCGGATCCGGCCATCACCTTCTCCGACGGCCAAGGCATCCGCCTGGCCCCTCTGTGGGCACCCGAGGGCGAACTGCTGGCCGACCTGAGCGTGATCACCCGCCTCACCCTGGACCAGGGAACCACCGTGGTCCTGATCGGCGGCTGCCTCACCCTCGGCGTCCTCGGCGCCGCCAAGTGCCTGCTCAACGGGGAGCGCGGCCGTCGTAACGCCGCGTACCTCGACACCGCAGCCTCCGGCGGTGACCTCGTCGCCGTCACCGCCACCCGCAAAGTCGGCGGCATCACCGACACCCCCGACCTGGCAGCCACCGAGCCCCTGCTCCTGCTCACCCGGGACCCGGCGGGCAACTTCACCACCCGCCTGGACAACACCGCCCGCTACGCGGTCGGACAGCCGACCCAGAACCGGTTCAACGCGGGGCAGTGCGCTCCGGGCCCCGGATGGAGAGCGTGACGGTCCCGGCCTCGGGTGCTTAAGAGGTCTTGTCCGCCCAGTAGTCCTTCAGCATCTCCCCAGGCCAGGAGGGCTCCCGCACGGGTCCCCGCGGTCCCATCTCCTCGAAGTACGGCGACAGGTCGTAGATCTTCGTGCCGACGACGGCGTCCAGGTCGGTCACATGCAGCCTGAGCCCGTCGATCTTTAGGAGGCGGGGGAAGCTCTGCGCGAGCTGGTTGGGGCGGCGGTGATTGCGGTGCGCGAACGTTCCCGTGGCCGGCCAGTCCGGGTTCCCCCTCGGACTGCGCGCGTGATACTCGACGTCACTGGGCGATGCCTTGTCGAAGTGCCACACGACCACCAGGTGCGAGAACTCGTCCAGTCCCTGCACGGAGTCGAGAGGGAACTCCGACTCATCGAGCTGGATCACGGACTCGACGCCACCCCAGTAATCATCCGCCACCTCGGTGCGTCCTTCGACCACCGTTCCGATCGGCCTGATCTCCAGCACCACGGCACCAACCCTCCGACTCGCCCTCAACGACGCGCCTGATCAATTTACTTGGGCGAGATACGTGGCCGCGCGGGCGTCGAGAGCGCTGACCGCGCGGATCCCGCGCTTGCGGTAGGGCGACAGCAGGTGCCGCATGTCGACGACCGTCTGCCGGGCCCGGCCGGAGTAGATGCCGTCTTCCATCGCGTCCAGAACACTGGTCCAGGTCGCACACGCCTCCTCGACTGCGCCTTGCGCGATCTGGGTCGCGCCCATGTACCCGAGGGTGACGGCGTGGGTACGCCGGAACGCCGCTCCGCGCGTCCGCACAGACCGCCGGAACTCTTTGACCGCACGCTGATGATCGCCAAGGTCCCGCAGCGTGCAGGCGGTTTCATGGGCCAGGGAAGCCTCGCCGAAGAAGAACGTCCGGTCCGGCTCCCGGATACCGTCGTGCGCGTTCGAGAGATCGTCCTCGGCCCGCAGCAGCGCCTGGGCGGCTTCCTGGCGGCGGTCGTTCGCGGCCAGGGTGCGGGCGTGCACCACACCGAGCAGGGCTCGCTCGCGCGGGGTGGCGGCCGCGTACCGCTGGCCGTGCACCGACGCCTGGGCGACCTGAAGGGCTTCGCGGCGGAAGCCGAGGTCGAGCGCTTGGTGCGCCATCGCCCGCAGGATGTGTCCGCTCAAGGGAGCGTCGCCGGCCCGCGCCGCCAGTTTCACCGCGGTGTTGAAGCGCTGGAGTGCCACGGCGTGTTCGCTGTTGTCGAAGGCCATCCAGCCCGATACGTAGGCTAGTTCCGCTGTGGCGGAGAACATGGCTCGCCGGCTCTGCTCGTCGGTGAACCGCCCGCGAAGGAAGTGCAGGGCCTCATGACGCAGGTACTCGTCGACCGCCCGCCGCCCGTGGCCACCACCGCGCCGCTGGTCCATGCGCGAGAACGCGAGAGTCAGCTCCCGAACGGTCTCGACGTCTCCCTGACCGACACGTCTACCCCCGGCTCCCGCGTCCGCCGGCGGTCGGGACATCGCCTCCCACCACGTCTCGTCGGGGAGGACCAATGCCGCGGCGGAGTAGACCCCGTTCCTCAGCAGCCGACGCCGGTCCGTGTCCAATCCGCTCCTCAAATCCTTCAGCGCGGTCAAAGGGTCGACGTGCCAGTCCAGTGCTCCGTGCGCCGGTGAGGTGGAGGCCGCTAACCCGGCCTCCTGGGCCGTGATTTCACGCTTCAGACGACGGGACAGCGCCTCGCACAAGATAGCGGGCGCGATGCCAGACGGGCGCGCTCCTCCCACCCACATGCTCACGTGCGAGCGCCCGATCCTGGAGTTCTCCCGTACCTCGCCGTTCAGCGTCTCGGCGGCGACACGGTTGTACGCGGTGGCCGTCTGCGCCCGTGTCCAGCCGGCTTCCAGCAAGAGCGCGGCTAACCGCTCGTTCCTCTCGCGCGCCATCCTGCGCCCCCAGCGTTGAAAGCGATCTCCGACCAGGTCGTCCGGCCCGCTCCAGCAGCGGCAAGGCGGAACCAGATACGTGTCCACCGTAGATGCGGGCCTGCCGTTGGGTATGCGTAAGACCGCGGAACGTCACTCAGTGGTGGCTTCGGATGGGCAGGGCCGACACGTGGCGGCTCGCCGCGCAGCACCGGGTTACGGACCCCTCCGCCCATCGCGTCCGCGACGACATCGGCACTTTCCCCCTGATCCCATGCCGGTTTCCGGTGGGGACCGTCCGCAGGACCCCCGTGGACGATCTTTGACCACGTTGACCATCCCCGACCTCTTGGCCCCATGCCGGGCTCCCGGGTTAAGCGGTTCGCTCTTGTAGAGCCAGCTACTCGAACGAGCGGAGCACCCGCATGCACCTCTCTACTGGCGAACACGGCGCCCAGTCTCCGGCCGAGTTCCAGGTCGCCATGCCCCCGTCTCCGACATGCGCCGGCCAGGCAAGGCGTATCGCCGATGCGTTGATGCGGAAGTGGGCCGTCCCCTCACTCCTGACCGGCGACGTCCGGCTCGTCGTGTCCGAACTGGTCACCAACGCCTTCCTGCACACCGGCACCGACATGATCACCTTGTCCATGGCGGTCCAGGACGACGTCCTCCGGATCGACGTGCGTCACCAAGTGACCAGGCACCGGCCCATTCTCCGCAGGCCCCGCGATGACGACGAGCACGGCCGTGGCCTGCTGCTCGTGAAGGCGATCGCGGACAACCGACAGGGGACCTGGGGAGTCAGCTGCGACGGCACCACCACCTGGTTTGAGCTGAGTGTGGCGGTGATCCGATGACGCACGCCGCTCTACGGGACCAGGCCGGATACCGCTCACCCCTGCCGGTACGGGAACAGGACCCCACCATCCCCGCTGCCCCTGCCGAACCATCGCTCGGTGTGCAGGGCTACCAGCAGGTACTGGAAAAGATGCGTGGCTGGGCCCCGGTGGACTGGGACTCCGTGTTCGACGGCCTCGACACGATCTTCGGCGACGAGGTCAGCCATCACGCCGTCGGCGCTCTCAGACCGAGGCAGTTCGGCGGAACGGCGTCTGGTCACGAGGACCCTGCCGAACTCGCACAGCGCTTCCGCGCGGCAATCACCCAGCTCGTGCACCGGGGCCGACGAGACGAGGTCGAACGAAAGCATCCGGACGTCACCGGGTTGATCGAACGGGCTCGCGCACTGCAATCGGAACGGTTGCCCGCTGACCCGCGGCAGGCACTGGGGTTCCTCCGGCGGCTGGGCGAGGTCACGCTCCAACTGGCCGATCGCCTGGAGAAGGCCAGCAGCGTAACCGGGTTGGTCGAGACGACACGGCTGATCGAATGATGACCACGACCACGCCGGTGCCTCGCCAGCAGGCTGGCAGTCTTCGCGCTTCCGACGCCGTACGACTACGAGCACTACTGGGACCGCGAGCCCTGGGATCTGGACGGCGTCGTGGCCGTCACCGCAGACAACAGGGACTTGGTTACGCCCCGGCGGACACCTTCAGCCATCACCGCCAGCCGGAAGACGCGGCGACAGCGCGGCTGTGGGTCCCGGAGCAGGAAGCGGGACCCACACTCCAACCACCTCAGCAGATCGGAAACTGGACATGACGCAAGAGATCGTGCATACCGTCACTGTCACCGGTGACCACGTCCGCCGTGGTGACGTGATCAGTGTGGGCGGCATCCCTCACGCTGTGGCCGACGTACGCGAGGTCGGCGGACAGCGCAAGCTGCTTCAATTCGAGGACGGCAACGCTTACGTCCTGTCCCGGGCGTTGATCATCGAGGTCACCCGCGTTTACGTGCCCCGCCGCGCCACCACGCCGGCGCAGCACAGGCGTCCTACTCCCGGCACGGTTGGGGCTTCGGTCCAACCTGCCCAGAGGCGTACTTCGTGGGGGAACTTGCGGGGGGACTGAACGCCCGGGCTGGCCATGGCGAGTTAGGGCCAGCCGGGCGTACAACGTCCGAACGCGACGCTGTTCAACAACCAGTCGACTGTTGGACGGTGTCACCGCAGCAGGGTGTGGAGCAGACCTACCACAGCCAAACCCACGAGAAGCGCGACTCCGACGGCAGGGTGCAGGAAGGCGATGTACGTACCGGTGGCGCCGGCCAGCAGCAGTACAGCGGTACGGGTGTCCAGACCGTTCATGACGAACTCCAAGGGCGGTGAGACACGGTCCATCCGTGTCAGGCCGCACCTTGCGACACACGAGGCTTAGCTCCGCAACTCTCGCGAAATTCCGCATCCAGGCGCGGCACACGACCAGTTCGGAGGGCGTGCCGTCCGGACAGGTCCGGGTTGGGCCCGGATAGTTTTGCCTATGGCGCCGATCAGCTGTCGGTTCCGTGCCAACGGCCTTCAGCGGGCACAGCACGTACACGACCGCCCCGCCGCCACAGCACTGGCAACGTTCGTCACCGCCGTGCACCTACCCACAGTCGGCCAGCGGATCGTGTTCCCTCACGCCAGCGCCGAGGTGACCTCGCCGCCGCCGAAGCAAAGCGCGCCGTGGAAGTCGTCCGTGGACAGCAGGTCACGCGCGTCGGTCTCGAAGCACTGTGATGCAGGCATCCGGCAAGTGAGTAGGGCAAGCCCTCGAACCGCCGCTGGGGAACCACATCTGGTCAACGTTCCGGAACTCCGGCCCCCGGGGGTGAGGAGTGCGAGCAGGTCGGCACGACCAGGTCCTACGGGTGCACGCGCTTCCACCGGCCGACCGTGACCAGCAGCAGTCTCACGTTCACGGGCCCTCCAACCCAGCACGGAACAGCCGGCTCACCGTCGGAATCACCCGTCCGAAAATCGGCCATTGCCGCCCAACTGGCGTGTGCAGCTGAGCAGTCGGCGGCCCCCGGTTGTCAGTGCCGGCCGCTACCGTCGATTGCTGTGCCGAGGAGTACCCGGCCCCGTCTGGGGGTGCACCTGCCCCCTCTCACTGCCGAGGACCGCCCGTGACCTACGTACGCCCCCACTACCGCCGCGACGGCACCTTCGTCAAAGGCCACAATCGCCGCACCAAGCCGCGCACCGCACAGCCCGGTGCAACTGCCCGACACACAACCGCGCAGCCCCGCCCGGTACCCGCTGCCGCGCCGACAACCTACGTCCACCCGTACTACCGCTCCGACGGGACCCGCGTGCGCGGGCACCATCGGTCCATCCACCCACGCACCGTCGCCGTGGCGGCGGGCACCGGAGGCGGAGGTCTGGTGCTGCTCCTGGTACTGCTGGCCCTGGCCGGCGGGCCGGGAACCACTACGAAGGCACCGGCCAGCACGACACCCTCGCAATCGGCATCGGCTCCAACCACTCACCGCCGATAGGTATCGCGCCGTTCGACAAGCGCTCGCCCCGTCTGACGGGCTCCACGCGGCGAGCGCACATCCGGGGCCTTGGACAGGCCGGCTCGGCGACCCCGACGCCGCCGCCCTCGGCCACCAGGCCCTTCGACTCGGCCAAGGCCCTCACCACCTTCCTCACCCACCGCTATCCCCGCCAGGCAGCCGTCGCGGGCCTGCGCGAACGGCTCGCAAGCGCCGACGCGGCCGTCCGCCCGGCCCTGCCCACAACACCGTCCGGAACGTGAAGGAGGACCGATGGCCGAGCACACGCTGAACATCCGCAAACCCTCCTTCGGCCTGATCGCCGACGGAGCGAAGACCATCGAGGTACGCGTCGGCTACCCCAAGATCAGTAAGACCACCGCCGGAGACACCCTACGGATCAGCAGCGGCGACGACACTCTCACCACCCGCGTCACCCAGGTCAGCGAGCACGAGTCCTTCCAGGCCATGCTCGACGCCGAGGACCCGGCCGCGATCGGCGGCCCGGACATGACCCACGACCAACTCGTCGTCGCGATCCGCTACATCTAACCGCCCGAGAAGGAAGCCCTCGGTGTCTTCGCCCTCCATCTCGCCCAGACCGGCGGCTGAGCATGGCCGTTCCCACGCGGGCATCGTGCTTCCCACCGCCAGGACCCGCTACAAACCCGTTGGGCAGGCTCCACGCCGCGACTCGACGCCCGTCACGGCACTGTGCGCCGATGATCCAGTTGGGGGCATCGCCGGCGGCGTGTCATCGCCGGGTGGGCTCCGGCGTGTGGGAGGCGAGGGCCCAGATCACGAACACGTTGATGGCCATGACGATGATCGACCACAACGGCTGGTACGGCAGGAACAGGAACTGCGCGATCAGGCTCAGCGACGCCAGCGCGATGCCGACGGCGCGGGCCCAGGAGGCCCGGGAGAGGATGCCCCAGCCCGTGACGGCGGCGATGACGCCGAGGATCAGCAGGATCCAGCCCCAGCCGGTGAGGTTGATCTTGTAGACGTAGTCGCCGATGCGGGCGTAGACGTCGTCCCTGGCGATCGCGGAGATGCCCTGCAGGATCGCCAGGATGCCGTTGACGAGCAGCAGGACGCCGGCGAAGGTGGCGCCGCCGGTGGCCAAGGCGCTGTGCCGGGTAGGGGGCGGGACGTAACCGCCGGACGGTTCGCCCGGGTGAGGCTGTGCGGTCATGGTCGCACTCCGTTCTCCCGTGGCGGGCGGCGCTCAGGCTGCCCGCCTCACGTGCTTCGACCTTCAGCTCCCCAGCGGCTCGCGGCCATGAGGGCTGAGCCATTCGGGTGAGGTGGGCTCGTGCGGGCAGGCAGCCGTTGGGGGATCTACGAATCCCGGTGACCGTGCCGTGGAAGGTGGCGGCGCGCAGGACGAACCGGTCGGCATGCAGCGTCCAGGGGGTGCGCGCGGGACGCGCCGGTGGTCGGTCGAGCGGTGCGGCGGAGCGCCTGGGCGGGGGTGTCGTGGTTGCTCGCGGGGTGTCCCGGGGCCCCCGGATGGTGGGCGTGGGTGTCGCTGCGGGGCCGGAGGTCGTGGGCGTGGAGCTGGTGGAGTGGTGTGGGGTGGTGCCGGGAGACGGCATAACGAGCTGGGGTGTCGGTGCGGTGCGTGCGGGGGTCGGTGACGTGTTCTCGTCTGCCGTGGGGCTCGCTGTGGCACTGGGAGCTGGGGATGGGCTCGTCGTCCAGGGGATGGGGAAGTGCAGGGCCAAGGGGAGGGTGGCGGCGGCCAGTGCGCAGAGGGCGGGTTGAGACGTGCGGGGACGTGGTCGCGTCCCGGTGAGAGGCGTGGAGTGGTCAGTCGCCACGTTGGCTGTCTCCGGTGGGGAGGGGAGCGGCCCGGGCGGCGGTCGGTGCCCGATGGTGGTGGTTCGGCGGGGTCGGGCGGTGTCCAGGAGCAAGCCAGGCAGCCGCCGACCAGGCCGGCGGTCAGGCCGAGGGAGAGACCGCCGAAGTTCGCGACGGGAAAGGAGATGAGAGCGAGCAGGAGGGTGGCGAGCCCGGCGAACACCCGCTGGTGGGGGCGGAACCAGAGGGCGAGGCCCAGGGCGATGAGCAGGACGCCGGTGATCAGGGATCCGCTGCCGGAGGTGGTGGCGAGGGCCAGGGGCACCCCGTCCATGTCCAGGTTCGCGTAAGGCCAGTACAGGATGGGCACGCCCACTGCCATGGTGAACAGTCCGGCGGGGCGTAGAAGGGGCGTTCGCCTCGTCAGGTGCCGATTCTGCGTCGGGTGTCGGCGGCTTTGCCGCGCGGCAGGAGTCGGCTGCCGGGGATGTGGTTGAGCACGTGTCGTCCTGATCAGCGGGGCGGACTACGACGGGGAGCCCGGAGAAGGCGGGGCGGGGTCCGTCAACCTTCTCGCCGGTGGTCAGCCGCAGTCGTGGTGGCTCTCTTCGATCCGTACGCGCATCCCGGGGATGTTGAACGTTCCGGCAGAGATGGCGGCCGCGGTGACGTGCACGTCGGTCAGACGGACCGAGTCGGCCTGCTGTCCGAAGCCGCTGGGGTCGAAGTCGAAGAAGCGCGAGGTCCTGTCGTCCGGGTTGATCGGACCCTTGGTGATCTCGCCCTGCGCGATGCCGATGTCGATGTCCTCGAAGTTCGCCTGTCCGGCGGCTTCGAAGGTCGCGTCGAGGAACATGTGCGACGCCTCGGCCGGGCGGTCCTGCCCATCGGTGAGTTTCAGCGTGTACGTGCCCAGTCCCGGGATGTCGATCGGTACGGACTGGCACAGATCGTCGACCGTAACGTGCCGGGCTTCGGTGACCAGCACGGGTACGTGGTCGCCGTCCTTGGAGACGTCGACCATGCCGTAGATGCTGATCCCGCGGGCGGTCAGGGTGTCGGCGGTGACCTGGAACCGCTGGCCGGAGACCAGGAACGAGGCGGCCAGCGCTCCCTGCGCCATAGCGATCCCGAGGGCCGCGCTGAGCGCGACGCTGGGGACCATGAGCACCGCGAAACGCCGCCAACGGGTCCGGCCGACGTGATGCGACATCCCGTCTCCTTGGCTTGTGGAATGCCGGGTCCTGCGGATGGCGGACGGAACCGGGCTCCCGGGTTGCGGGAACCCCGGGTTCGGTCATGTCGACGGGCTGGGTGGTGTCTGGCGGCCGGCCGCCGTCCCTCGTCTCGCCGGAGCGTGCCGCGACCCAGGAGCGTGCGTCGGCCAGGGCCTGTTCCAGGGGGTCGAAGACGGCGCCCGCCGCCGGGACGATGCCGCCCGGGCCCAGGTCACGGTCGACTCCGGTCATGCGCAGGATGCGTTCGAGGCCCGGTGTGACGCCCGCGAGGATCAGCCGGCCGCCCTGCCGGTCGAGTTCCCGGGCGTGGCGGCGGATGACCTTGGCCATGGTGGCGGAGGGTACGTCCGGTGCTCCGCGCACCACGAGGATCAGGACGGCGCCGTGGGCCGTTCCCGGTGATCGACTCTGGGCCGTCCCTGGGCCGTGCGAGGGCGCCCGAAGCCGACCGACGGCGACCGGCAGTGACAGGCGAGACGCAGCGCGCCACAGTGAAACCCCAGGTCAGAGTCCCCCAGCCCGGCGGGTTTCCCCGTAGGGGTGGCGGTACGGCAAGATGGGGTGTATCTGCCCACTGCCAGATTTCAAGCTGCCGGACGGTTTCTCTTGGCTGAGTTCATTTACACCATGCGCAAGGCGCGCAAGGCGCACGGCGACAAGGTGATCCTCGATGACGTCACCCTGAACTTCCTCCCCGGGGCGAAGATCGGCGTCGTCGGCCCGAACGGTGCCGGTAAGTCGACCGTGCTGAAGATCATGGCGGGGCTGGAGCAGCCGTCCAACGGTGACGCCTTCCTCTCGCCCGGCTACAGCGTCGGCATCCTGCTCCAGGAGCCCCCGCTGAACGAGGAGAAGACCGTCCTGGAGAACGTCCAGGAGGGTGTCGCCGAGATCAAGGGCAAGCTCGACCGGTTCAACGAGATCGCCGAGCTGATGGCGACCGACTACTCCGACGCGCTGCTCGACGAGATGGGCAAGCTCCAGGAGGAGCTGGACCACGCGAACGCCTGGGACCTCGACGCCCAGCTGGAGCAGGCCATGGACGCGCTCGGGTGCCCCCCGGGCGACTGGCCCGTGGTCAACCTCTCCGGTGGTGAGAAGCGCCGCGTCGCGCTCTGCAAGCTGCTGCTGGAGCAGCCCGACCTGCTGCTCCTGGACGAGCCCACCAACCACCTCGACGCCGAGTCGGTGAACTGGCTGGAGCAGCACCTGGCCAAGTACCCGGGCACCGTCGTCGCCATCACCCACGACCGGTACTTCCTGGACAACGTGGCCGAGTGGATCCTGGAGCTGGACCGCGGGCGCGCGTACCCGTACCAGGGCAACTACTCCACCTACCTGGAGACCAAGGCCTCCCGTCTGAAGGTCGAGGGCCAGAAGGACGCCAAGCGGCAGAAGCGGCTCAAGGAAGAGCTCGAGTGGGTGCGGTCGAACGCCAAGGGGCGGCAGGCCAAGTCCAAGGCGCGTCTGGCCCGCTACGAGGAGATGGCCGCCGAGGCCGAGAAGATGCGGAAGCTGGACTTCGAGGAGATCCAGATCCCGCCGGGCCCGCGCCTGGGCAACGTCGTGGTCGAGGTCAACGACCTGCACAAGGCCTTCGGCGACAAGGTGCTGGTCGACGGGCTGTCCTTCACGCTGCCGCGCAACGGCATCGTGGGTGTCATCGGCCCGAACGGCGCCGGCAAGACCACCCTGTTCAAGATGATCCAGGGCCTGGAGACGCCGGACACCGGTGACATCAAGGTCGGCGAGACCGTCAAGATCTCGTACGTCGACCAGACCCGCGCCAACATCGACCCGAAGAAGACGCTGTGGGAGGTCGTCTCCGACGGGCTCGACTACATCAACGTCGGCCAGGTCGAGATGCCGAGCCGGGCGTACGTGTCGGCCTTCGGCTTCAAGGGCCCGGACCAGCAGAAGCCGGCCGGCGTCCTGTCCGGCGGTGAGCGCAACCGGCTCAACCTGGCGCTGACCCTGAAGCAGGGCGGCAACCTGCTCCTCCTCGACGAGCCCACCAACGACCTCGACGTGGAGACGCTCTCCAGCCTGGAGAACGCCCTGCTGGACTTCCCCGGCTGCGCCGTCGTCGTCTCCCACGACCGCTGGTTCCTCGACCGCGTCGCGACGCACATCCTCGCCTACGAGGGTGAGTCGAAGTGGTTCTGGTTCGAGGGCAACTTCGAGTCGTACGAGAAGAACAAGATCGAGCGGCTGGGTCCGGACGCCGCGCGTCCGCACCGGGCCACCTACAAGAAGCTGACCCGGGGCTGATCGGTCTTGCGTCACATCTACCGCTGCCCGCTGCGCTGGGCGGACATGGACGCGTACGGCCACGTCAACAACGTCGAGTTCCTCCGCTATCTGGAGGAGGCCCGGATCGACTTCCTGTTCCGCCCGGACAAGGATTTCCGGCAGGGGTCCGTGGTGGCGCGGCACGAGATCGACTACAAGCGGCAGCTCGTCCACCGGCACGAGCCGGTGACCATCGAGATGTGGGTCACCGAGATCAGGGCCGCCTCCTTCACCCTCGCCTACGAGGTGAAGGACGGCGATCTCGTCTACGTCCGGGCGTCGACGGTCATCGTCCCGTTCGACTTCGCCGCCCAGCGTCCGCGGCGGATCACGGCGGAGGAGCGTGACTTCCTCGAGGAGTACACGGACGCCGCCGAGGGCGCCGCGGAGGCCGAGGGGGAGGCCGTCGCCGCATGACGGTGCTGCACCTGGCCGACGAGACGGAGGCGGCGGACCTCGCCGCCTTCCTCTCCCGGCTGCTCCACTACGACCGTGGGGCCGCGGTGCGCCTCCAGGCGGCCGGCACGGCACTCGCCGTCTTCGGCCGGCCGCCGTCCTTCGAGGTGCTGGCCGTCCGCGCGGTGCGGCTGGCCAAGCCGTACGAGGACGGGCTCGACGCCACCCTCGACGTGACCGTCTCGGCCGGCGAGCTGCTGGAGTCCGTGGACGAGCGGGCGGCCACCGCGGCCGTCCCGGGCGCGGTCACCGGTCCGCCGTGGGCCGGACTGCTGCCGCCGCGCGCCGGCTGGCGGCCCGTACCGGGGCTGCCCGCGCCGGACGCGCTGCGCGCCACGGTCGCCGCCGCGGTGGCCGAGTTCCGCTCCCGCACCGAGGAACTGGCCCCCGAGGCCCGTACCCGCGCGGAGCTGGACCGGATCGGGCGGGACATCTGGTCCCGGCGGACAGCGGACACCGGGCTGCCGGTGCGGGCCGTGCACGCGGCCCAGTCCCTGGGCTTCCTCCGGCCGGGCACCGGGCCCGGCGGCACCGGGCTGTTCTCCTCGGGATCCTGGCTCCGGCTGCGTACGCCGTACGGCTCGGTGGTCGTACGGCAGGCGGGGCCGCTCGGCTCCCTCGGGGTCAGCGTGCGCTGAGCCGCGCCCGGGCTCAGCCGGCGGTGTTCACCATCGACGCGGCGGCGTACGTCAGGTAGTTCCACAGCGTGCGTTCGTGCTCCTCGGACAGCCCGAGTTCGTCGACGGCCACCCGCATGTGCCGCAGCCAGGCGTCGTGCGCCGCCCGGTCCACGGTGAACGGGGCGTGCCGCATGCGCAGCCGGGGGTGGCCGCGGTTCTCGCTGTAGGTCGTGGGGCCGCCCCAGTACTGCATCAGGAACAGGGCCAGCCGTTCCTCGGCCGGACCCAGGTCCTCCTCCGGGTACATCGGCCGCAGGAGCGGGTCCCCGGCCACTCCCTCGTAGAAACGGTGGACGAGCCGGCGGAAGGTCTCCTCCCCGCCGACCTGCTCGTAGAAGGTCTGCTCCTGAAGCGTGCCGCGCCGAATCTCATTCACCCGTCCATCGTCTCAGACGCGGTGACCCAGGACGGAAGACTTAGGACCGCCCCGGGCGGGGGCCGTGCGCCCCTACTGTGGACGTATGGGCGTCCACGACACCGCGACCGAGGCTCTCGCCGACGCGGCGCGGGCCGAGCTGGTGCGGGAGATCGACGCCGACGGGGCCTGGTCCGGGGACCCGGTGTGGCGGGAGGCGTTCGCGGCGGTGCCCCGGCACCTGTTCGTGCCCTACTACTACGTGCCGGGGCCGCGCGGCTACGAACGCCGCTGGGGCGAGAGCCCCGAACCGGCGGCCCGGGAGCGCTGGGTGCGCGGCGCCTACGCGGACGTGCCGCTGGCCACCCGGCTGCGCGACGGCGAGCTGGTCTCCTCCAGCAGCCAGCCCTCCCTGATGGCCCGGATGCTGGTCGCCCTGCGCGTCGAGGACGGCGACCGGGTGCTGGAGGTGGGCGCCGGCACCGGCTACAACGCGGCCCTGCTCGCCCACCGGCTCGGCGCCGACGGGCTGGTGACCACCGTCGACCTGGAACCGGAGATCACCGAGTCGGCCCGGCGGCACCTGGCGGCGGCCGGTTTCCACCCGGCCGTGGTCACCGGTGACGGGGCGCGCGGAGTGCCCGAACGCGCCCCCTACGACCGGATCATCGCCACCTGCGAGCTGTGCACGGTGCCGCGCGCCTGGCTCGCCCAGTGCCGCCCCGGCGCCCGCGTCCTGACCCCGCTCGGCACCGGACTGCTCGCCCTGACCGTGCGGGACGCGGAGCGCGCCGAGGGCCGCTTCCTGCCCGGGGCCGTCTTCTTCGTGCCGCTGCGCGGACAGGGCAGGGCGGAACCCGGGAGCGTCAGCCTGGCCGGACTGCCCGCCCGGGCCCGTGCGCAGGAGCCGTTCCGCTTCCTGCTCGCGCTCACCCGGGGCGCGCTCGACGCCCGGGAGGCCTACGCGCTGTGGGAGCGCGAGGGCGAGCCGGGCCACGGCCGCTACGGCGTCACGGTCCGCGGCGAGCACGCCTGGGTCTGGCTGGACGACCCGGAGGGGCCGTACGCCTGGCCGCTGCCCTGAGTGCGGTCAGCCCCGGCGGACGGTGATCGTCGTCCAGGCGCCCACGTGCACCCGGTCGCCGTCCTGGAGCGGGACCGGCACGAACGGCTGGATCGGCTCCTCGGACATGTTGACGGTGGTGCCGTTGGTCGAGTTCTGGTCGACGACCGCCCAGCTGCCGTCCGGCTGCTGCACCAGCATGGCGTGCTGGTGCGAGACGCCCGGGTCCTCCGGCGGCACCGACAGGTCGATGTCCGGGGTGTCGCCGGTGGAGTGCCGGCGGCGCCCGATGGTCACCTGGTTGCCGGTGAGCGTGCGCTGCTGCTCGGGGGAGTACGCGGGCAGGTTCAGACCCGCGGCCTCGGGGCCGGAACGCTGCATCATCGCCATGAAGTACTCGCGGTCCGGGCCGATGGTCGCGGTCCAGGTGCCCGACTGGGGCGCCTGGCGCTGCTGCGGGGGCCGGGGCGCCTGAGGCGGCTGCGGTGCCTGCGGCGGCTGCGAGCCGTGAGGTGCCTGCGGCGCGTGCGGCGCGTGCGGTGCCTGCGGGAAGCCGCCGGGGCCGCCCGGAGCTCCGGGGGCTCCGCCGGGACCGCCCGGGCCGGGCGGAGCCTGGGTGGCACCGGGGTGCGGGTAGCCGTAGCCGCCGCCCTGGCCGCCAGGGTCCTGGCCCGGGCCGCCGGAGGACGGCGGGGAGATCACCCAGTCGTCCTCACCGGCCGGGGGCCGCCGGTTCGCGCGCGGGAACGCGGGCGGGGCGGGCGGAGCCGAGGCCCCGGCCTGCTGAAACGCCTGCGGGGCACCGCCGGGACCGCCCGGACCGGCGGGCGGCGTCGGGCCCGGCGGGGGCGGAACCGGACGTGAGGGATCACCGCCGAAGCCGGACGGGCCGCCGGGACGGGAGGGGCCGCCGGGGCCCTGCCCCGGACCGCCGCCGAACCCGGAACCGGGACCCTGACCCGGGCCGCCGCCGAAGCCGGACGGACCGGAGGGGCCGCCGGAACCGGGACCCTGGCCCTGCCCGGGACCCTGGCCCTGCCCGGGACCCTGACCCTGTCCGGGACCGCCGCCGAAGCCGGACGGCGGCCCCGCCGGACGACCGGCACCGGGACCACCAGCACCGGGACCACCAGCCCCGGGCCCACTGGTCCCAGGACCGCCGGGCCCACCGGGCGCCTGCCCCGGGAACCCGCCCGGACCAGAGCCCTGCCCCGGGAATCCGCCCGGACCGGACGCGCCACCGGCACCGGGACCACCGGCACCGGGACCACCAGCCGCGGGACCACCGGCACCGGGACCACCGGCTCCCGGGCCGGCCTGACCCGGGCCGCCGGGGCCCTGGCCGAAGCCCTGCGGGGGCGCCGGCGGGCGGCGGTTGTCGGGGACGAACGGGGTCGGGCCCGACGGTTCGCTGCCGAAGGACGGGATCGGCTCGGCGGGCCGGTTCACCCGCGAGGGACGCGAGCCCTGGTACTCGTACCCGTCACCGCCGCCGTAGGTCGAGCTCGGCGGCTGGAACCGGGGCTGCGGCGGGCGCGGGGCCGCCGGGGTGTAGGAGGTCGCCGTGTTGGTCAGGAAGTTCCACCGGCACTCCTCGCAGAAGGGCGCGCCGCCCTCGCGGGGCGTGCGGCACTGCGGGCACAGCTCCGGTTCGGGGCCGGCCCCGGCGGGACCGGGCCGGCCGGGGGCACCCGCGGGCGGGGGGAAGCCGTAACCGCCCGCGTTCGGGGGCGGCGGCGGGGGCGGAGGTACGGCACCGGCCATGCGGTGACCGCAGACCTCGCACCAGTCGTCGGAACCCGACTGGTGTCCGTTCGGGCAGGTCGGCATGTCGGTGCTTCCCCTTCTCCTACGCTCTGGAGGGTCACTTCTTCACACGGACGGTCTTGGTGGACCGGGTCTCCAGAGTCATCTCGTCGGCCTCCGTGACCCTCGTCTTCAACCGCACAGTACCTGTCGCGGCGTCGACCACGTCCACCACCTTCGCAAGCAGTTTCGCAGTATCCGCGTTCCCCGAGGCGTTCGCGAGCTGAACGGCCCGGCCCAGTTTGGCGGTTGCTCCATCGAAATCGCCCGCTTTGCGCAGGTCGATCCCTTGCTGGATGGCTTGCGCCAGTTCGGCCTGCCCGGTGTAGTGGGCGACTTGGGGGCTCATGGCGGTGGAGGCGGCCAGGTCGTCGGTCCACACGGCCCGTACGAGGCCCTGGGCGCCGAGGTTCTGTGCCGTTCCGTCCGGTTGTGGGACGACGAGGGAGACCCGTGCCGCCAGCATCTCCTGGCCCAGCCCGGCCGGCGGGACCGTCACGCACAGGTGGTAGTCACGGGACTCGTCGCCCCAGGAACCGGTGGGGTAGTCCCCGGCGCGCGGCCCGGCCTCGGTGCGCCGGCCCGTCAAGTCCTCGACGGAGGGCGCTACTTGCTTGACGAACCGCAGGGCCGCCCCGGCCGGCGTCCACACCCGCAGGGCGACGTCGGCGACCTCCTTGCCCATCGCCGTCTCCATCATCCGCGTGAAGTCGGCGGCGAGACGGCCCGGATCGGCGACGATGTCGGCGGTGCCGAGCAGTGCCGAGGCGATGCCTGTGACTTCTTTCACGTCCCAGTCCGTGCCCACGCCCCGCGCGTCGCAGGTGAACCGGCCCGCGCAGGCGTCCAGGGTGGCCCGCAGGTCCTCGGGCGACTCGTGTTCGTTGCGGCCGTCGGTGAGCAGGATGCCGTGCCGGAGGGTGACGTCCGCCGCGGACAGCAGCCGGTCGGCGAGCCGCAGCCAGGTGCCGATGGCCGTGCCGCCGCCCGCGCTCAGCCGGCGCAGCGCCTGCCTGGCCTGCCCGCGGGTGGTGGCGTCGGCGACCGCGAGCCGCCCGCCGCCCGGGTAGACCTCCTGCGCGACATGGGTGCCGGCGATCACCGCGAAGCGGGTGCCGTCGCGCAGGGTGTCGATCGCGGCGGCCGTGGCGTCCCGGGCGCCCCGCATCTTCGCGGGCGGGTAGTCCATGGAGCCCGAGCAGTCGACCATGACCGCCACCGCGGCGGAAGGCGGTGCCGCCGGACGCGCCGGTGCCGGGACGGCGTCGCCGACGGTGCCGCCGCCGGCCGCGGTCACCGTCACTATGGCGTCGACCTCGCCGCCGCCCTCGGGCAGGTACTCGTTCTGGTAGACGTCCACCGAGAACCGCGGCACGTTCGACTTCGCGAAGTTGGCCATGCTGTGTCGCATCCCCCTCGAATGCCCCGCCGGCGCGTGGCGCCGGCCGCGGACGGACCGGTCCCCTCCGGTCCGCCCCCGCTTCCCCGTGCCGTGGTCCTGCCGGATACGGCCCTCAGGCCGATCCTGCCCCCTGCGCGGGCGCCGGGAACGGCAGCAGCGCCACTGTTACGTTGTCGTGGCCCCCGCCGTCCAGGGCGTGCCCGACCAGCACCCGGGCGCCGTGCAGCGGGCGGGCCGCCGCGTCCGGCGGGACCACCTCGGACATCTCCCGGGCCGTCTCGGCGTAGTTCCACAGTCCGTCGGTGCACACCACCACCGTGCCGGGCCGGTCCGGCCGGAAGCAGGCGGTGTGCGGCTCCAGTTCGTAGGCGTCCGCGCCGAGCCAGCCGGTGATCGCGTGGGCCCGTTCGTCGGCGTACGCCTCGGCCTCGCTCATCAGTCCGGCGGCCACCATCTGCGCGGCCCAGGAGTCGTCCTCGGTGAGCCGGGCGGGCGGCGCGGTGCGGTCGGTGGGCACCCAGTAGACCCGGCTGTCGCCGACCCAGCCGACGACCAGCAGCCCGGAGGTGACCACCGCGCCGACGATCGTGCAGGCCGGCGCGTTCTGGTGCGGGGCGTGCTCGCGGGCCGTGGCGGGCTCGTCGGCGAGCGCGTTGACGGCGTGCGCGGCGGCGACGATCGCCTCGTGCATCGCCGTCTGCGGATGGGCGCCGTGCTCCAGCGCGGCCAGCAGGGAGTCGCCGGCCGCCCGGGAGGCGGCCTGGGAGGCGGCGTCGGGGCGGGTCGCGGAGGACACGCCGTCACAGACGATCGCCAGTGCCGCCGGGGTGCCGTCGGGCAGCGTGGTGTGGCCGACGGCGAAGGCGTCCTCGTTGCGGTGGTGGCGCAGACCGCGGTCGCTGACGGCCGCGACCGGGCCCGTCTCCCGCTCCAGGTGGTCGCGTTCGCGGGGCTGGGCGTGCCCGCAGTTCTCGCAGTAGCCGTCGTCGTCCACCCGGCCCGTGCGGCAGGCCACGCACCGCCGCGCCGGGGCGGCGGGGGCGGCGGCCGGGGCGGTCAGCCGCGGGTCCGGTGCCTGCAACGGGTACTCCTCGGGCTCCGCCGGGCGGTCGAACCGCACCCCGGAACCGGCCCACTGCCCGTCCTCGGGCGCCTGTCCGTGCGGCGCGCCGCCGTCCGCGCCGCTGCCCGGCGGGTCCTGCGCGGGCGGGGGCGCGGGGTTGACGGGCCCGGCGGCACCGGTCATGGGGAGCGTCGGATGGTCCTGCGGCGGCGCGGGCACCACCGACAGGTCGTATCCGCACGCTCCGCAGAACAGGTCACCCGGCTCCACCGGTTCCGCGCAGCTCGGGCACTTCGGCAGTGCGGCCTGCCGGGGCATCTGCGACATCGACTTACACCCACGTCCGGGGGCGGTAACGGTTGGCCCGTTCCACCAGCTCGATCCTCTCCTTGCCGCCGGGCGCCAGCCGGGCCAGCGTGCGGTAGGCGCGCTCCAGCCCGAAGCGCAGACCCCGCTCGTCCAGACCGCTGCCCAGCAGCGTCCGGCCCGCCGCGGCGGATCCGGCGCCCCCGGAGAGTACCCAGTCCAGCGCGCCGCCGAGCACTTCCGCCGACAGCCGCGCGCGCCGCGCCGGGTCCAGACCGTAGGCCTGGAGCGCCTCGACCTGCCCGGCGGCGGCCGCCAGGTCGTCCCCGAACGGTACGTCACCCGGGCCCGGCGTACGACCTCTCAGCCGGGCCCGGACGGCGGCGACCCGGGCGGCCGTGTAGTGGATGGACGACTCCGGCACCGATTCCAGCGTCTGTACGGCGCCCTGCCGGTCGCCGGCCGCGAGCCGCACCCGGGCCAGCCCGAACGCGGCGCTCACGAAGCTCCGGTCGGTCGTCCACACCAGCCGGTAGTACTCGGCCGCGTTGTCCGTCTGGCCCAGCACCTCGGCGCACAGGGCGAGGGCCAGCTTGGGCGCGGCCTCGCCGGGGAAGGCGTCGTAGACCGCGTCGAAGGCCAGGGCGGCGCCCGCGAAGTCGCCGGTGACCAGGGCGGCCACGCCGCGCAGCCACACCACCCGCCAGTCGTCGGGCCGTTCCTCCTCCAGCTCGGCCAGGCCCGTCAGGGCGCCCTGGTGGTCGCCGCTCTCCAGCCGGGCGCGGACCTGCCGCAGCCGGGTCTCCACGGTCCGGGTGGGCGCGGCGGCCAGGGTACTGATCAGCTCGGCCGGGACGGAGGCCGGCAGGCCCGCCAGGAAACCGGCGCCCGGGTCGCCGGGGTCGACCAGCGGCAGGGGCAGTGCCAGGGCGGCCGCCGGGGTGTCCGCGGGCCGCACGAGCGCCGCCGGAGGAAGGGCGGGAGCGGCGGCCCGGCTCCTGCGGTCCCGGCGGGCGCCGAGCCGGGACACCTCCCCGGCCGGCGGCGGGAACAGCTCGGTGTCCGTGACCCTCACCTCGGGTCCGAACAGGGTGGACAGCGCGGGCCGCGGCTGGCCGCTCTGCAGCGCGACCACCTCGCGCAGCACGCCGGTGAGCTGCTCGGCCATCTCCTCGGCGGAGCCGAACCTGCGGTCGGGGTCGGGGTCGGTGGCGCGCACCAGCAGCCGGTAGAAGGACTCGTAGCGGCGGAACACCTCGATGGTGTCCGGGTCGGGGAGGGAATCGGCGTGGACGGTGGTGTAGCCCTGGAAGTCGAAGGTGAGCACCGCCAGGGTGCGGCCCACCGTGTACAGGTCGCTGGCCACCGACGGGCCGGTCTCGGCGACCTCCGGGGCCTGGTAGCCCACCGTGCCGTAGATCGCCGACTCCTCGTCGTCCATCCGGCGGACGGCGCCCATGTCGATCAGCTTGAGCTGGTCCTCGGTCTGGATGGCGTTGTCGACCTTGAAGTCGCAGTACAGCAGGTTCCTGCTGTGCAGGTGGCCGAGCGCCTCCAGGGCCTCGATGCCGTAGGCGCACGCCTGTTCCACCGGCAGCGGGTCGCGGCGGCCGTCGGGGGCCCGGCGGGCGTTGGCGATCTCCTTCAGGGACTTGCCGCCGACGTACTCCATGACGATGTAGCCGTCGAGGGAGCCGGTGCGCTGGTCCAGGTGCTCCACGAAGTTGTAGATCCGCACGATGTTGGCGTGCTCGATCTCGGCGAGGAAGCGCCGCTCGGAGATCGCCGCGGCCATGGCGTCCTGGTCGCCGGTGTCCAGCAGGCCCTTGAGCACCACCCAGCGGTCGGAGACGGCCCGGTCCACGGCGAGGTAGATCCAGCCCAGCCCGCCGTGCGCGAGGCAGCCCGCGACCTCGTACTGGCCGTGCACGATGTCCCCGGCGCGCAGCTTGGGCACGAAGGAGTACGGGTGCCCGCACTTGGTGCAGAAACCTTCCGTGCGGCCCGGCCGGTCGCCGCGTGCCCGGCCCACCGGCGCCCCGCAGTCCGACCGGGAGCAGAACCGCTTGCGCTCGGGCACCTCCGGGCGCTCCAGCACCATCGCGCGCGGGTCGGGCCGCGGCACCTGCGGCACGGACACCAGCCCGGCGCCCAGCCGCCCGCGCGCCGAGGCACCGGAGGCGGAGCCGGAGCTGCGCACCGACACCGAGCGGCCCGTGGACCGTCCCGACACCGAACGGGACAGCCGTCCGGACACCGAGCGGCGCGACCGCGACGACTGCGAGGCCGTCCGCGAGCTGCGCGAACCGGGGCCGTCCGCGGCCCCCTTGGCGACCCCGGTGGCCGGCGAGACCACCATTCCTCCCCCGGAGGGGAGCCCCCCGGAGGGGAGCCCCCCGGCCACCACCGGCGCCAGACCGCAGGTGTCGCAGTACAGCCCGCCGCCGCCCATGTCCTCGTAGGCGCCCTCGCACCCCGGCCGCTGGCAGGTCTGCCCCGGCTGACTCATGACGCGTCCCCCTCGCGGTCCTCGGGCCCGCCCGTGCCGTCGAGCAGTTCGGCCGCCGCCCGCTGGTAGCGCAGCACGGCCTGTTCGGCCACGCGCAGGTCGCAGGGCGCGCTCCACAGCATGCGGCGGGCCGCGTCGTACCGCTCCACCAGCAGCGGGTCCTCGGCCAGGCCGTGCCGCGTGACCTTCGCCTTGTAGGCGTCGAGCCGGCCGCGCAGTTCGGCGCGGACCGCGAGCGGCGCGGTGACCGCGGTCAACGACTCGCGGGCGCGCAGCAGTTCGTCCTCCGCCTTCTCCTCCAGCGCCTCCAGCAGCGGGGAGAGCCGGTGCCACCGGCCCTGCCTGCGGTACTCGACGGCGGTCGCCAGCTGCTCCTGGAGCGCGGTCGGCGGGCCGCCGACCACCGGCACCTCGGTGGCGGCGATCTTCGCCAGCACCTCGACGCGCGCGGTCCGGGCCTCGGCGAGGGTGCGCTCCGCCCGGGAGAGCACGTCCCGCACCCGGACCAGCCGCGCCTCCGCGTCCTGACGTACCGTCAGCACCGCGTCGATCTCCCGGCGCACGTCCTCCAGGGCGCGCGCCGCACGGTCGTACACCGTCGTGTCGGGGCGTCCGCCGCCCGGTGCGGAACTGCCCTCGGCGGGCACCCAGAACGCGAGCGGGTCGGTGACGACGTCCTCGCGCAGCCGGGTCAGCGTGCGGGTGATCCGCTCCAGGTCGTCACCGGCCGGGTGCTCGCCCGGGCGCACCCCGACGGAGTGCGCGAGCTGCCGGGTGCGCTGGAGTTCCGCGGCGAGCAGGTCGATCCGCGCGGGCAGCGCGGACCACACCGCGTCGGCGGCGACGATCACGTCCAGGCTCGTCGCGTACAGCTCGTTCATCCGGTCCACCAGCTCCGGCAGCGTGAACGTCTCGCTGAGCCTGCCGCTCTCGCCGCCGGGGACGGTCACGGACGCGCCGCGCAGCAGTCCGGTCAGCTCCGCCAGGTCCTCGCGGCTGGACCAGCGGCGCCGGGCCCGGATCTCACGGGCACCGCGCAGCGCCGCCGTGTACGCGTCGAAGTACGTCCACAGCAGGGTGATCCGCGCCTCCGTGGCCTGCCAGCGTTCCCGGGTGACACCGGTCAGCCCGGCGCCTTCGAGGAGTCTGCGGCCCGCGTGGTCCTGGAGGGCCAGCAGGGAGGTCTCGATCGCCTCGTGCTCCTGGCCGAGCCGCGCCAGCGCACGGTCCGCCTCGTCCCGGTCCATCACCGGCCCGGCGGGGTCCGTGACGCCCATCGATCACCTCTCGCTCGCTGTCGGTTCCGGTCTTCCGCGGCTCAACTGCCGCGCAGATAGCGTGGCGCGGGCGGCTTCGACGCGGCCGGGTCCCTGCCCAGTGTCGCCGACAGCCACTCGTCGTACGACCGCTGCCAGCCGTTCGCGCGATAGTCCACCAGAACGCGGTTGACCCGGCGTACCAGATCGTCGGCGTCCTTCTTCATCGCCACGCCGTAGTACTCGGTCGTGAACGCCCCGCCCTTGAGTTCGACGGTCGGGTCCTGGGCGGCCTGGCTCGCCGCGAGCGCCCCGTCGGTCACCACCGCGTCCACCTCGCCGAGTTGCAGCCGGACCAGGCAGTCCAGCTGGTTGGGCACGGTGGTGGACAGGTCGGTGGAACCGGGCAGCCGGCCCGCCTTGCGGTCGGCGTCCAGCTTGGCGTACGCGGTCGAACCGGTCGCCGTGCACACCTTCCTGCCCGCCAGCGAGCCGTCGTAGCCGGTGACCGGGGAGGACTTGGGGGCGAGGACCTGCTGGCCGGTGCGGAAGTAGGGCGCGGAGAACGCGACTTGGCGCAGCCGGTCGCAGGTGATCGTCATCGTGCGGACGACCATGTCCACGCGCCCGTCCTGGATCGCCGGGATGCGCAGGCTGGTCGGGATCGCCTTGAACTGCACCGCGTCCCGGTCGCCGAGGATGTCCTCGGCGATCCGGTGCGCGAGGTCGATGTCGAAGCCCTCCAGCCGGGCGCCCTCGGTGTTCGGGTTGCGGTAGCCCCAGCGGTAGCTGTTCTGGTCGACGCCGACGACCAGTTTGCGTTTGGCGCCCGTGCGGGCCTGGATCGCCCGGATCGTCGGGCCGTCCGCGGCGGACGGGGCGAGCGTCCGCTCGTGCGCCTCCGCGTCCACGCAGCCGTCGGCGCGGGCCTGGGTGCCGGTGGCGGTCTGCCGTGCGGCCCGGCCCGGCTCGGCCGTCACCCGCTGCGTGCAGGGCAGCAGCAGGACGAACGCCAGCGCCAGCGCGCACAGTACGGCCATGGTGGCGACTCCGCCCCAGCCCCGCAGCGAGGCCCGCGCACGGTTCGCGTCCATCGCCCTGCCCCCTGTCACCGGTACTCCGAAAGCCTGCGGCCTATGCCGGCCACGGCACCCGCCGCGCCCAGCACCGCGAGGGCGGCGGTGCCCCCCGGCAGCCAGGCCAGCGCGTCCCGTCCGTCACCGGCGGCCCTCCTGAATTCGTTCCGCTCGTGGCCGATGGCCCGCTCCAGGCCGCGGTCGACGCCGTCGAAGCACTCGGCGGTCGCGCCCTCGGCGCCGATCACCTTGTCCAGGGCCTGCTGGTAGTTGCCGTTCTCGTCCTCGGCGCGGGCCGCGGCGTGCCGCCGCTGCCACACGGCCGTGTCGCCCTGGGCGGCCGTGACCGGGGCGGTGCCCGCGTCGTCGTCGGCGAGCCGCGCCGCCTCGGTCAGCGCCTCGCGGAGCACCGCCATGTCCTTGTCGAAGTCGTAGTAGTGGGCGTCGTACGTCCGCCCGGCCACCGTGACGGTGTCCGCGCCGCGCGCCACCAGGCTCAGGTTCTCGTTGCCGCGCGCCTTCAGGGCGGCGATCCGGGCGTCGTGCAGCACGTTGAGCGAGCGGATCCCGTGCTCGTGGGAGCCGTCGAGCCCCGAGCGGGCGACCGCGTGGCCCACCACCAGCCACAGCAGGGCGGCCGTGGTCGCGGCGGTGGCGGCGACCAGGCCGCGGTTGAGGACGCGGTGGGTGCGCCGGTACAGGCGGTGCTGGGCCCAGCCGAGCGCGGCCAGGGCGAGCACGCCGAGCGCGATCGCCGCCCACGGGTACGGTGTCGCGTCGCCGTAGTCGGCCTCCAGCCGGCGGTTCTCCGTGGTGTAGAGCGCCTCGGCCGCCGGGAGCATGTGCTTCTGCATCTTCTCGTCGGCGTACCGCAGATAGGCGCCGCCCACCGGATAACCCTGCCGGTTGTACGTCCGGGCCCGCTCGACGAGGCCCTTGTACTCGGGCAGCAGCCGGTTCAGCCGGGTGACGGTCGCCTCGGCGGCCGAGCCGGGCTCGGCGTTGGCGGCGGCGGTGACGAGTCCGGCGGCGGCCTCCCGGATGTCCCTCTCGTACTGGCCGCGGGCCTTGGCGTTCTCCTGTCCGCCCGCCAGGAACCCGGTGGAGGCGGCGGTGTTGGCGTCGGCCAGCGAGCGGTAGATGCCGGCCGCGCCGAAGCTGAGCGGCTGGCTGCGGCGCAGCACGTCGTCGGCGGCGGCCGAGCGGGTACTGGTCTGCCAGGCGGTGACCGCGCCGAACACGAGGACCAGCAGGGCCAGTACGGCACCGATGATCCGCAGCCGCCCCGGCTCGGTGGTCGCGGCGGCCGCCACCCGCTCGACGCCCTCGGCGAACGCGGTGCGCCGCGCGGACGGGGCGGGCGCCGCGGCGGGCAGGGGGTGCCCCTGGGGCTGGGCGGGGATGCCGGGGAGGCCGGCGGCACCGGCGGGCCCGGCCGGCGGTGGCGGCGCGCTGCTCTTCGGCGGGTGTGTCACTCGACCTCCCCCATGGTCATCCGTTCGCCGCCCAGTATCACCGCCCGCACCGGCATCCGCACCGGCTTCACTGGATCTTGGTCCGGATCGCGCGGGCCCCCGGGGCGCGGGCCGGCGCACGCACCATCCCCCGCGCGGGAAGACGCCGGTGACGGGGCATCGGTTCCCCCGGGGACGGCCGGTGACCGGTTCCGGGGGGAACCGGAACCGGTCAGGGGCCGGGCGTCTCCCAGTGCTTCCGCGCCCTTTCGCCGGCCTCCGCCCCGGCGCCCAGGTGGTCCAGGCCCAGCAGGACCGCGCCCAGCACCGGGCGGGCCGTGACCACGCGGACGTCGGCCTCGGGGGCACGGTCGGCGAGCAGGGCGCGCACGGCGTCGTCCAGCTGCCGGTGACCGGCGGTGAGGACGCTGCCGCCGAGCAGGACCGGGACCGGTTCGCCGAGCAGGTCCAGCCGGGACAGCGCCACCGTGACCATCGCCGTGACCTCCTCGGCGAGCCGGGTGACCAGCGCGCGCGCCACCGGGTCGCCGTCCGCCGCCGTGGCGAACAGCACCGGCGTCAGCTCGTGCCGGCGCTCGGGCGCGATCCGCTCCAGGTGCAGGGCCTCGATCAGCGCGTACATCGTGGGCAGCCCGAAGCGCGCGGGCAGGGTGCGGGCCAGCGCGGTCGGCCCGCCGCGGCCGTCCTCCGCGCGGGCCGCGTGCCACAGCGCCTCCTCGGCCAGCCCCCAGCCGCCGCCCCAGTCCCCGGAGATCCGGCCGACGGCCGGAAAGCGGGCGGTGCGTCCGTCGGGGCGCATGCCCACGCAGTTGATCCCCGCCCCGCACACCACCGCCACCCCGCGCGGCTCGGCGACGCCCGCCCGCAGGACGGCGAAGGTGTCGTTGCGGACCTCCACCGACGCACCCCACGCCCGCGCACGCAGCGCGCCCGCCAGCCGCTCCTCCTCCACCGGGAGGTCGGCGTTGGCCAGGCACGCCGACACATGGGAGACGGAAGCGACCCCCGCCTCGGCGAAGGCGCGCGCGACCGGACCGGCCAGCGCCTCCACCGCCGCCGGCACCCCCACCGCGGGCGGGCGGAAGCCGCCGCCGCGGGCCGTGGCCAGCACCTCGCCGCCGGCGCCGACCACGGCCACGTCGGTCTTGCTGTTGCCCGCGTCGATGGCGAGCACGGTCGGGGTCAGGCCCACGCGAGGTACTCCCGGTTGTGCGCGACCAGCCGGTCGGTGAGGGTGTCGGCGTACGCGTACTGCCCGATCAGGGGGTGTGCCAGCAGCGCGCGGAACACCCGGTCCCGGCCGCCGCGCAGCGCCGCGTCCAGGGCCAGGTCCTCGTACGCCGTCACGTTCGCGATCAGCCCCGAGAACAGCGGGTCGAGCGCCGGGACGGGCAGCGGGACCGGGCCCGCCGGGCCGACCGCGGCCTGCACCTCGATCACCGCGTCGTCGGGCAGGAACGGCAGCGTGCCCCGGTTGAGCGTGTTCACCACCTGGTACGGGCTGCCCCCGCCGCCCAGCAGGGCCGCCGCGAGGTCCACGGCGGCCTCCGAGTAGAACGCGCCGCCGCGCCTGGCGAGCAGCTCCGGTTTCTCGTCCAGGGCCGGGTCGCCGTACATCTCCAGCAGCTCCCTCTCCATGGCGGCCACTTCGGCGGCCCGGGAGGGCTTGGTGCGCAGTTCGCGGACGACCTCGTCGTGGGCGTAGTAGTAGCGCAGGTAGTAGGAGGGGACCACGCCGAGGCGGTCCAGCAGGGGGCGGGGCAGGCGGACGTCGGCGGCGATGGCCTCGCCGTGCTCGGTCAGCAGCCGGGGCAGCACGTCCTCGCCGTCCGGTCCGCCCAGCCGCACCCCGGTCTCCCAGGTGAGGTGGTTCAGTCCCACGTGCGCCAGGTGGATTTCGGCGGGGGCGGTGTCCAGCAGGGCGGCGAACTTGCGCTGGAAGCCGATCGCCACGTTGCACAGGCCGACCGCCCGGTGCCCGGCCCGGAGCAGGGCGCGGGTGACGATGCCGACCGGGTTGGTGAAGTCGATGATCCAGGCGCGCGGGTTGGCCCGGCGGACCCGTTCGGCGATGTCCAGGACGACCGGGACCGTGCGCAGCGCCTTGGCCAGGCCGCCCGCGCCGGTGGTCTCCTGGCCGACGCAGCCGCACTCCAGCGGCCAGGTCTCGTCCCGTTCGCGGGCCGCCTGGCCGCCGACGCGCAGCTGGAGCAGGACGGCGTCGGCGCCGTCGACCCCCGCGTCCAGGTCGGAGGTGGTGACGATCCGGCCGCCGTGGCCCTGCCGGGCGAAGATCCGCCGGGCCAGGCCGCCGACCAGCTCCAGCCGGTCCGCGGCCGGGTCGACCAGGACCAGTTCCTCCACGGGCAGGGTGTCGCGCAGGCGGGCGAAGCCGTCGACGAGTTCGGGGGTGTAGGTCGAGCCGCCGCCGACCACGGTCAGTTTCACAGTCAGATCAACCCTTTGCTCCGGTGGGCGTCACGCCTTCGACGGACGTCCGGGTAGTCGTTCCGGGCGAGGAAAGGAGGGGACAGTTCGGGGTGGAGCGAGAAAGCGGGGGCGCTCAGCGCGCGGTGTCGAAGACCTCGTCGCGGGTGGCGGCCAGCGCGGACTCCAGCGCACCGCGCAGCACGGGGTGCTCGCGGACCTCGGCGACGGCCAGCCGGGGCCGGGCCGCGGCCAGTTCCGCCAGTTCGGCCTGGACGAGCCCCCGCAGCACCTCGCCGCCGGCCGTCAGGGCCGAGCCGCCGAGGACGACGAGTTCGGGGTCGAGGACGGAGACGAGCGAGGCGAGACCGGTGGCC
Organism: Streptomyces sp. NPDC038707; assembly: GCF_040636485.1. Taxonomy (NCBI): domain Bacteria; kingdom Bacillati; phylum Actinomycetota; class Actinomycetes; order Kitasatosporales; family Streptomycetaceae; genus Streptomyces; species Streptomyces sp. NPDC038707. The sequence goes on from NZ_JBEZUP010000003.1 coordinate 371,030, forward strand.
AGCCGGGTGGCGTAGGCCCGGAGCAGGTCCCGGTGGGGGCCGTCGGCGTGGTCGGCGGCGCGGGCCACGAGCCGGGCGGCGGCCTCGGCGTACGGCGCCCGGGGCACGTCGGATATGCCGAGTTCCCGGGCCAGCCCCGGCAGCGCCTGGGCGCCGGCCAGTTCCTGGTAGCCGCCGCTGCCCGCCCGGGTGACCTGGCGGACCAGGGGGGCGCCCGGCACCGGCAGGAAGCCGACCTCGCCGGCGCCGCCGGTCCAGCCGCGGTGCAGCCGGCCGCCCAGGACCAGGGCCGCGCCCAGGCCCTCCTGGTTCCACAGCAGCACGAAGTCCTCGTGGCCGCGGGCCGCGCCGAGCCGCTGTTCGGCCAGGGCGGCGAGGTTGACGTCGTTCTCGTACTCCACCGGCATCGGCAGCTCCGCCGCGAGGTCGGCGAGCAGCGTGGGGGAGTGCCAGCCGGGCAGATGGGCGGCGTAGCGCAGCCGCCCGGTGCCCGGATCGAAGGCGCCGGGGGTGCCGATGACCAGCCGGCGCACATCGGACCGGACGAGCCCGGCGGCCTTCACCGCGCCGTCGAGGGCGTCCGTCACCTGCCGTACGACCGGCTGGGCGGGCCGCCGGCCGGGGGTGGGCAGCTCGTACTCGCCGACCGTGCGGCCGGTGATGTCGGCGACGGCGGCCCGGATGCGCCGCGCGGTGACGTCGAGCCCGGCGGCGTACGCCACGGCCGGATCGATGGCGTACAGCTGGGCGCTGGGCCCCGGGCGGCCCTCGCTGGTGCCGGTGACCCGGACCAGCCCGGCGGCCTCCAGACGGGCCAGCAGCTGGGAGGCGGTGGGCTTGGACAGGCCGGTGAGCCTGCCGATCCGGGTGCGGGACAGCGGTCCGTGTGCCAGCAGCAGGTCCAGCGCGGCGCGGTCGTTCATGGCGCGCAGGACGCGCGGGGTGCCCGGCGTACCGCTGGTTCCTGCCATGGGAGCCCCCTCCTGACCTTCCGCCACCCCGGAGGATTGTTAGGAAAGTTTCCTGTCTGAATGGGAGGACCGTAAGCCGGGGAGGAAGAGGGCGTCAATAGGCGCCGGCGGACAGCGACCGGGGCTCAGCCGTGGGCGAAGGGGCGGTGCCCGGCACAACGATGGGGCATTCCGTGCGCCCCCGCGCCGGAATGCCCCATCCGTTCACTCGAACGAGCGTGCTGAATCCGTTCCGCTATTTCGCCGGGGGTGCCGGCCGCTGGGTGACGATCGGGGAGGCCGCCGCCGACTGCGGCGAGTCCGCGTTGGAGTACGCCGACGGGGCCGCCACCGTCGCCGTCGGGTCCGGGGTGTCCTCGGCGTCCTCGACCGCCGTCGCGCCGCCCACGATCCGGATGCTCGCCGCGTCGAACGCCCGCTTGATCCGCCAGCGCAGCTCCCGCTCCACCGTCACCGACTTGCCCGGCATGGTCTTCGCCGAGACCCGGACCACCATGGAGTCGATCAGCACCGAGTCCAGGCCGAGGACCTCCACCGGGCCCCACAGCAGCTCGTTCCAGGGCTCCTCCCGGCTCATCCGCTCGGCGACCCCGTCCAGCGTGGCCTTGACCCGGTCCAGGTCCTCGCTCGCCCGGACGGTCACGTCGACCCCGGCCGTCGCCCAGCCCTGCGACAGGTTCCCGATCCGCTTGACCTCGCCGTTGCGGACGTACCAGATCTCGCCGTTGTCGCCGCGCAGCTTGGTCACGCGCAGCCCGACCTCGATCACCTCGCCGGTGGCCACGCCCGCGTCGATCACGTCACCGACGCCGTACTGGTCCTCCAGGATCATGAACACGCCGGACAGGAAGTCCGTCACCAGGTTGCGCGCGCCGAAACCGATCGCCACGCCCGCGACACCGGCCGACGCCAGCAGCGGCGCCAGGTTGATCTCGAAGGTGGACAGCACCATCAGCGCGGCCGTGCCGAGGATGAGGAAGCTGGCCACCGAGCGCAGCACCGAGCCGATCGCCGCCGACCGCTGCCGCCGCCGCTCGGCGTTGACCAGCAGCCCGCCCAGCGCGGTGCCGTCCACGGCCTGCGCGGTACGGCCCATCCGGTCGATCAGCTGGGTGATCGCCCGCCGCACCGCCGCCCGCAGGGCCGCCGCCACGACCACGATCAGCAGGATGCGCAGACCCATCGCGAGCCACGTCGACCAGTTCTGCTCGACCCAGCTCGCCGCGTTCGTCGCGCTCTCCTGGGCGTCCTGGAGCGTCGGCACGGCCGGGGTCGTCGACTGCGACGGTGACGGGGACGGGGACGGCGACGCGCCGGCGGCCACGAGGAGGGCGGACAGGGACGACACGGCAGGTACCTCCAGGTGCTGCGCGGTCCGCGCCGGCGGGGGGCAAGGTCACGAAAAGGTCACCGGGCGGACGGAACCACCACACTAACGGGGCAGCGCGGCAGGCCCCCGCCGATCCGGGTGCCGGACGGGCAGGAGAGACACGGCTCACGCGGGCTTGAACAGGCCCTGGGACGGGGGATGAATCAGATGTGGTCGAAAACACTCCCAGCCCGTTACCGGGACATGGTGGCGCTTCCACCAGGCCTGAGGGGAGACTGACTGCAGTTCGTCCCGGCGCGAGCCACGCGCCGCCGACGCCCAAGGAGGCACCCGTGCCGCATGTCCTGGTCCTCAACGCGTCGTACGAGCCGCTCGGCGTCGTACCGCTCCGCCGCGCGCTCGTCCTCGTCCTGGAGAACAAGGCCGTCTCCCTTGAGGAATCCGGCGCCTATATGCACAGCGCCACCGTCACCCTCCCCGCACCCAGCGTGGTCCGGCTCAAACGGTTCGTCCGGGTGCCCTACCGCGGCCCCGTCCCGTTGACCCGCCGTGCGCTCTTCGCGCGCGACGGGGGCCGGTGCATGTACTGCGGTGGCGTCGCAACCAGCGTCGACCACGTCATCCCGCGCAGCCGCGGGGGCAAGCACGTCTGGGACAACGTGGTGGCCTCCTGCCGCCGCTGCAACCACGTCAAGGCCGACCGCCACCTGGTCGAGCTGGGCTGGCGGCTGCGGCACAAGCCGGCCCCGCCGACCGGGCTGGCCTGGCGCATCATCGGCACCGGGCACCGCGACCCGCGCTGGCTGCCGTACTTGCAGCCGTACGGCGCGGACGACGCCCTGGCCCGGATCGACGGGGTGTCCGCCTAGCGTTCCGGATCTGGCGTTCCGGACCGGTGGGACCGCGCTCGGCGGGTGTGCGGGGTCCGCGCGCGGTTCTCCGCGCCCGCTCGGGCGCCGGGCTGCCCGGAGGCCGCCCGCCGCCGAGCCGTCACCCGGCCGGGCTCCGCATCACCCGGGTACCGGGCAGTTGCCGCGCGTGGCCCGGGGCTCACGGGGTAGGGCTGCGGTAACCCGTCCCGTACGGGCCGTGGCACCCGCACCCCGACAAGGAGGCCCCCGTGGCCGCTCGCCTCAAGATCCCGGCCCCGTCCAAACCCGTGGCGGCACCGTCCGCCGAGCCCGGCCAGGCGCCGGTGTGCGTCTTCAGCGCGGAGAGCGCGTCCGCGCAGGCCCCGCTGACCAGCGAACCGCCGCTGCCCGACGCCGAGCCGCTGACCAGCGAGCCCCCGCTCGCCGAGGCCGCCCCGCTGACCAGCGAGTCCGACCCGGTCCCGGACTTCTGCGCGCCGGGGCTGTAGATGGCCGCGGCGCCCGAGGAGCACCCCGACACGCCGTCCGCCGACCTCGCCCGGCTCGCCGGCCTGTACGGGGTCGCCACGTCCTACCGCCCCGCCCCGGACCGTACGGTCCAGGTCCCCGCCTCCGCCGTGACCGCCGCCCTCGCGGCCCTCGGCGTCGACGCGAGCGGCCCGGACGCGGTGCGCGCCGCCCTCGCCGCCCGGGAGCGCGAGCTGAGCGAGCGGCTGCTGCCGCCGACGGTGGTCCACTGGGCCGGCGCCGAGCCGCCCGCCGCCCTGACCGGCCTGCCCCCCGGCACCCGGCTGCGCGTCGGGACGGAGGACGGGCAGGACCGGGAGGACGTCGCGGACCTGCCGCCCGGCGTCCACCGGCTGACCGCCACCGCCCCAGACGGCCGCACCGGCGAGGCCCACCTCGTCGTCGCGCCGGACCGGCTCCCCGCCCCGCCCGCCCGCGCGTACGGCCTCCTCGTCCAGCTGTACTCCCTGCTCTCCCGCCGCTCCTGGGGCATGGGCGACCTCGCCGACCTCGCGGAGCTGGCCGGCTGGGCCGGACGCACCGCCGGCGCCGGGTTCGTGCAGGTCAATCCGTTGCACGCGGCCGTACCCGGCGCGCCCACCGACCCCTCCCCGTACCGCCCCTCCTCCCGCCGCTTTCCCGACCCCGTCCACCTGCGGATCGAGGACGTCCCCGAGTTCGCGTACGTAGAGGACCGCGAGCGGCTCGGCGCGCTGGTGGAGCGGGCCGGGCGGCTGCGCGCCGCCGTCCTGGAGAAGGGCGCGCTCATCGACCGGGACGCCGTGTGGGAACTGAAGCGGGAGGCCCTGGAACTGGTCCTGGAGGTGCCCCTGGGCCCCGGCCGGCAGGCCGCCTACGACGCCTTCCGCGCCGCCCACGGCCAGGCCCTCGTCGACCACGCCACCTGGTGCGCCCTCGCCGAGGTGCACGGCCCCGACTGGCACGGCTGGCCGGACGGACTGCGCGACCCGCGCTCGGCCGCCACCGCCCGGGCCCGGTCCGAGCTCGCCGGCCGGGTGGAGTTCCACGCCCGCCTGGCCTGGCTCACCGACGGCCAGCTCCGGGCCGCCCAGCGCGCCGCCCGCGAGGCCGGCCAGCCCGTCGGGATCGTGCACGACCTCGCCGTCGGCGTGCATCCGGCCGGCGCCGACGCCTGGGCCCAGCAGGACGTGTTCGCCGCCGGCATGTCCGTCGGCGCCCCGCCGGACGCCTTCAACGCCCGCGGCCAGGACTGGGGCCTGCCGCCCTGGCGCCCTGACCGGCTGGCGGAGACCGGTTACGCGCCCTACCGCGAGCTGCTGCGCGCCCTGTTCCGTTACGCCGGCGCCCTGCGCATCGACCACGTCATGGGCCTGTTCCGGCTCTGGTGGGTCCCGGCGGGCAGCCCGCCCACCGAGGGCACCTACGTCCACTACGACGCCGACGCCCTGCTCGCCGTCCTCGCGCTGGAGGCCGGCCGCGCCGGGGCGGTGGTGATCGGCGAGGACCTGGGCACCGTCGAGCCCGGGGTGCGCGAGGCGCTCCAGCGGCGCGGGGTGCTCGGCACCTCCGTGCTGTGGTTCGAGCGGGACTGGGAGGGCGACGGCCGCCCGCTGCCGCCCGAGCGCTGGCGCGCCGACTGCCTGGCCACCGCCACCACGCACGATCTGCCGCCCACCGCCGCCCGTCTCACCGGCGACCACGTCGAACTGCGCGACCGCCTCGGCCTGCTGGCCCGCCCGGCCGTCGAGGAGAAGGCCGAGGCCACCGCCGACGCGGCGGAGTGGCTGGCCCTGCTCGGCAGCCTCGGCCTTCTGGACCTGACGGCGGCCGGTCCGCCCGGCTCCGCCGAGGAGGAGGAGATCCGCGCCGTCCACCGCTTCCTGCTGCGCACCCCCGCCCGGCTGATCGGGGTCTGGCTCCCGGACGGCGTCGGCGACCGCCGCCCGCAGAACCTGCCCGGCACCTGGGACGAGTACCCGAACTGGCGGCTGCCGCTCGCCGACGCGGAGGGCCGCCCGGTCGCCCTGGAGGAACTGGTCGCCTCGCCGCGGCTGCGCGGACTGCTGGGCGTGCTCCGGGAGGACCACGGCCGGGAGACTGAGGACCGGGCGCCGTGAGCGGTGCGCGGGGGCTCCGGCCCCCGCGTCGCCGGCCGCCGTGCCCCCGGCGGTAAGGCACCCCGGGCGCGCGGCCTTCAGCCCGGTTCGCTAACTTGAATGCGTGGACAAGAACAACGCCCTGCGCGCCGGCGCCCTGGCCGCCGGTACGACGCTGATGATGCTGCTCATGTCGTCCCCCGCGCTCGCGCTGACCCGCGACGACGGTGACGACCCCGGCCCGGGCCTGAGCGTCATCCAGACGCTGGGCCTGTACGTCTTCCTCCCGCTGGTGCTGTTCGCGGTCATCGCCGGTCTGGTCATGCTGCTGGACAGGACGCGGGCCAAGAAGGACACCACCTCGTCCAACGTCAACGTCAAGTCCGGGGCAGGGGCCAAGGCCTGACCGCCTCGTCGGTTCGTTCGCCGGGGGCGCCCGTCCTCCCGTCGGTACGCGCGTACGCCGTACCCGGGTGAGACCGGCGCCCCCGGCGTTTTCCGTGTGCGCCGTACCGGGGTGACCGGCGGCGCGCCGGCGTTCTCCGTGCGCGCTACTCGGCCGTGGCGGCGAGCAGCGTGCGCAGCAGGCCGGCCAGGTGGCCGGCCTGCTGCGCGTCCAGGCCGGCCAGCGCGGCGCTCTCCTCGGCCAGCCCCGCCTCCACCGCCTCGTCGATCAGCCGCAGCCCCTCGTCGGTGAGGGTCACCTTCAGACCGCGCCGGTCGTGCGGGTCGGGGGAGCGGCGCAGCAGCCCGGCGCGTTCCAGTTTGTCCAGGCGGCCGGTGGTCCCGCCGGTGGTGAGCATGAGGGTGGCCGACAGCTCGCGCGGGGAGAGCGTGTACGGCTCGCCGGAGCGGCGCAGGGTGGCGAGGACGTCGAACTCGCCCCGGGAGATCCCGTGGGCCCGGTAGGCCCGCTCCATCCGGTCGCCCATCGCGCGGGAGAGCCGGAAGATCCGGCCGAAGACCTCCATCGGCCGGGTGTCCAGGTCGGGGCGGACCCGCGCCCACTGTTCGATGATCGCGTCGACCGGGTCGGCTGGCTGTGCGTGCATGCCCCGATTATCGGGGCCCTCTAGCTTGCCCGCAAGAAAGCCACTTGGAAGCCACTTGCGTCTAAGTAGCTTAGCGCTAAGCTACTTACTAGCTACCTAGCCCGTACGACTCTCCGAAGGGGCTCCGCCATGGCCACCACCCGCACGCCCGGCACGGCCGCCGCCATCGCCGTCACCGCGCTCGCTCCCGTCTCCTGGGGCACCACCTACGCCGTCACCACCGAGTTCCTGCCGCCGGACCGCCCCCTGTTCACGGCCCTGCTGCGGGCCCTGCCCGCGGGTCTGCTGCTGCTCGCCGCGACCCGGGTGCTGCCGCGCGGCATCTGGTGGGCCAAGGCGGCCGTCCTCGGGGCGCTGAACATCGGCGCCTTCTTCCCGCTGCTGTTCGTCGCGGCGTACCGGCTGCCCGGCGGGATGGCCGCGGTCGTCGGCTCGGCCGGGCCGCTGTTCGTCGTCGGCCTGTCCGCGCTGCTCCTCGGGCAGCGGCCCGCCCTCCGCACGCTGCTCACCGGGCTGGTGGCCGCGTTCGGCGTCAGCCTCGTCGTGCTGAAGGGAGCCGGCGCGCTGGACCTGGTCGGCGTCCTCGCGGCCCTCGCCTCCACCGCCGCCATGGCCACCGGCACCGTGCTGACCAAGCGCTGGGGCCGCCCGGCGGGGGTCGGGCCGCTGGCCCTGACCGGCTGGCAGCTCACCGCGGGCGGCCTGCTCATCGCGCCGGTCGCGCTGCTGGCCGAGGGCGCCCCGCCCGCCCTCGACGGCCGGGCCGTGGGCGGCTACCTCTACCTGGCCCTGGCCAACACGGCCCTCGCCTACTGGCTCTGGTTCCGCGGGATCGGCCGGCTCACTGCCACCCAGGCCGGATTCCTCGGCCCGCTCTCCCCGCTGACCGCGGCGGTCGTCGGCTGGGCGGCCCTCGGCCAGGCGCTCACCCCGGTGCAGACGACGGGCCTCGCGCTGGCGTTCGGGGCGACGGTCGCGGGGCAGCTGGGTGGCGGCGGGACCCGACTGTTCAGGCGAGCTGAAAAGAACGATCGCAAAGATTCGATGGACCTGATGCTTCCGGCCCTGCGACGGTAGAACGACCGCCCCGTCCCAGCCGAGCAGGAAGGCCCCCTGTGCCCGCAGCCGCGCACCAGACCACCCTCGCCACCGCCCCCCGCGCCCCCCGCTCCCGCCAGGCCGCCGCCCCCCTTCTCGGCCTCGCCTGCGCCGCGCTCGCCACGGTCGTCTGGTCCGGCAGCTTCGTCACCTCGCGCGGTCTGCACGACAGCGTCCCGCCCGTCCAGCACGCCTTCTGGCGGTGGGTGATCGCGCTGCTCGCCGTCGCCCCCTTCGGCGCCCGCCGGGCCTGGCGGCAACGGCACCTCCTGCGGCGGCACGCCCGCTACGTCCTCCTCGTCTCCCTCCTCGGCGTCGCTGTCTACAACACCCTGGTCAACCAGGCCGGCCTGACCACCCCGGCCGCCACCATGGGCATGATCATGGCCGCCTCACCGGTGCTCATGGCCCTGTTCGAGCGGCTGGGCGGGGTGGGTCGGCACTCGTGCGGAGACGCGGTCCACACTCAGGCGCGGCGGGAGACCGAGTTCGGCGAGCAGGGCGGGGGTGCCGCCCCTGATCTTCCGCTTCTCCGCGATGGCGGTCCCTCTGGCGAGTGCCGAGGGATAGTACGACTTGACCAGTTCGACAGGCTCCCCGTCGATGGAGAGCACCTGGTGCCGCAGGAAGACCGTCTCGTCGTCGGCGATGCCCAGGACCGCCGCGACATCGGCGGGAGGCCGGACCTCACTCACGCCGAGGAGGGTGCTTCGGGCTTCGCCGCCCAGCTTCCCGGCCTCGGTGAGCCAGCGGAACGGCTGCCCGGGCCCGGCCGGAGCGTACGAGCGCACCCAGGTCGGCCCGCACATCACCCGGTACCTGACGACAGGGCACTACTTCTCCCTCCTCAACGGCGGCAACGCCGTCAACTTCCTGCACGGCGCCAGCGTGGGGCCGTTCATCTTCCTGGTGCAGGCCGGGATAGTCGCCGCTTCCGCCGTGCTCGCCGGTGGCGGACTCTGCCCGGGCATGCACGAGACCGGCCCGGCCGATCGCGCCGCCATCGCCGCGACCCGGCTCGACTACTTCAACCAGTGAGGACGTACTGTGCCCGTCACAGCCGATCACATCCGCGCGACCGTCGACGCGTACCTGAATGCCCGCCCCGAGGAGAAGGAGCGGCTCGCCTGCATCACGGCACTCCTCGACGACCCGGCGGCGGACATCACCAGTCGCAAGGAGTTCCGGGGGCACGCCACGGCGGGAGCGGTCCTGGCCGATCCCGCCGGACGAGTCCTCCACATCGAGCACCTGGCCCTGAAACGCTGGCTGCTGCCCGGCGGACACCTGGAGCCGGGCGACGCCACTCTCCTCGCCGCGGCACTGCGCGAGCTGACCGAGGAAACCGGCATCCCTGGCTCGGCTGTCGTCCCGGTAGGGGAGTGGCCCGTGCACATCGACATCCACCCGATCCCGGCCCATCCCGCCAAGGGCGAGCCGGAACACCGGCACTTCGACTTCCGGTTCGTGTTCCGCACGGCGGCCGGCGTCGGTGAACTCCAGGCCGAGGAGGTGACGGACGCCGCCTGGCGATCCGCCGACACGATCGAGGACGAGGCGCTGCGCGACCGGGTTCTCCTCGCCCTGCGCTGATCGGTCGGCGCACACGAAAGGGCGCCCGGTGCGGAGACCGGGCGCCCTTCGGTGGTGGGTCAGTGGGACGTCGCAGCCGCGTCCGCCGCCTGGGCCTTCAGGGCCCGTTCGATGCCCGCGCGGGACTCGGAGACCAGGCGGCGCAGGGCCGCGTTCGGCTCGGCCGTGGCCAGCCAGGTGTCCGTCTTGGCGAGGGTGTCCTCGGACACCTGGACCGCCGGGTACAGACCGACCGCGATCTGCTGGGCCATCTCGTGCGACCGGGACGCCCACACGTCCTTGAGGACCTCGAAGTACCGGTCGGTGTACGGCGCGAGCAGCTCCCGCTGGTCGGTCTGCACGAAGCCGCCGATCACGGCCTCCTGCACGGCGTTGGGCAGCTTGTCGGAGTCGACGACCGAGGCCCACGCCTCCGCCTTCGCCTCCGGCGTCGGGCGCGCGGCGCGGGCGGTGGCCGCGTGCCGCTCGCCGGCCGCCGTCCGGTCCCGCTCGTACTCGGCCGCGATCTCTGTCTCGTCGTACCGGCCGACCGCCGCGAGCCGCTCCACGAACGCCCAGCGCAGCTCGGTGTCCACGGCCAGGCCCTCGACGGTCTGCGTGCCGTCGAGCAGCGCCTCCAGCAGGTCGAGCTGCTCGGGGGTGCGCGCGGTCGCCGCGAACGCCCGGGCCCAGGCCAGCTGGTGGTCGCTGCCCGCCTCGGCCGCCCGCAGGTGCGCCAGCGTGGCGTCGGTCCAGCGGGTCAGCAGCGCCTCGCGGGCGGACGGGTCGGCGTACAGGTCGACGGCCAGCTTCACCTGGCGGTGCAGCGACTGCACCACGCCGATGTCGGACTCCTTGCCGATGCCCGACAGCACCAGGGAGAGGTAGTCGCGGGTGGCCAGTTCGCCGTCCCGCGTCATGTCCCAGGCCGACGCCCAGCACAGCGCGCGCGGCAGCGACTCGGTGAAGTCGCCGAGGTGCTCGGTGACCACCGCGAGCGACCGCTCGTCCAGCCGGACCTTGGCGTACGACAGGTCGTCGTCGTTGAGCAGCACCACGGCCGGGCGGCGCCTGCCCGCCAGCTGCGGCACGGCCGTCAGCTCACCGTCGACGTCCAGCTCGATCCGGTCGGTGCGCACCAGCTTGCCCGCGTCGGACAGGTCGTAGAGGCCGATCGCGATGCGGTGCGGGCGCAGCACCGGCTCGCCCTGGGCGCCGGCGGGCAGCGCCGGGGCCTCCTGGCGGACGGCGAAGGAGGTGATGACCCCGTCGGCGTCCGTCTCCACCTCGGGGCGCAGGATGTTGATGCCGGCCGTCTCCAGCCACTTCTTCGACCAGGTCTTCAGGTCCCGGCCGGAGGTCTCCTCCAGGGCGCCCAGCAGGTCCGACAGGCGGGTGTTGCCGAACGCGTGCCGCTTGAAGTACGCCTGCACGCCCTTGAAGAACTCGTCCTCGCCGACGTACGCCACGAGCTGCTTGAGCACGCTGGCGCCCTTGGCGTAGGTGATGCCGTCGAAGTTGACGAGCACGTCGTCCAGGTCGCGGATGTCCGCCATGATCGGGTGGGTGGACGGCAGCTGGTCCTGCCGGTACGCCCAGGTCTTCATGGAGTTGGCGAACGTGGTCCACGAGTGCGGCCAGCGGGAACCGGGGGCCGCGGCCTGGCAGGCGATCGACGTGTACGTGGCGAACGACTCGTTCAGCCACAGGTCGTTCCACCACTCCATGGTGACCAGGTCGCCGAACCACATGTGGGCCAGCTCGTGCAGGATCGTCTCCGCGCGCACCTCGTACGCCGCGTCGGTCACCTTGGACCGGAAGACGTACTGGTCGCGGATGGTCACCGCGCCCGCGTTCTCCATCGCGCCCGCGTTGAACTCGGGCACGAACAGCTGGTCGTACTTCTCGAACGGGTAGGCGTAGTCGAACTTCTCCTGGAACCAGTCGAAGCCCTGCCGGGTGACCTCGAAGATGGCGTCGGCGTCCAGGAACTCGGCGAGCGAGGGCCGGCAGTAGATGCCGAGCGGCACCGACCGGCCGTCCTTCTCGTACACGCTGTGCACCGAGTGGTACGGGCCGGCGATCAGCGCGGTGATGTACGTCGAGATCCGCGGGGTCGGCTCGAAGGACCAGACGTTGTCCTTCGGCTCCGGGGCCGGCGAGTTGGAGATGACGGTCCAGCCCTCGGGCGCCTTCACCGTGAACGTGAAGGTGGCCTTCAGGTCCGGCTGCTCGAAGGAGGCGAAGACGCGGCGGGCGTCCGGCACCTCGAACTGCGTGTACAGGTACGCCTGCTCGTCCACCGGGTCGACGAAGCGGTGCAGACCCTCACCGGTGTTGGTGTAGGCGCAGTCCGCGACGACCCGCAGGACGTTGGGGCCCTCCAGCAGACCCGGCAGCGCGATCCGCGAGTCCTTGAAGACCTCGGCGGGATCGAGCGGGTCGCCGTTGAGGACCACCTCGTGGACGGCCGGGGCAACCAGGTCGATGAAGGACTCGGCGCCGCCCCGGGTGACGTCGAAGCGCACCGTGGTCACGGACCGGTAGGTACCCCCACCCTGCGCGCCGGAGAGGTCGAGATCGATCTCGTACGAGTCAACGGTGAGCAGCTCGGCCCGCTGCTGCGCCTCTTCGCGAGTCAGGTTTGTGCCAGGCACGCGGTCATCTCCTCGTTATGTGTCGGTTGCGCCATCCTTCCATGGGAGTGACGGGGAACGCGATGTCCGGTTCCCGCCGGTGCGCGTGGCGCCGGACCAGGACGGACACCCGGCCGCACACGGCACGCGGAAGGCCGCCCGGGGACGGCCTTCCGCGTCTCGCCGTTGCGCGGCGCGCGCTCAGCTCACCACGATCACCACGACACCGGTGCCGACGAAGCCGTTGTGGAAGCCGTTGCCGAAGAAGTTGTTCCGGAAGCCGCACCCGTTGCCCCAGCCGCAGCCGTGGTGGGTCGCGACCTGCCCCGGTGCGGCCGAGGCCGTACCCGCCGTGCCGATGGCGGCGCCGCCGGCCAGGACGGCGCCGGCCGCGGTCGCCGCGAACAGACGCCTCACGCGTGATGCTTTCATGGGCCTACCTTCCTTCCACGCCCTCGTGGGGGTTTCCGGTACGGGGGCGACGGTGCTGCCGCGGTGCGCACAGGCACGTCACGGGCGTAGCCGGTGCCGCGGGCGAGAGACACGGTCCGCGCCCTGCCGGGCCCGTGACCGGGGCACTCGCCGACGCCGGGCACACCGCCCGATCGCGGCCCTCCTCCCACACGCTAGCGGCCCCGCGACGGCTCGGCATCTCGGACCGCCCCGGCCCCCGCCCGTCCGCCACCGCCCTGAGGCGTCATCCGCCCAGCCGCCGGGCCTCCACCTCCGCCAGCGTCCGGGCGAACTCCCGTACCGTCTCCGTCTCCGCGTCCCGGTGCCAGACCAGGGCGAGTTCGGAGTCGGGGACGCCGTCCACGGGGACGTAGACGAGGTCGGTGCGCCGGTGCTGGGCGGCCGTCGGACGGCACAGCAGGAGCGCGCCGCGGCCGGCGGCGGCCAGGGACAGGGCCTCCTGAAGGGTCGTGGCCGCCGGACCGGGCAGCGCGCCGGGCGCGCGGGCGGCACGCCAGTACGGCGGGGCCGGCGCCGCCGCCCCGATCAGCGGGACGGCCGCGAGGTCCGCCGCGCCGACCCGCTCCCGCGCGGCGAACGCGTGCCGGCGGGAGACCGCCAGCGTGTGCCGCTGCCGGGAGAAGACCGGGCCGACGACCAGGTCGGTTTCCGCCACCGGCAGCAGCACCACCGCCGCGTCCACCGCGCCCCGCCGCACCGCCCCGAACGGATCCGCGTAGGGGATCTCCACCAGGCCGACCGACCGGGCCGGGTCCTCGGCCTCGAAGGCCGCGACCGCCTCCAGCAGCGCCGCGTAGGCCGTCCCCTGGAAACCCAGCCGCAGCGGCCCGGCCCCGCCCCGGGCCGCCGCCCGCGCGTCCGCCACCGCCGCGTGCAGCGCCCCGTACGCCGGACGCAGCCGCTCCAGGAAGCGTTCGCCGAGCGGGGTCAGCGCCACCCGGCGGCTGGAGCGGTGCACCAGCCGGGCCCCCACCCGGCGTTCCAGCGCGGCCAGCAACTGGCTCACCCGGCTCTGCGAGACGAACAACCGCTCCCCGGCCCGGCCGAAGTGCAGTTCCTCGGCGAGTGCCAGGAAGCACTCCAACTCCCGTAGCTCCAGCCCGGACACGCGTCTCCCTCCACCGATCACTCCCGCTCATGCAAGGGTGAGCGGAACGCCGTTGTTCCCGCGCGGCCCGCGGCAAAGGCTGGAGGGCATGGTCTTCCGCCGAACCCGCACCCCCCTCTCCTCCGCCCGGCCCGACACCCCGTCAGAGCCCGTGCGACGGCCCTGGGCCGCCGTCGGGATGCTCGCCGCCGCCACCTTCGCCGTCGTCACCACGGAGATGCTCCCCGTCGGCCTGCTCACCTCGCTCGGCGCGGGACTGGACGTCTCCGCCGGCACCGCGGGCCTCGCGGTCACCCTGCCCGGACTGGTCGCCGCCGTCGCCGCACCGCTGCTGCCGGTCGCCGTGCGCCGCGCCGACCGCCGGACCGTGCTGTGCGCGCTGCTGCTCCTGCTCGCCGCCGCCAACCTGCTCACCGCGCTCGCCCCCGCCTTCCCCGTGGTGCTCGTCGCCCGGCTGCTGGTCGGGGTGTGCATGGGCGGGGTGTGGGCGGTGGCCGCCGGACTCGGGGCGCGGCTGCTGCCCGGACCCTCGGCCGGCCGGGCCACCGCGCTGGTCTTCAGCGGGATCGCGGTCGCCTCGGTGCTCGGCGTGCCCGCCGGGACCTTCCTCGGCGCGGCGGCGGGCTGGCGCGCCGCCTTCGCCGCGATGACCGGCTGCGCGCTGCTGGTGGCGGCCGGGCTGGCCGTCGTGCTGCCGCCGCTGCCCGCCGAGGGGGCCGTCCGCCTCGGCGCGTTCCCCCGGCTGCTCGGTGCCGCGCGGGTGCGCCGGCTGCTGGCCACCATCGCCCTGCTGGTCACGGGCCACTTCGCCGCCTACACCTACGTCCGGCCCGTGCTGGAGCGCGTCCCGGGCACCGGACCGGGCCTGGTCGGCACCCTGCTGCTCGGCTACGGACTCGCGGGCGTCGCCGGGAACTTCGCGGGCGGCGCGCTCGCGGCCCGCCGTCCGCGCGGCGCCCTGCGGCTGATCGCCACCGTGCTCGGCGCGGTCGTCCTGCTGCTCGCCCCGGCGGGCGGCTCCACCGCCGGGTCGGCCGCGCTGCTGCTGGTGTGGGGACTGGCCTACGGCGGGGTGTCCGTGTCCGGCCAGCGGGCCCTCGCGGCCGCCGCGCCCGAGGCCCCGGAGGCGGCGTCCGCCCTGTTCGCCGGGGTGTTCAACGCGGCCATCGCCCTCGGCGCGCTGGCCGGCGGACGCCTCGCGGACGGGCCGGGACCGACCGCCGCGCTGGTCATGGGCGGTGTGCTCGCGTGGCTGGCGGCCCTCGTCCCGGGCCGGAACGCGCGCGGGGCGGCCACGTCACCGTGACCGCCCCGGACCGCGTGCGGCCCCTACTTCTTCGCCGACAGCTCCGCCGCCACCAGCTCCGCGATCTGCACCGCGTTCAGCGCGGCGCCCTTGCGGAGGTTGTCGTTGGAGATGAACAGCGCCAGACCGTTGTCCACCGTCTCGTCGCGACGGATCCGGCCGACGTACGACGGGTCCTGGCCGGCCGCCTGGAGCGGGGTCGGGATGTCGGACAGGGCCACGCCCGGCGCCTTCGCCAGCAGCTCGGTGGCGCGCTCCGGGGAGAGCGGGCGGGCGAAGCGGGCGTTGACCTGGAGGGAGTGGCCGGAGAACACCGGCACGCGCACACAGGTGCCGGACACCTTCAGCTCCGGGATCTCCAGGATCTTGCGGGACTCGTTGCGCAGCTTCTGCTCCTCGTCGGTCTCGTTCAGACCGTCGTCGACGATCGAACCGGCGAGCGGGAGCACGTTGAAGGCGATGGCGCGCTTGTAGACCTGCGGCTCGGGGAAGTCGACGGCCTGCCCGTCGTGGGTGAGCTTGTCGGCCTCGGCCGCCACCTTCTGCACCTGGCCGTGCAGCTCGGCCACGCCCGCGAGACCCGAGCCGGACACCGCCTGGTAGGTGGCGACGACCAGCGCTTCGAGGCCGGCCTCCTCGTGCAGCGGCCTCAGCACCGGCATCGCGGCCATCGTGGTGCAGTTCGGGTTGGCGATGATGCCCTTGGGACGGTCGGCGATCGCGTGCGGGTTCACCTCGGAGACCACCAGCGGGACCTCGGGGTCCTTGCGCCAGGCCGAGGAGTTGTCGATCACGACGGCGCCCTGGGAGGCGACCTTCTCGGCCAGCGCCTTGGAGGTCGCGCCGCCCGCGGAGAAGAGCACGATGTCCAGGCCGGTGTAGTCGGCGGTCGCCGCGTCCTCCACCGTCACCCCGTCCAGCACCGTCCCGGCCGAACGGGCCGAGGCGAACAGGCGCAACTGCGTGACCGGGAAGTTGCGCTCCGCGAGGATCCTGCGCATGACCGTGCCGACCTGACCGGTGGCTCCGACGATTCCGACCCTCACGGTGACTCCCTCTTGTGTCTCTCTTGCCTGACCGGGGCGTTTCCATCATGCGGCCGACCCCGGCCCACCTGTCCAATTCTTTGCCCGGCCTGCCCGAGGAATGGGACAGAACCACCCCGCGAACGGTTCCCCGCGTTCGCCCGGCACCCCGCTGAGCTGGAGGAATTCCCGTCCGGGAGGGCCCCGCGCCGCAAGCTGTGCCGTCCCGTCCCTGCCCGCGCGGGCCCCGGCCACACGAAGGTGTGACGTACGCCTCCACGGCCGGCCGCCGGACGCCGAACGTTCGGGCCCGCTGCCGCGTCGTAGGGGCACACGCGTGAGGGGGTGGCTTGTGCTGCGCGGAAAGGCGCGCCGCGACCAGGGAGCGACCGTCGCCGGCCGGGACCGGGCCGGCGACGATCCGCTGGACGCGGCCCAGGAACGCCGGGTGCGGGCGGTGCTCGCGCTGGGCGGGGTGCCGCAGTCGGACCTGCCGGACGGGGTACAGCAGGTCCGGCTGCGGCTGCTGGAACGGGCGGCGAGCGGGCGACAGGCGCCGCGGGACGTGTCGGCGTGGGCCGCGGTCGTCGCGTCCAACCTGGCGATGGACTGGCACCGGGCCAGGCGGCGCCGGGAGCGGCTGGGGGAGCGGCTGGCGGCGCTGTGCGAACCCGCGGGCCCCTCCGGGGAGGAGACCAGCCTGCTCTCCCTCGCCGTCGCCCGCGGCCTGGACGGGCTGCCGGCCGCCCAGCGGCAGGTGGTCGTCCTGCGCTTCTTCGCCGACCTGCCCGTACGGGACATCGCCGAGGAGCTGGGCATCCCCGAGGGCACGGTCAAGAGCAGGCTCCACACGGCGGTCCGCGCCCTGCGCGCCCGCCTGCACGAGGACGAGGTGGTGTGACATGACCGCCGACCAGGGGAACGCGGGAGCTCCCGGAGGCGACCGGGATGCCGGCGGACCGGCGGAGTACGGCGGTACGGACGCCCTGATGGCCGCGATCACCGGGGAAGCCCTCCCGGCCGGGGCCCGCCGCGACCCCGTCTTCCTCGCCGCGCACCGGGCCGCGCAGGCCGACGTGGCGGTCCTGCGGGAGGGGCTGGCGCGGCTGGCCGGGGCGCTGACCGGGGAGGCGGCCCGGGAGGAGACCGCGAGCGGGGGCCGCACCCACGGGGACCGGGCCGATGAGCGACGGACCGGTGCGGAAGGGCCGGCCGGGGCAGAGGCGGCAGGAGACATCGCGACCGACGGCACCGTGCCCACCGGGTCCCCGGCCCCCCCGCCGGTCACCCCCCGCCCCCGCCGCCGTCCCCGCCCCGCCGGAGCGGCGCGGCCGCCTCGGCCCGGGCGGGCCGGCGGGCGGCGGCGGGCGGTACGGGGCGTGCTCGGCACGCTCGCCGGGGCCGTGGTCTTCGCGCTGGTGCTGGGCTTCGGCTGGATGGTGACCCGGGGCGGCGGCACGGCCGACGGCGGCGGTGACTCGGCGGCGGGTGGCGCCGACGCCGCTGGTAGCAAGGCAGTGAGCGGGGGGCGGTGGGCGGAGCCGGAGCGCCGGCTGGCCTGCTCGCGGCTGGTCGTGGAGGGCACCGTGGCGCGGGTGGAGCGGCGGCCGGAGGACTCCGGGAGCCGGGTCACGCTCACCGTGACCCGCTCCTACAAGCCCGCCGACGGTCCCGCCGACGTCACCGTCCTGCTCGGCGCGGACGCCCGGCCGGCGCCGCGGGCGGGACAGCACGTGCTGGTCGGGGTGGAACAGGGCGAGCGGTACGCGACCCTGTGGGCCGTCGGCGACACCCGCGTGGCCACCGAGCGCGCCTGGATCACCACGGCCCGGTCCGGCTCCCGCGACGCGCCCTGCCCGGTCGCCGACGACACCCTCCAGCAGGGCGGCTGACGCCCGGCACGGGAGGAGGGGCGGGTGTCCGTACGGACACCCGCCCCTCCTCCCCGGCCGTCACCCCGTTACGGCGTGACCTTGCCGAGCTTCACACTGGCCGTGCCGGCCGTCGTACCGCGCGCGTTCACCAGCTGGACCCGGCCGAAGAACTCACGGCCCGCCGGGGCCTCGGCCGTGGCCGTGACCTGGCCGGTGACCGTCGCCGAGGCGCCCGTGGCGAGGTGGACCGGGGCCGGGTCGGCGACCGTGACGGAGCCGAGCGCGGCGGAGAAGAACACGTCACGGTAGTCGTAGTCGGTCGAGCCGGCCGGGACCGCGTAGCCCACGACCTCGATGGTGTAGGTGCCGGCTGCCGGGGACGGCACGGTGACCGCCTCCTCCGAGTCGCCGTCGGCGGACTTGCCGACCTCCTTGCCGGACGCGTCGTACACCGCCAGGTCCAGGTCGGCCGCCGCGTCCGAGACGCCCCCGATGGCGACGTCGAGCGAGGTCGCGCCGGCCGGGACGGCCACCGTGGTGGTCCGCGTCTCGCCCTGCCTGATCGCCGGCCGGGCGGACTCGGCGGAGCCGAGCGGGCCGCCGGTCAGCGTGCCGTCCAGCGGGGCGTACCCGTTGGTCACCTTCCAGGTCGCGGCGACCGGGGTCCCCACCCTGGCCTCGGGCACGGTCACGGTCTCCGGGTCGAAGGCCGCGCCGAGGACGGAGACGTCCAGCCGGTAGGGGTTGTCGAGCAGCGGGGAGGTGCGCCGGGACTCGACCTCGACCTCCCAGACGCCGGGCTGCGGGTCGGCGTAGGCGCGCACGCCGGGCTTGCAGCCGTTGCCGTTGAGGTAATTGTGGTAGCAGTACGGCGTGCCGGTGTTGTCGGACGGGACGCCGTAGGGGTGGACGGCGATGAACCGGGTCTGGCTGCCGTCCTTCAGCCCGCCGAGCGCGACCTCCAGGCTGGTGGCGCCCCCGGGCACGGTCAGGAAGTACGACCGGGTGCTGTTGCGCTGCACGGAACCGGTCGCGGACCAGGTGTGCTTCACCGGTTCGGCGACGACGACCGTGGTGAGGATCTGCTTGTCGATGCCCTCGGTCCTCGGGTCGTCGACCTCCAGGATCGCGCTCTTGAGGCCCGCGGACCCCGGCGCCGCCTGCACCCTGACCGTCACCGGCTGGTTCAGCGGGAGGCGGACGACGTCGTCACCGACGATCCGGAAGGTGTGCCCGGCGTTGTTCTCGAAGTGCAGCTCGTGCCGGACCGCCTTGTCGGGGCCGGACGTACGGGTGATCGTGACGTCGTACGTCTTCTTCCGGCCCGCCTCCAGGCCGCCCTCGCGGTCGTAGAGGCCGGTGCCGTGGCCGGGGGTCTTCAGGGCGTCGTCGATCGCGGTGTCGACCGGCGCCACGACCGTGTAGTCGTGGGCGTCGGCGCCGTCCTCGATGGCGTCCCAGGCGTCCACGACGTTGATCAGGCCCGCGCCCTCCTCGTACGCCTGGACGCCCTTGATGTGGTCGGCGGTCGAGGTCAGCGCGGTGCGCAGCCGGGCCGGGGTGAGGCCGATGCCCTCGCGCTTGGCGGCCGACAGTAGCAGGGCGGAGGCGCCGGTGGCCTGCGGGGCGGCCATCGAGGTGCCCTGGAGCATCGAGTAGCCGGCCGGGAGGGAGTAGCCCGCCTCGGCGACCGGGGCGCCCGGCAGCCAGGTCTGGGTGGTGTTGACCGCGGCGCCGGGCGCGCTCAGGGTCGGGGTGAAGCCGCCGTCTTCACGCGGGCCGCGCGAGGAGAACGGCATCATCGCGTACTTCTTCTCGACGACCGAGCCGTAGTCGGCGGCCCACGTCTCCTTGGAGATCGTCGCGCCGACGGAGATCACCTTGTCGGCCAGGCCCGGGTCACCGATGGTGTTGGCGCCCGGCCCGGAGTTGCCGGCGGAGATCACCAGCTGGACGCCGTAGGTGTCGATGAGCCGGGTGTACAGCTCGGCGCGCGCGTTGTTGCCGTCGTTGAGCGCGGGCAGTCCGCCGATCGACATGTTGACGATGTCGACGCCGCGCTTGGTCACCAGGTCGATCATGCCCTCGGTGAGGGCGACGTTGGTGCAGCCGCCGGTCCAGGTGCAGGCCCGCGAGGAGACGATCCTCGCGCCGGGGGCCGCGCCGTTCATCTTGCCGCCGAACAGCCCGTGGGCGGCGGTGATGCCGGCGACATGGGTGCCGTGCTCGGACTCGATGACACCGATGCTGACGTAGTCGGCCTTGGCGCCGGAGGCGTTGTAGACGACGTCCTTGCGGGTCTCGACCACGAACGGGACGCGCTCGGCGACGTCGGTCGCCGGGTCGTCGGTGCCGAAGTGGCCGACCTGGAAGCCGTCCTTGTACGGCTTCATCGCCGGGTCGTCGGTGAAGTCCAGGTTGTCGTTCGTGTCGACGCGGACCGTGCCGGCGGCCGGGTCGTACAGCACGCCCCAGGCGTCGGTGGTGTCGCCGTCCCGGTTGAGGTCGCCCTTCTCGTCGCCGCCGGCGGTCGCGGACTCGTACAGGTAGTTGAACTTGTACGAGCCCTCGGGCGCCGTGAACTTCTCGGTGCCCTGCGCGGTGGTGACCGAGAAGGCCGGGCCGGTGACGCCGGTGGTCATCCGCCGCCAGGTGCCGTCGCCGTCGGTGACCGGGTCGGTCGCGGTCACCCAGTCGACGATCTTCCGCTCGCCGGTGGTCGTCGTGCGCAGCGCCGGGTGGCCGAGGTCGACGCCGGAGTCGAGGATGCCGATGGTGACCCCGCGCCCGTCCGCCTTCGGGTGCTCCCGGACGAAGTCCACGGCACCGGTCTCGAAGGAGGGGTTGTACGGGTTCTCCGCCGGGGTGTTGCGGCCAGGCGCCGGGTAAGCCGCCGTGCCTGAGGGGGACTTGGCGCCCGTGGGCACCGGGTCGTCCAGCGGGATCTCCTGCTTGAGGTCGATGGCCCGCACGGAGGAGAGCTTCACGGCGGCGTCGATGGCCGAATCCGCGCGGCTCGTCGGGACGGTGGCCCGGACGTAGCCGAGCTCGTCGTCGGTGCGGCCCACCAGGCCGCCGTCGACCGCGTCCAGCTCCCCGGCGACCCGCTCCGTCTTCCCGGGCGAGGTCGCGATCATCAGGGTGACGCTCTTGGCGCCGTCGGCCTTGGCCTCGGCGAGCAGGGCGGCGTCGTCCGGACCCAGCTTGTCGGGGCCGGACTTGACGCCCGGCCCGGCGGCCGGGGCGGGCGAGGGCCCGGCGGCGAGGGCCGCCGGCACCGGTCCGGCCGCGGCGAGGGCGGCCACCACGCCCACGGCCACGGCTGTGCGGGCCAGGCGTCTCGGGCCGGATATGGGATCACGCTCGGGGGCGGTGTGGGTCATCGGCATCCCTCAGGTCAAGGAACGAGCGGACGGAAGCGCTCAGCCTGACCGAAAGGGAGCGATTTTGGGGACCGTTGACGCAATCGAAATGAACGTATGGGGAAAACCCGCTATGTGAAACGGGCATGTTCCGACGGTATGAGTCGCAATTCGGTCATTGCGTGCGGGCTGCCCCGCCCGCACCGGGAAAATCCCCCGCCGGCGCGCACACCGCCCGGCTAACGTCCGTCCATGCGAAGGAACTTGAGGGTGGCGGCCTACGCCGTGTGCTTCCGTGACGGACAACTCCTGCTCGCCCGGTCACCCGGGCCCGGCGGTGTCCCGGAGTGGGTGCTGCCCGGCGGCGGCATGGAACACGGCGAGGACCCGTACGACACCGTCCGCCGCGAGGTCACCGAGGAGACCGGCTACCGCATCGAGGTGACCGGCCTGCTCGGCGTCCACTCCCGCCGGCTGACCGGGGACCCGCGCATCGGCCGCCACCTGGACCACCAGGCCCTGCGGATCATCTACACGGGCGAGGTCACCGGGGGCGAACTCCGCTACGAGACCGGCGGCTCCACCGACTTCGCCGCCTGGCACGACCTGGCCGCCGTCCCCGGTCTGGTCCGGGTGCCGCTCGTCGACATCGGGCTGCGGCTGTGGCGCGAACGCCCGCCGCACGGACGGCTCCCGGACCGGCCGGAAGAAGTGGCTCCGTAGGCGCGGAGAGAGCCGTCCCGGAAATGGCCGGTTGTCACTCAACCGGCCCGCACCCGGGCAACCCGCGCGCCCCGGCCCCGGTCCCTCCCCCCGACCGCTCCGCACCCACAGGCTGGGGAAGACATGCGCGTACGCACAGTTGTGACGGGTACCACCGCCCTGCTCCTCACGGCGGCCCTCGCGGGCCCGGCCCTCGCCGCCGGGCCCGCGCCCGGAGAGCACACCGCGACCCGCGCGGCCGTCCGGGCCGCCGTCGCGGCCGGGGCGCCCGGCGCGACCGCCACCGTGCGGGACGCCCACGGCACCTGGTCGACGGCGGCCGGCGTGGGCGACATCCGTACCGGCCGGCCGCGGTCGGCCCGCGACCACTACCGCGTCGGCAGCATCACCAAGACCTTCGTCGCCACCGTCCTGCTCCAGCTGGAGGCGGAGGGCCGGCTCTCCCTGGACGACTCGGTGGACACCTGGCTGCCGGGCCTGGTCCGCGGCCACGACCACGACGGCCGCCGCATCAGCGTCCGGCAGTTGCTCAACCACACCAGCGGCATCCACGACTACCTCGACGACGACGACTTCCGGCGCGACCACTTCACCGAGGCCGGCTTCCTCCAGCACCGCTACGACACCCTCACCCCGCGGGACCTGGTGGACGTGGCCATGCGGCACGCGCCGGACTTCGCGCCGGGCGCCTCCTGGGGGTACTCCAACACCAACTACGTCATCGCCGGGATGCTGATCGAGAAGGTGACGGGCCGCCCGTACGCCACCGAGATCACCCGCCGCGTCATCGCCCCGCTGCGCCTCGGGGCCACCTCGCTGCCCGGCACCCGCACCACCCTGCCCCGGCCGAGCGGCAGGGCGTACTCGACGTTCCGCGTCCCCGGCGGCCCGGTCCGCGACGTCACGGCCCTCAACCCCTCCCTGGCCTCCTCCGCCGGCGAGATGATCTCGGACTCCGCCGACCTCACCCGCTTCTACCGCGCCCTGCTCGGCGGGGCACTGCTGCCGCCCCGCCAGCTGCGGGAGATGAAGGACGCCGTGGACACCAAGGTGCACCCCGGCGTCCGCTACGGCCTCGGCCTCATGGACACCCGGCTGGCCTGCGGAACCCACGTCTGGGGCCACGACGGCGGGATCCACGGCTCGGTGTCCGAGGCGGCGGCGACGGAGGACGGCCGGCACGCCCTGGCCCTCAACCTCAACGGCGACTGGGCCGGGGACACGACGGCCGTGATCGAGAAGGAGTTCTGTCAGCCGGAGACACGGGTGAGCACCGGCAGGTAGCCGAGCGACTGGCCCGGCGCCGTGGGGTGGTACGACTCGGTGAGCGCCAGGACGTCGACGCTGCGCAGCCAGGGGCGGGACGAGCAGATCTCGTGGCCGGAGAAGGCGGCGGTGACGTCGGCGAAGGTGAACCCGTGGGCGGCCGCCCGCCCCGCGATCACCCCGTTCAGATGGTCCACGGCGTCGTTCAGGGCGGCGCGCTCGCCGTCCTGGAGGCCGAGCGCGCAGCCGCCCTTGAGGTGGTACAGGTGCGGGTAGCCCAGCACCACGACCCGGGCGGCGGGCGCCCGGTCCCGGATCGCCGTGTAGAGGCGGTCGAGACGGTCCGTCAGCGACCCGTCCATGGTGTCCAGGGCCCGGGACACGGCGCTGTGGCAGCGGTCGGCACCGCCGATCGCGCAGAGCGCCATGACCCCGGCGAAGCCCGAGTCGCTGCCGCCGACGGTGAGGGAGACCAGGGAGGTGCGCGGGCTGAGGTGGCCGAGCTGCTCGGCCAGCACCTCGTCGGTGCCGGCGCCGTTGCACGCGGCGAAGCTGAACGTGGCCGGCGCGTGGGCCTCGGCCCACAGCACGGGGAAGGCCCGGCTGCTGCGCTTGCACTCCTTGCCGGAGGCCAGGTAGTCGCCGGCGCCGACACCGGAGGAGTAGGAGTCGCCGAGGGCCACATAGCCGCCGGCCGGGGCGCGCGGGGTCACCTGGGCGGTCGCGGGGCCGGCGAGCGCGCACGCCGCCGCGAGGAGCAGGGAGCAGGCGACCGCCGTCGTTCGGGTCTTTCTCATGACTCTCCTGTACCGGGGCCCGTACCGCCCCGCCCGCCGCGTGCGTCCGCCCGGGTGAGTCCTCACCCGGGCGGACGATCAGAACTGGCCGGTCCGGCGGCTACCGGGGCAGCACGACGACGTACG
The DNA here is from genome assembly GCF_040636485.1 of Streptomyces sp. NPDC038707. Classification (NCBI taxonomy): domain Bacteria; kingdom Bacillati; phylum Actinomycetota; class Actinomycetes; order Kitasatosporales; family Streptomycetaceae; genus Streptomyces; species Streptomyces sp. NPDC038707. The sequence continues at coordinate 395,207 of NZ_JBEZUP010000003.1, forward strand.
CGGCCGGGTCGCGGTCGGCGGAGGCCATCAGCGCCGTCCGCACCACCGTCGCCTGCTGCTCCGGGCAGTCCCGCAGCTTCCTCGGCGTGAGGTGCACGACCGTGATGCCGAGGCGCTCCAGGTGCTCGCGCTTGCCGGCGTACCGCGACCACGCGGCGTCCTCGTCGTGCCGGGTGACCCGGGTGTCCAGCTCGACCGCCACCGCGTGGTCCGGCCAGTAGGCGTCCAGGCGGCCCAGGTCCGGGCCGCCGGGCAGCCGCAGCCCGACGTTCCACAGCGGGTCGGGCAGGCCGTACTCGCGGACCATCCGGTACAGCCGGCCCTCGGCGACCGAGCGGCCCTCCGCGAACACCGCGTCCACCGCGTCCGCCACGTGCGGCCGGTGCAGCAGCCGCGCCCGGGCCAGCTCCCGCAGCAGCGGGCCCGGTTCGCAGTGCCCGCCGCGCACCGCCTCGGTCAGCAGCCGCCGGACCGTCTCGGTGTCCGTCGGCTCCGCCAGCGCGTCCGCCAGCGCCCGGGCCACCGGTGCCACGGGCAGCCCCGCCATCCACTGCGGCTCGGGCGGCTCGGCGGTGCGCAGGACGCGGACGTAGCCGACGGAGCGCGGCCGGCGCGGCCGGGACACCAGGACGTCCACCCGGTTCAGCGCGGCCGGCGGCGGGGCGGCCGAGAACCCGTGCAGGGCCAGCGCCGCCGGCCCGGTGAGCACCGCGTCCGGGTACTGCGGCCGGTGCGGGCCCTGGGCGGTCGGCTGGGCCGGCACACCCTGCCGCGCCGCGCCGGCCGCGTACAGCAGGGCCCCGTGCAGCCGCTCCTCCCCGGTGGGCGGGCCGGAGTGCAGCAGGATCACCCGCGGCAGCAGCTCCCGCCAGGGGCCGTCGGGACCGCACCGCTCGGCCAGCTCGGCCGGGGACACGCCGTGGGCGCGCAGCTGGGCCGCCGTCAGGACCCGTCGGTGGACGTCGGCGAGGTGGTGCAGAGGGCGCGGGGAGAGGGGGGCGTCGTGCGTCATGGCCTCGGATTTCCCCCGCCCCGCCGGGCCCGTAACCGCTGTTACACATCCGTCGAAGAATGCGGACAAGACGGTACTAAAGGTCAGGTGTTCGGATGCCGAGGAGGCGGCGGAAACCCCTGGTCCGAACGGGTGCGGACCAGGGGTTACGGCTCTGTCTGCCCGGATTTCGTAACGGTCACCGACCGGGCAGGCTCAGGCCAAGGCTCAGCGGCCGGCCGCCGCGTCGCACTCCTGCGCGCGCAGCGCCCGGGCCAGGTCGTCCCGCGCCTCCAGCACCAGCCGCCGCAGCGCCGGCGCCGCGTCCTCGTGCCCGGCGAGCCAGGCGTCCGTCGCCTCCAGGGTCTCCGGCCGGTCCTGCAGCGCCGGGAACAGCCCCCGCACCACATCCATGCCGATCTGGATCGACCGCTCCCGCCACACCCGCTCGATCGCCGCGAAGTACAGCTGCGCGTACGGCGCGGTCAGCTCCCGCTGCGACGACTGGGCGAAGCCCGCGATCGTCGCCTCCACCAGCGCGTTCGACAGCGCGTCCGACTCCACCACCTGCGCCCACGCCTGCGCCTTGACCGCGGCCTGCGGCCGCGCGGCCAGACACCGCACCTGGTGCCGCTTGCCGGACGCCGTGTCGTCCCGGGCCAGCTCCGCCGCCAGCACCGACTCGTCGGCCGCCCCGTGCGCCGCCAGCGGCTCCAGGAACACCCAGCGCAGCTCCTGGTCCACCTCCAGGCCCTCGATCCGCGCGGTGCCGTCCAGCAGCTCCGTCAGCAGCTTCAGGTCCGGCTCCGAGGAGGCCGCCGAGGCGAAGAACCGCGCCCAGGCCAGCTGGTGCTCGCTGCCCGGCGCGGCCGACCGCAGCTCCCGCAGCGCCCCCTCGGCCAGCAGCGCGCCGCCGGTCTCCCGCCAGGCCGGCGCCGCGTAGTGGGTCAACGCCGTGTTCGCCCAGGCGTGCAGCATCTGCAGGACGCCGATGTCCGACTCCCGGCCCGCGAACCGCAGCACCAGAGCGATGAACTCCCGCGCCGGCAGCAGCCCGTCCCGGGTCATGTTCCACAGCGCCGACCAGCACAGGGCGCGCGCCAGCGGATCCGTCAGCCCGCCCAGGTCCGTGCGGAGCGTCTCCAGCGAGGTCGCGTCGAACCGGGTCTTGCAGTAGGTCAGGTCGTCGTCGTTGACCAGCACCAGCTCCGGCGCCTGCTGTCCGGCCAGCTCCGCCACCACCGTGCGCGGCTCGTGCACGTCCGTCTCCGCGCGCGCGTACCGCTCCAGTGTGCCCTCGGGCGTCCGCCGGTACAGGCCCACCACGATCCGGTGCGGACGCAGCTCCGGGTGCGATTCCGGGGCCTCCTGGACGACGGCCAGCTCGGCGATCCGCCCGCCCGTGGTGTCCAGCAGCACCTGCGGGGTCAGCGCGTTCACGCCCGCCGTCTGCAGCCACGACCGCGCCCACGCGCTCATGTCCCGGCCGCTCGTCTCGCCCAGCACCGACAGCAGGTCGCCCAGGCGCGTGTTGCCGTACGCGTGCCGCTTGAAGTAGCGCCGGGCGCCCTCCAGGAACGCGTCCTGGCCGACGTACGCCACCAGCTGCTTGAGCACCGAGGCGCCCTTGGCGTAGGTGATGCCGTCGAAGTTCAGCTTGGCGTCCTGCAGATCGCGGATGTCCGCCGTGACCGGGTGCGTGGAGGGCAGCTGGTCCGCCCGGTACGCCCACGCCTTGCGCCGGTTGGCGAAGGTGATCCAGGCGTCCTTGAACCGGGTCGCGCCCACGTTCGCGAACGTGCCCATGAAGTCCGCGAAGGACTCCTTGAGCCACAGGTCGTCCCACCACTCCATGGTGACCAGGTCGCCGAACCACATGTGCGCCATCTCGTGCAGGATGACGTTGGCCCGCGCCTCGTACGACGCCTGCGTCACCTTCCCCCGGAAGACGTACTCCTCCCGGAACGTCACCAGGCCCGGGTTCTCCATCGCCCCCAGGTTGTACTCCGGCACGAACGCCTGGTCGTACTTCCCGAACGGGTACGGGTAGTCGAAGTGCTCGTGGAAGAAGTCCAGGCCCTGCTTGGTGACCAGGAAGATGTCGTCGGCGTCGAAGTACGGCGCGAGCGTCCTGCGGCACATCGCGCCGAGCGGGATCTCCAGCTTCGTGCCGTCCTCGAGGGTGCGGCTGTAGGAGTCCGTCACATAGTGGTACGGGCCCGCCACCACACACGTGATGTACGTCGAGACCGGCTTCGTCTCGGCGAACCGCCACACCCCGTCCACCAGCTCGCCGGCGCCGTTGCCCCACACCGTCCAGCCCTCCGGCGCCCGCACCTCGAACCGGTACGGCGCCTTCAGGTCCGGCTGCTCGAAGTTCGCGAACACCCGGCGGGCGTCGGCCGGTTCGTACTGCGTGTACAGGTAGACCTCGCCGTCCTCCGGGTCGACGAAGCGGTGCATGCCCTCGCCGGTGCGCGAGTACGCGCACTGCGCGTCCACCACCAGCTCGTTCTCCGCCGCCAGGTCCTCCAGGGCGATCCGCGAGCCGTCGAAGACCTCGCCCGGGTCCAGGTCCCGGCCGTTGAGCGAGACCGAGGTGACCCGGGGGGCGATCAGATCGGCGAAGCTGGCGGCGCCCGGCTCGTTGCAGCGGAACCGCAGGGTGGTCACCGAACGGAACGTGCGCGGCTCGCCGTCCCCGTCGCCGACGGCGGACCGCAGGTCCAGGAACACCTCGTAACCGTCGACGGACAGCAGGGCGGCCCGCTCCCGGGCCTCGTCGCGGGACAGATTCTCACCGGGCACGGACGGCACTCCCTTGATCGCGTACAGAGCGGCTGAGACAGGACCGATCCTGCCATGCGGTCCTGACGGCGGACAGCGGGGAATGCGGGTGGCGCCCGCCTCGTTGACGCGGGAAACATACGTTTCGCCAAGGAGCGCCATGTCCGAGACCGCCCCCTCGCCCGGCAAGACCCCCGTCGACTTCTGGTTCGACCCGCTCTGCCCGTGGGCCTGGATGACCTCCCGCTGGGTGCTGGAGGTGGAGAAGCTCCGCGACATCGAGGTCCGCTGGCACGTGATGAGCCTCGCGGTCCTCAACGAGGACAAGCTGGACGAGCTGCCCGCCGAGTACCGCGAGCTGCTGACCACCAAGGCCTGGCCGGCGGTCCGCGTGGTCACCGCGGCCTGGCAGAAGCACGGCGAGGACGTCGTCGGCCCGCTCTACACCGCGCTGGGCACCCGCATCCACAACAAGGGCGAGGGTGCGACCCTGGAGGCCATCGCGGGCGCGCTCGCCGACGTCGGCCTGCCCGCCGAGCTGATCGACTACGCCGGCCAGGAGGACTTCGAGTTCGAGGCCGAGCTGCGCGCCTCCCACAAGGAGGGCATCGAGAAGGTCGGCCAGGACGTCGGCACGCCGGTCATCGCCCTGCCCGGCCCCGACGGCGAGCAGATCGCCTTCTTCGGCCCCGTCGTCACCCCCGCCCCCAAGGGCGAGCAGGCGGCCCGCCTGTGGGACGGCACGGTGGCGGTCGCCTCGGTACCGGGCTTCTACGAGATCAAGCGGACCCGGACCAAGGGCCCGGACTTCAGCAACCTGTAACCGCTGTCCGTACAGGGAAGACCCCCGTGAGTCACGTCCTCACGGGGGTCTTCTCTCATCCGCCTGCCGCCGTGAAGGGTGAGAAGACGATCACGAGGCAGGACGATCCGGGCGCCCGGTCAGGGCGCGAGCAGCAGCACGTCGGCGCGGGACCTGGCGGCCTCGTAGCGCCTGGCCACGTCCTGCCAGTTGACGACCTGCCACATGGCCTCGATGAAGTCGACCTTCTGGTTCTTGTACTGGAGGTAGAAGGCGTGCTCCCAGGCGTCGAAGACCAGGATCGGGGTGGAACCCTGGCCGACGTTGCCCTGGTGGTCGTAGACCTGCTCGACGATCAGGCGGCCGCTGAGCGGCTCGTGGGCGAGCACGCCCCAGCCGGAGCCCTGGGTGGTGGCGGCGGCCTTGGACAGCTGGGCCTTGAAGCCGGCGAAGGAGCCGAAGGACTCCCTGATGGCCTCGGCCAGCTCGCCGACGCCGTCCTGCGCCAGCGGCTCGCCGCCGCCGTCCTTCGGGCCGGTCATGTTCTGCCAGTAGATCGAGTGCAGGATGTGCCCGGAGAGGTGGAAGGCCAGGTTCTTCTCCAGGCCGTTGACCGAGCCCCACGACTCCTTGTCCCGCGCCTCGGCCAGCTGCTCCAGGGTGTCGTTGGCGCCCTTCACATAGGCCGCGTGGTGCTTGTCGTGGTGCAGCTCGATGATCTCCGGGCTGATGACGGGGGCGAGCGCGGAGTAGTCGTAGGGCAGCTCGGGCAGCGTGTAGACGGGCATGGGTGTTCCCCTCCGGAACCTTATTGCAAGTCTCTTGCAACTACACGCTAGCAACAAGTGGATCAGGGCAACAGGAAGGCCCCCACGCGTTTTCGTGTGGGGGCCTGTGTCCGGGGACGCGCGGCGTCTGTGACGATGGGGCCGTGCCCGTGTTGAAGTCACCCGAGGCGGTGGACGCCTGGCTGTCGGACGCCGGATGGTGTCCGGGGCGCCGGTACGACGCCCTCGCCGCCGCGGAGGTGGCGGGTGTCCTGCGGGACTTCCGCGCGGACGGCGGCCGGCTCGAGGTCGTCGCGCCCGCTCTGGCGTTCCTGCGCGAACACGTCGGCCTCGTGGCGCCCCGGCACGCCTCCACCGGCGACAGGGTGGAGTTCCGTCCGCGGCTGATGTACCGGGGCGCGGCGGAAGACGTCCGGGAACTCGCCGACGCACTGGGGAGGAACCTCTTCCCCGTCGCGCACGACACCTACGACGGCGGGACGGTCCTCATGGACGAAGCGGGGCGCTTCTTCTACCTGCACCACAGCGGCGAGTACTTCCTCGGCGAGGAGAAGTACTCGGCGCTGATGAGGTATTCGCGGGGACATCCGCTGGACCCCGCCACGTGACGGGCGCCCCGGGCGGATCCCGCCCCCGCGCTCAGTCCCTGGCGCGCAGCCGCTGCCAGGCGTAGCCGACCGCGGCCAGGACCACGGCCATGCCGCCCGAGGAGTACAGCTGGGTCCGGGTGTCCGGCTCGCGCCACATCAGCACGAAGATCGCGGCCATGCCGGCCAGCGCCACCCAGGTCAGCCACGGGAACGCCCACATCCGCACGACCAGCCGCCCGGGGGCCTCACGCTCGATGCGGCGGCGCAGCAGCAGCTGGGAGACGGCGATGAAGATCCAGACGATCAGGATGACCGCGCCGATCATGTTCAGCAGCCACTTGAAGATGTCGTCAGGCCGCCAGTAGCTGAGCAGCACGCAGACGAAGCCCAGCACGCACGAGGCGACCACCGCGATCCGGGGCACCCCGCCGGACAGCCGTGCCAGCACCTTCGGGCCCTGACCCCGCTCGACCAGCGAGAAGGCGATGCGCGAGGAGCCGTAGATGTTGGCGTTCATGGCGGAGAGGAGGGCGATGAAGATGACCACGTCCATCAGCCGGCTCGCCCCGGGGATGCCCAGGTGTTCGAGCGTGGCGATGTACGGGCCCTTCGCCGTGACCTCCTTGGAGTCCCACGGGACCAGGGTGACGGCGACCGCCATCGAGCCGATGTAGAACACGGCGATGCGCCACATCGCCGTGCGCACGGCGGACGCCACGCCCCGCACCGGGTCCTGGGACTCGGCCGCCGCGATGGTGACCGTCTCCAGGCCGCCGTACGCGAAGACCGAGGCGAGCAGGCCGATCACCAGGCCGTTGCCGCCGTTCGGCAGGAAGTCACTGAGGTTCGAGGTGCCGGGCGCGTCCGTGCCGGGCAGCACGCCCGCGATGGCCAGCACGCCCAGGACCAGGAACAGGCTGATCGCACCGATCTTCAGCGCGGCGAACCAGAACTCGAACTCGCCGAAGTTCTTCACGGCGGCCAGGTTCGTGCCGCAGAACACCACCATGAACAGGGCCACCCACATCCACTGCGGGGTGCCCGGCAGCCAGCCCTGGACGATCTTCGCCGCGCCGATGCCCTCCAGGCCCACCGCCGTGCACTGGAGCACCCAGAACGACCAGCCCGACGCGAAGCCCGCCCAGGGGCCGATGGCGCGCTCGGCGTGCGTGGAGAAGGAGCCCGACGACGGGTAGGCGGCCGACATCTCGCCGAGCATCCGCATCACCAGCATCACCAGCACCCCGGAGAGGGCGTAGGCGAGGACGATGGACGGCCCGGCGGCGGCGATGCCCGCGCCGGAACCGACGAAGAGGCCGGCGCCGATCACCCCGCCCAGGGCGATCATCGACAGATGACGCTGTTTGAGGCCGTGGGAGAGGGAGCCGTCCGCCTGCTGCGGTGCCGTCTCCGTGGTCGTGCTGTTGGGCATGGGTGCTGCTCTCCCCCGTGCGATGGGCGGCAAAACGCCGCCAGTCTCCGCGTCCCGTTCGCTCAGGCGAAGGGTCTGACCACTATCCGGACACCTCTGGTGCGCAGGGTTAATCTACGGTTACGACGACGAGCGTGAACAGGGTTCGTGCACGACTTGCTCGCCCTTTGGCGGGACCCCACAGTCGGAGGGCGTCTCGAAGTACGTGACGGAAACGTCCCCGCCCCAGTGATCAGCGTCACGCCCGGGCCGGTGTAAGCCGCTTCGTTTGTCCGGAGCCCACCAAGCAGCCGCTCAGGCCTTTGTCGAGCGCGGACGGTGATCGGCGCGAACGGGCCGGTATAGCGTCACGGTGTCCCGACGTGTCCACACCACTCCGTGGAGTCCCCATGAGCACCGCCACCGCCACCGTCCGTCCCGGCGCAGTCCTCGCCGACCTGCTCCCGGCCTCCCGCGTCCGCGACGCCGCCCTCGTGGTCGGCGGCGCCGCGCTCACCGGCCTCGCGGCCCAGCTGTCGGTGCCGGTGCCCGGCTCCCCGGTGCCGGTGACCGGCCAGACCTTCGCCGCGCTGCTCGTCGGCACCGCCCTCGGCGCCCGCCGCGGCGTCCTCTCCCTCGCCCTGTACGCGGTCGCCGGCCTGGCGGGCGTGCCGTGGTTCGCGGACGGCAAGGCCGGCACCGGTCTCGTCTCCTTCGGCTACGTCCTCGGCATGCTGCTGGCCTCCGCCGTCGTCGGCACCCTGGCCCGGCGCGGCGCCGACCGCTCGCCGCTGCGCATGGCCGGCGCGATGGTCCTCGGCGAGGCCGTCATCTACGCCGTCGGCGTGCCCTACCTGGCCCTGGCCGCCCACCTGTCCGCCTCCCAGGCGATCGCGGCGGGCCTCACCCCGTTCCTGATCGGGGACGCCCTCAAGGCCGCCCTGGCCATGGGCGCCCTGCCCGCCGCCTGGAAGGCGCTCGGCAACCGCTAGGCCCTGTCAGACAGGACCTGGGCCCGACAGGGCCTGGAGACCGGCACGACAGAGGCTCGCCGGGTCGGGATCACTCCACGACCCTGGCGAGCCTCTTCGTTCCGTACGGCCGGTGAGGCGGTACGGCCGGTACGGCGGGGGCGGATCAGCCGATGGACACCTTGTCGGCCGGGGACTCTGCCGCGGGCGCCGGGCGGGCCGCCGCCATCCGCTGCCTGACCACCGCGATCACCAGCACGATCGCCGCGACCAGCAGCGACAGCAGCACCGTCTTGCGGCCGTCGTGCTCGGTGTCGAACAGCATGTAGACGAGCACGCCCACGATCAGCGTCGCCGTCGCCCAGGTCAGATACGGGTACAGCCACATCCTCACGACCAGCTTCTCCGGCGCCTCCCGCTGGATGATCTTGCGCATCCGCAGCTGCGAGAAGCAGATCACCAGCCACACGAACAGCGCGACCGCGCCGGAGGAGTTGACCAGGAAGAGGAAGATCTTGTCTGGCGACAGGTAGTTGAAGAAGACGGCGACGAAGCCGAACACGACCGAGGCGAGGATCGCGGCCATCGGCACGCCCCGGCTGGTGACCCGGGCGAACGCCTTGGGCGCGTCACCGCGCTCACCGAGCGAGAAGGCCATCCGGGACGCCGTGTACAGGCCGGAGTTCAGACAGGACAGCACCGACGTCAGCACGATGACGTTCATGATCTGGCCGGCGTGGGCGATGCCCAGCGAGTTCAGCGCGGCGACGTAGGAGCCGTCCTTCGCGATGGTCGGGTCGTCCCACGGCAGCAGCGAGACCACGACCAGGATCGAGCCCAGGTAGAAGACGCCGATCCGCCAGATGATGCTGTTGGTGGACTTGGTGACCGCGCGCTGCGGGTCCTCGGACTCGCCCGCCGCCAGGGTGGCGATCTCGCTGCCCATGAAGGAGAACACGACCAGCAGCACACCGGTCAGGATCGCGCCCGGACCGTGCGGCAGGAAGCCGCCGTGCGAGGTGAGGTTGCCGAAGGACGCCTTGTCGGCGTCCACGCCGGGCAGCACGCCGAACACGGCGAGCAGACCGATGACGACGAACGCGCCGATCGCCACGACCTTGATGCCGGCGAACCAGAACTCGAACTCGCCGTAGGAGCCGACGGAGACCAGGTTGGTCGCGGTCAGCACGGTCATCACGATCAGTGCCCAGCCCCACTGCGGGACGGCCGGGACCCAGCCCTCGAGTATCTTCGCGCCGGCGGTCGCCTCGACCGCGAGCACGACGACCCAGAAGAACCAGTAGAGCCAGCCGATGGAGAAACCGGCCCAGCGGCCGAGCGCGCGGTCGGCGTGCGCGGAGAAGGAGCCGGAGGTGGGGTTGGCCGCGGACATCTCGCCGAGCATCCGCATCACGAGGACGACGAGCGTGCCGACGAGGGCATAGGACAGGAGGATGCCGGGTCCCGCGGTGGCGATACCCGAACTGGAACCGACGAAGAGACCGGCTCCGATGACGCCACCGATCGCGATCATCGACAGATGGCGGTTCTTGAGTCCTGCTTGGAGGCCCGAACCAGGGGTCATGGACGGAATTCCTTTGCGCCAGGTGGAGCTGCCCGTACGAGCGGTGTACGAGTCGGTCCAGTGAATCCGAGGCGAACGGAATCGGGAACCTCCGAATCCGTATCGTTACCTGTGGTTCCCTTGAGGATCTATGGCATGACTCACATGCTTGTGGGCCGGCCGGCCGTCGGCACCCTGAGGCTGCTGCCCCGGTAGCGGCGTGTCACACTCGTGGCATGCGCGTGTATCTCGGCTCCGACCATGCGGGCTACGAACTGAAGAACCACCTCGTCGAGTGGCTGAAGGCGGCCGGGCACGAGCCCGTCGACTGCGGGCCGCACATTTACGACGCCCAGGACGACTACCCGCCGTTCTGCCTGCGTGCCGCGGAGCGGACGGCCGCCGACGCCGACGCCCTCGGCATCGTGATCGGCGGCTCCGGCAACGGTGAGCAGATCGCCGCGAACAAGGTGAAGGGCGTGCGGGCCGCGCTGGCCTGGAGCGAGGAGACGGCGGCGCTCGGGCGTCAGCACAACAACGCCAACGTCGTGGCCGTGGGTGCGCGCATGCACAGCACCGAGGAGGCGACCAAGTTCGTCGAGGTCTTCCTGAACACGCCGTTCTCCGGTGACGAGCGGCACGTCCGGCGCATCGAGATGCTGGCGGACTACGAGACGACGGGCGCCCTGCCGCCGATCCCGGCCCACCACCCCCAGGGCTGACGCCGACGCGGACGCGGACCGGGCCCGCCTCCAGGGCCCCGGTCCGCCCGTCCGCCCCTCCCGGCGACCGGCCGGCAGCCCGGGACGCCCACCCGTGGTGCCCCGAGGCGCCCGCTCCGGAGGGGCGGCGAAGTCGCAGGAAAGGACACCCGCTGTGCCGGAAGGGCACACCATTCACCGGCTGGCCCAGGACTACGCCGGGCGCTTCCTGGGGACGGCACCCCGCGTCACCAGCCCCCAGGGCAAGTTCTCCGACGCCGCCGCCCTGCTGGACCGCACCGAGCTGACCGCCACCGAGGCCCACGGCAAGCACCTCTTCCTCGGGTTCCGGGACGCCGACTGGGTCCACATCCACCTCGGCCTCTTCGGCAAGGTCGGCTTCGGCGACGCCCCCGCGCCCCCGCCCACGGACACCGTCCGGCTCCGCCTGGCGAACGACACGTCGTACGTGGACCTGCGCGGCCCCACCACCTGCGCCCTGATCACGGACGCCGAGAAGCGGCAGATCCACGACCGGCTCGGCCCCGACCCGCTGCGCGCGGACGCCGACCCGGCCGCCGCGTACCGCAGGATCTCCCGCAGCCGTACGACGATCGCCGCGCTGCTCATGGACCAGAAGACCGTCGCCGGCGTCGGCAACGTCTACCGCGCGGAGGTGCTGTTCCGGCACGGCATCGACCCGTACCGCGCCGGCCGTGACATCACCCCGGCCGAGTGGGACGCGATCTGGGCCGACCTCGTCGGGCTGATGCGCGAGGGCGTGCGGAACAACCGGATCGACACCGTCCGCCCCGAGCACACCCCGGAGGCGATGGGCCGCCCGCCCCGCGTGGACGACCACGGCGGCGAGGTCTACGTCTACCGCCGCGCGCACCTGCCCTGCCACATCTGCGGCGACGAGATCCGCACCGCCGGCCTCGCCGCCCGCAACCTCTTCTGGTGCCCCACCTGCCAGGGGGCCCGGGCCGACGGCTAGAAACCGTGCGGCAGCCACGGGGCCAGCGGTGAGCCGAACGCCACCGACGCCTCCGTCAGCGCCCCGGGCCTCAGCTCCCGTACCCGGCCGGCCGCGGCCAGCGACAGCAGGGGCACCCCGCCGAGGTAGGCCGAGCCCAGCTCCCGTACGTCCACGGCGAGTTCCGCCGCATCGGCCGTACGCTCGCAGGATGCGCCCTTCGTGTCGCCCGACAGCCGCCAACGCCCCGCGTTCCAGGGGCAGAAGGCGTCCTCCACCTCGAACACCACGTCCACCGGCGCCTGATAGGTCCGCGCCGACAGCGCCGCGCCCACGTCCACCAGCCGGACGAAGGCGTCGTCACGCAGCCGCGGATCGCAGCGGCGGATGTCGGAGACCAGGTACCGCAGGGCGTCGTCCACCGGCCGCGACGGCACCGACAACGTCGTCATCAGGTCGATGCCGAACAGGAAGCGCCACAGCGCGGCCTCGCTCGCCGGGTCCAGCCCGGCCAGGTCCCGCAGCCGTACCGTGCCCTCGGCCGCACCGCCCGCGCTCCACCCGCCCTTGGTGTGGAAGCGGGCGTACCCGGTGATCTCGCCGTCCCGTTCGGCGACCACGCACTGCAACGGCGTCCCCCCGTCCCGATGGCGCTCCGGATCGACCAGGGGGACCCGCTCCCAGTGCGGCTGCCGGGCCAGCATGCCGGGCCGGCGCGGGACCAGGGCCGCGTACACCGCCTCGCAGGCGTCCAGCACCTCGGCCGGCGCCGCGGACCGCACCCGCACCTCGTCGGTGCCGGCGGGCAGGGCCAGGGTCACCCGGCCGGTGTCGATCTCGGCGCTGATCCGGAACGTGGCGACGCCGTACCCGAAGCGGCCGTAGATGGCCGGCTCGGACGCGGTCAGCATCGCCACCGGCTCGCCCCGCGCCTGGAAGTCGTCCAGCTGACGGCGCATCATCGAGGTCAGCACCCCGCGCCGCCGGTGGGTGGCCGCGACGCTCACCATCGTCACCCCTGCGGTGGGGACCGAGGCGCCGCCCGGCACGGTCAGCCGGAAGCTGAACGCCCCCGACGTACCGACGAGCGTGTCCCCGTCCCAGGCCGCGAGGGAGCGGTCGAACTCCGTGGCCGCGCGCTCCACCTCGCGTTCCTCGCCGGAGGTCGGCCCCGCGCCGAAGGCCCGGTACAAGGCGTCGTACCACCGGTCCCACTCGTCCTCGCGCAGCACCCTCAACTCGGTTCCGTGAACAGTCCCCATGCGCCATGCCTATCAGGGCACCGGGGAGCGGGCCAGCGGATTTCCTCCCGGCGCGGGCGCCGCGCGGCCCGGCGTGCGCGCGGCGAAGCGGAATTCCGCACGGGGGACAAGTGGGACCTCCCGTGCCAAGCGGCCGGTCCGCTGGATAGGGTCCCGAACTGATGGCAGCAGGACGACAGCGGCGCGCGAAGGCCGACACGTTCGCGGCCCGGTGCAAGAAGCGGTGGCACCGGGCCCGCGTCGGGCTGCGCAAAAGCGCCGTGGACTACTTCCGCGGCGACGGCTCCGACTGGATCGCCTTCGCCGGACTGCTGCTGACCGTCCCGCTCCTCGCGGCCCTGACCCTGTTCGACTCGGTGTGGTGGTCCCCGGCGAGTCTGGTGCTGCCGATCGTGGCCGGCGGTCTGCTGCTGCGCCCGGCGAGCCTGCTCGGGCTGTACGCGGCGGCGGCCACCGCGCTCATCGTGGAGTCGGTGCGGCTCGGCCCGTACACCGAGGGGCCCTCCCGGGTCACCCCCGGTGTGGTCCTGGTGGTCGCCGCGTGCGGCTTCTTCGGGCTGCTGACCGCGCAGTTCCGCAGCCGGGTCGGGGTGCCCTGGCGGCGCGGCGGCACCATGCTGTTCGACCTGCGCGAGCGGATCCGGGTGCAGAGCAAGCTGCCGAAGCTGCCCAAGGGCTGGCACCACGAGATGGCGCTGCGCCCGGCGGGCGGGCAGTCCTTCTCCGGTGACTTCGTCGTCGCGGCCCGGACGAACGGCGGGCGGACGCTGGAGGTCGTCCTCACCGACGTCTCCGGCAAGGGCATGGACGCCGGTTCCCGCGCCCTGCTGCTGTCCGGTGCCTTCGGCGGTCTCCTCGGCTCGCTGCCCCCGCACGCCTTCCTGCCGGCCGCGAACGGCTATCTGCTCCGCCAGGACTGGGAGGAGGGCTTCGCCACCTCCATCCACCTGGTGCTGGACCTGGACTCCGGGGACTACGAGCTGTACTCCGCGGGCCATCCGCCGGGGCTCCAGCTGAGCGCGGGCAGCGGACGCTGGGAGGAGAAGGCGGCCGAGGGTCCGCTGCTCGGTGTGTACGACGGCGCCCAGTTCGACCCCGTGAAGGGCTCGCTGCGGCCCGGGGACGTGTTGATGCTGTTCACAGACGGTCTGGTGGAGACCGCCGAGCGGGACATCGTGGAGGGCATCGACCGGCTCACCGGCGAGGCCGACCGCTATGTGCCGGGCGGCTTCCACGGCGCCGCCTGGCACCTCATCGAAGCGGTCGCCAAGGACGTCAACGACGACCGGGCCCTGCTGCTGATCTGCCGCGAGACCTCCACGAACCGCTGAACGGATCCGGCACCGAGCCGGTCAGACCGGAAGCCGGTCAGGAGCAGAGCCGGTCAGGCGTGAAGTCGTTCTGGCGTGAAGCCGACCAGGCACCGAGCCGTTCCGTGGCCGGCCCGGCCGGGTGCCGAGCCGTTCCGGCACGTTCCCCTCGGCGGCCCGCCCGGGAGCCGCCGAGGGGAACGCTCCCGTCCGCCGCGGGCAGGGAGTACCAGGGGCCCGGCCCCGCCTCACCGCGCGCGACCCAGCGCACGGTTCCCACCCCACCGCCGGGACACCGGGGGAGCACCCCGCCCGCCGCGGAGGACGCCGCCGGCCCACCCCTCAGCTCCTGCGGGACACTGACGGCATGCCGCTGCTGACCCTCACCGAGGTCGGGGCCCTCGCCCGTGCCGCCCACCACGGCCAGACCGACAGGCCGACCTCGCGCACAACGCCGACCCGCGGCGCCTCGCCGCCCTCGCCGAGCCGGTCCGGACCCGGCTGACCGGGAAGTACGACCGGATGCGCGCGCTGCTTTTGGGTAACCCCCGCAATCATTCCCGGTTAGCGGGTTCGAGTATTCACGCAATGTCCTGATTAATCCTGACTAAAAGGGGCATGCATCGCCGCCTCTGTGTCATCAATTTCTAATTACATGAGCATGAGATGTGCGGGCACGGAAACGAAGTCGGGTAATTCCGGGGCGGGCCCCGCGTGGGTGCTTGATCGAATTACTGTGCGGCGGATCGCCCGCCACGGGCGGCACGGCCCGACGATTCGTCATCAGCCGCATACGGGGGCCGGGTTGGTGGCACGATGTCCCTGGCGGGGGTGCGCGGGCCGTACCTCCGGGCCGGGAGAGCGGACCGACCGAGGGTGTGATCAGTTGTGGCCATTTCACTGTCCGTGGTGCTGTTGTTGGCGGTCATCCTGGTGGTGCTGATCCGAGGGGGGAACCTCAAGGCCGGCCCCGCCATCGTCGCGATCCTCTTCGGCTTCTTCCTGGCCTCGACCGGCATGGCCCCACCGCTCACCCGCTTCCTGAACTCGATAGCGGACTCCATCAACTCGATCAGGTTCTGACCCGCCCAGGCCCCGCCCCGCCGAGCCGCCGCACGCCACACCCACCGGCGGCCCGGGCGTGCGAAGACGCGCGGACGGCCCGGCCGCGCGCGAACCTGGCGGTCCTACTCGTAGACCCGGGCGGCGGTCAGGGCGCGGGCGAAGAAGGTCCAGTCGCCGTCGGCCGGCATCTCGTGGTCGAAGTGCCGGTACCAGGCCGCGGATCCCTCGACCCAGGCCTCGAGCGCCTCCAGGAACCCGTCCAGTGTCGGGTTCTCCCACTGCGGACCGTTGGCCTCGTAGTCGGCGCGCAGGCGTGAGAGGAAGGCGAGGAAGGCCTCCCGGTCGCCGATGTGATCCGAGGGCGTCAGAGGGCGCGTCATGGCATGAACATACGAAAAGCGGCCGGGGCCAGGCGGAGGAACGCTCCTCCGCCTGGCCCCGGGCCGACCTGGAGCGGGCGACGGGAATCGAACCCGCGTAGCTAGTTTGGAAGACTAGGGCTCTACCATTGAGCTACGCCCGCAACACCGCGCCGCGGGTCGGTGACCCCGGAACTGGAGGCATCGTAGCGGGTCGCCCGCCGCCGAGGCCAACGACTTCGACCATGACGGCCGTGAGACTCGCGACAGACCCTGAGGCGCAGACCCTGAGGCGCCGCCACGCCGAGCGGCGGCGGCCCCGCGGCGCGCCCCGCGTGTTGCCGCCGGTAAACCGGCCGACGCGACGGGCCGGGGCATGTACCCTACGTGTCGCACACCAGACGGGGTGTGGCGCAGCTTGGTAGCGCGTCCGCTTTGGGAGCGGAAGGCCGTGGGTTCAAATCCCGCCACCCCGACCACCGGCACACGACGTCGTGGAGATCGCCTTTTGGGGCGCTGACCGGCTGCGGTTACTATGCAAGCTGCGCGCCCGTGTGTCCTGGCCCTCACGGCCTACGTACTCGTCCGGGCGGCGAATCCGCCGGACCTGTCTGGCTCCGGCAGAAACCAAGAAGTCAGCCACAAGGAGACCGAACCGTGAAGAGCGCCGTGGAGACCCTGAACCCGACCCGGGTTCGGCTCACTGTCGAGGTGCCCTTCGAGGAGCTCAAGGACAGCCTCGACGCGGCGTACAAGAAGATCAACCAGCAGGTCACGGTGAAGGGCTTCCGTAAGGGCAAGATCCCGGCCCGCGTGATCGACCAGCGGTTCGGCCGCGGTGCGGTGCTGGAGGAGGCCGTCAACGACGCGCTGCCGAAGTTCTACACCGAGGCGGTCAACGAGGCCGAGCTCAACGTGCTGGGCCAGCCCGAGGTCGACATCACGGAGCTGAAGGACGGCGAGACGCTGAACTTCACCGCCGAGGTCGACATCCGCCCGGCCCTGGAGATCCCGGACTACTCCGGCATCGAGGTCGAGGTCGACGCCGTCGAGGTCACCGACGAGGACGTCGAGAAGTCGGTCGAGCAGCTCCGCGAGCGCTTCGCCTCCACCACCCCGGTCGAGCGCGCGGCCGAGGACGGCGACGTCGTCACGATCGACCTTGAGGCCAAGGTCGACGGCGAGGTCCTGGAGGACGGCATCGCCAACGGCGTGTCCTACACCATCGGCTCCGGTGAGCTGCTGGAGGGCATCGACGACGCCGTGAAGGGCCTGGAGGCTGGTGGCGAGGCCACCTTCACCTCCGAGCTGAAGGGCGGCTCCGCCGCCGGCAAGGAGGCCGAGGTCACCGTCAAGGTCACCCAGGTCGCCAAGCGTGAACTGCCCGAGCTGGACGACGAGTTCGCGCAGCTCGCCTCCGAGTTCGACACCCTGGAGGAGCTGAAGGCGGACAGCCGCAAGCGCCTCGCCAACATGAAGCAGTTCGACCAGGCCACGCAGGCCCAGGAGCGCGTCCTGGAGAAGCTGCTGGAGCTGGTGGAGGTCCCCGTCCCCGAGAAGCTGCTCGAGGACGAGATCAACACCCGCAAGCACAACCTGGAGCACCACCAGCTCGCCCAGATGGGCCTGACCCTCGACAAGTACCTGGAGATCCAGGGCAAGACCGCCGAGGAGTTCGAGACCGAGACCCGCGAGGCGGCGGTCAAGGGCATCAAGACCCAGTTCGTCCTGGACGAGCTGGTCAAGAAGGAGCAGCTCAACGTCAACCAGGAGGAGCTCACCGAGCACCTCATGCGGCGTGCCGCCTCCTCCGGCATGTCCCCCGACCAGTTCGCCCAGGCCGTCGTCGAGGGCGGCCAGGTTCCGCTCCTCGTCGGCGAGGTCGCCCGCGGCAAGGCCCTGGCCGTCGTGGTCGAGGCCGCCACGGTGAAGGACACCAACGGCGAGACCGTCGACCTGGACGACGAGGAGGAGGAGACCGAGGCCAAGGCCGAGGCTTCCGGGTCCGCCGAGGAGAACGCCGAGGGCTGAGCCGCCCTCCGGCGCCGGTAAGGCGTACAGCGGGCCCCGGGGACTTCCCCGGGGCCCGTTCGCGTACCGGGGCGGCGGGCCGGCCCGAGGGGCGCGGGGACCGGGGGACGAGCCGGGACGCGCCCGCGGCCCCACGACGTGCCGCACCGCTCCCCGCGCACCGCGCCCGGCGTCGGCGGCCGGCCCCGCGCGCCGCGTCCGGCGGCCGGCCCCGCGCTACGCCCCCGGCGAACACCCCCATCTCCGGGATTCCCCGAAGGAGCCTGAGCGTTAGGGTCCATGAATACGGGGGCAGGGGAGTCTCCTGACACCCCCCGCCAAGCCTCCGGCAGGACGACGTGAGACGGCCCGGCGCCGTCGTAAGACGAGCAGGTGGATACGTGACGAATCTGATGCCCTCCGCCGCCGGCGAGCCTTCCATCGGTGGTGGCCTCGGCGACCAGGTCTACAACCGGCTGCTCAACGAGCGGATCATCTTCCTCGGCCAGCAGGTTGACGACGACATCGCCAACAAGATCACGGCGCAGCTGCTGCTCCTTGCCGCCGATCCCGACAAGGACATCTACCTCTACATCAACAGCCCCGGCGGCTCGGTGACGGCCGGCATGGCGATCTACGACACCATGCAGTACATCCCGAACGACGTGGTCACGATCGCGATGGGCATGGCGGCCTCGATGGGCCAGTTCCTGCTCACCGGCGGTGCCGCCGGCAAGCGCTTCGCCCTGCCGCACGCGGACATCATGATGCACCAGGGCTCCGCCGGCCTCGGCGGCACGGTCTCGGACATCAAGATCCAGGCCGAGTACCTGATGCGTACCAAGAAGCGCATGTCGGAGCTCACCGCGCTGCACTCCGGCCAGACGGTCGAGACGATCATCCGCGACGGCGACCGCGACCGCTGGTTCACCCCGGAAGAGGCCAAGGAGTACGGTCTTATTGACGAGATCATCACGCACGCCTCGGGTGTTCCGGGTGGCGGCGGCACCGGTGCCTGACCGGCCCGGCCACGCCACGCACCGCCGAGACCGAAGCCCCCAGAACGCCACCAGGACGGTGAACACCCCATGAGCAACTTCCCCGGCGCCGCCAGCGGCATGTACGAGGGCCCCCGGCCCGACAGCCGCTACGTCATCCCGCGCTTCGTCGAGCGCACCTCCCAGGGCGTCCGCGAGTACGACCCGTACGCGAAGCTCTTCGAGGAGCGCGTGATCTTCCTGGGCGTCCAGATCGACGACGCCTCCGCCAACGACGTCATGGCGCAGCTGCTGTGCCTGGAGTCGATGGACCCCGACCGGGACATCTCGATCTACATCAACAGCCCCGGCGGCGACATGACCGCCCTGACGGCGATCTACGACACGATGCAGTTCGTGAAGCCCGACATCCAGACGGTCTGCATGGGCCAGGCGGCCTCCGCCGCGGCCATCCTGCTCGCCGCCGGCACCCCCGGCAAGCGCATGGCGCTGCCGAACTCCCGGGTGCTGATCCACCAGCCGGCCGGCTCCACCGGCCGCGGCCAGCTCTCCGACCTGGAGATCATCGCCAACGAGTTCACCCGGATGCGCGAGCAGCTGGAGAACATGCTGGCCAAGCACTCGAACCGGCCGCTCGAGAAGGTCCGCGAGGACATCGAGCGCGACAAGATCCTCACGGCCGAGGAGGCGCTGGAGTACGGCCTCGTCGACCAGATCATCTCCACCCGCAAGCTGAACAACGCCGCCGTCCGCTGACGCGGATCGCGGCACTCCGAGCCCCCCTTGGCGCGGTGCACGGCAAAGTGAACCCTGCCAAGGGGGGCCCGAACACCGGGCCCGGCAAGGTACCGTCGGACATAAGGCAGCACCAGGAGCCGCTGGACTCGTTCACGACGTCCAGGCGTCTCCCAGGCGAAGGGGAAGCACACCGTGGCACGCATCGGTGACGGCGGCGATCTGCTCAAGTGCTCGTTCTGCGGCAAGAGCCAGAAGCAGGTCAAGAAGCTCATCGCAGGGCCCGGTGTGTACATCTGCGACGAGTGCATCGATCTCTGTAACGAGATCATCGAGGAAGAACTCGCGGAGACCAGCGAGGTGCGCTGGGAGGAACTGCCCAAGCCCCGCGAGATCTACGAATTCCTCGAGGGCTACGTGGTCGGCCAGGAGGCCGCCAAGAAGGCGCTCTCCGTCGCGGTGTACAACCACTACAAGCGGGTCCAGGCGGGCGAGAACGGCGGCGCGAGCGGCCGGGACGACGCGATCGAACTGGCGAAGTCCAACATCCTGCTGCTCGGCCCCACGGGCTCCGGCAAGACCCTGCTCGCGCAGACCCTGGCGCGCATGCTGAACGTCCCGTTCGCGATCGCCGACGCCACGGCGCTGACCGAGGCGGGCTATGTCGGCGAGGACGTCGAGAACATCCTGCTGAAGCTGATCCAGGCGGCGGACTACGACGTCAAGAAGGCCGAGACCGGGATCATCTACATCGACGAGATCGACAAGGTCGCCCGCAAGAGCGAGAACCCGTCGATCACCCGGGACGTCAGCGGCGAGGGCGTCCAGCAGGCGCTGCTGAAGATCCTGGAGGGGACGACGGCCTCGGTCCCGCCGCAGGGCGGCCGCAAACACCCGCACCAGGAGTTCATCCAGATCGACACGACGAACGTGCTGTTCATCGTGGGCGGCGCCTTCGCGGGCCTGGAGAAGATCATCGAGGCCCGGGCCGGCGCCAAGGGCATCGGCTTCGGCGCCACGATCCTGTCCAAGCGCGAGCTGGAGGCCAAGGACGTCTTCGAGGACGTCATGCCGGAGGACCTGGTCAAGTTCGGCATGATCCCCGAGTTCATCGGCCGGCTGCCCGTGATCACGTCCGTGCACAACCTGGACCGCGAGGCGCTGCTGAAGATCCTGGTCGAGCCGCGCAACGCCCTGGTCAAGCAGTACCAGCGGCTGTTCGAACTCGACGGCGTCGAGCTGGACTTCGAGCGTGAGGCGCTGGAGGCCATCGCCGACCAGGCCATCCTCCGCCAGACCGGCGCCCGCGGCCTGCGCGCCATCATGGAAGAGGTCCTCCAGGGCGTGATGTACGAGGTCCCGTCCCGCAAGGACGTGGCCCGCGTGGTCATCACCGCCGACGTGGTCCTCTCCAACGTCAACCCCACCCTGATCCCGCGCGACGCCCGGGGACGGGGTTCGGGGGAGCAGAAGACGGCGTGACCGCCGGACGGACACGCGCAGAAGGGGCCCCGGTCGACCGACCGGGGCCCCTTCGCCGCAGCGGACGCGTCAGGCCTTGACGCGGACCTCACCGCGGAACTTGGCCACGAGTGCCGCGTCGGCCGCCGGATCGCCGCTGCGGCCCGCCGCGAGGTTGGCGACGTCCATCGGCATGACCAGGCCGAGGGTGCTGTGGTCGCCCCAGATGCAGATGCTCATCGTCACGTTCTTCGGCCCGCCGTTGCTCGCGCCGGTTGGGACGCTGGCCTGCTGGCACTTGAGGACCGCGCCGTCGAGCCCGGCCGGCGTGTACGCCTTCGGCTCGCCGCTGAGGGTGACCTCGCTGTCCTTCTCCTCCAGGGCCTTCGTCTTCATGAAAGCGAACATCGCGTCGACGGCCTTCTCGGGATCGTCGATCGTGCCGTACACACCGCCGAACTGGATCATCTTCTTGCTCAGCGGGTTGTCCTCGTCGCCGGACTCGTACTTCGCGCTGACGTCCTTCGGATCATGTACGCCCCACTTCTCGGCGTCCTTCAGATCCTCCTTCGTCATCGTGTCGCTGTCGCCGTCCTTCTTCTTGTACTCGGTGAGCACCGTGGCCGGCGTCGTCAGCTTGTGCGGGCCGTCGTCCGCGACACCGCCCCCGCCGCTGCCGCCGAGCACGAAGTACCCGCCGACCGCCAGTGCGGCCACCACGGCCACCGCGCCGATGATCAGACCGGTCTTCTTCTTCCCGCCGGCCGGCTGCGGCGGCTGCGGCGGCATGCCGTAGGGCTGCTGCTGGCCGTAGGGGTTCGGCTGCTGGGGCGGCTGGCCGTACGGGCCGGGCTGCGGGGGCATGCCCTGCGGGGCGCCCTGCGGCGGCATGCCCTGCTGCGGGTAGCCGTACCCGGGCTGCGGCGCCGGAGGGGCCTGCTGGGGGTAGCCGTAGCCGGGCTGGGGAGCCTGCGGCGGCTGGCCGTAGGGGCCCGGCTGGCCGTACGGCCCAGGCTGCCCCGGCTGGCCGTACGGACCCGGCTGCTGGGGCGGCTGGCCGTACGGGCCCGGCTGGTTGTTGCTCATTCCTGGGTTCCCCTCCAGAAGCTTATGTGTTCGTGACATCCTGGCCCAGGCCCGGGAAACCCACGGCATCGGGGGCCGCACCGTTACAGAACAAACGCGTTTCGGGACCACCCCGTGACACCTCTAAACTGGCCCCCGTGACCGACAACGCTCAGCAGCAGCCCCCCGCGCCCGACACCGAACTGCCGACCCAGTACGCGCCGGCCGATGTAGAGGGGCCGTTGTACGAGCGCTGGGTGGAGCGGGGTTACTTCGAGGCGGACGCGAAGAGCGACAAGCCGCCGTACACCGTCGTCATTCCGCCGCCGAACGTCACCGGAAGCCTGCACCTCGGGCACGCCTTCGAGCACACCCTGATCGACGCGCTCACCCGCCGCAAGCGCATGCAGGGCCACGAGACGCTGTGGCAGCCCGGCATGGACCACGCCGGCATCGCCACGCAGAACGTGGTCGAGCGCGAGCTGGGCAAGGAGGGCAAGTCCCGTCACGACCTGGGCCGCGAGGCCTTCGTCGAGCGCGTCTGGCAGTGGAAGGCCGAGTCCGGCGGCCAGATCAGCGGCCAGATGCGCCGCCTCGGCGACGGCGTCGCCTGGTCCCGTGAGCGCTTCACCATGGACGAGGGCCTGTCCCAGGCCGTCCAGACCATCTTCAAGAGGCTCTACGACGACGAGCTGATCTACCGCGCCGAGCGCATCATCAACTGGTGCCCGCGCTGCCTGACGGCCATCTCGGACATCGAGGTCGAGTACCAGGACGACGACGGCGAACTGGTCTCCATGCGCTACGGCGACGGGGAGGACTCCATCGTCGTGGCCACCACCCGCGCCGAGACGATGCTCGGTGACACGGCCGTCGCCGTCCACCCCGACGACGAGCGCTACAAGCACCTCGTCGGCAAGCTCATCCGGCTGCCGCTGACCGACCGTTCCATCCCGGTCGTCGCCGACACCCACGTCGACCCGGAGTTCGGCACGGGTGCCGTCAAGGTCACCCCGGCCCACGACCCGAACGACTTCGAGATCGGCCGGCGCCACGACCTGCCGTCCCTCACCGTGATGGACGAGCACGCCGTCATCACCGTCCACGGCCCCTTCCAGGGCATGGACCGCCTGGAGGCCCGCTCCGCGATCGTCGCCGCGCTGCGCGCCGAGGGCCGGATCGTCGCCGAGAAGCGGCCCTACGTCCACTCCGTCGGCCACTGCTCGCGCTGCAAGACCACCATCGAGCCGCGCCTGTCGATGCAGTGGTGGGTCAAGGTCGGCCCGCTGGCCAAGGCCGCCGGCGACGCCGTCCGCGACGGCAAGGTCAAGATCCACCCGCAGGAGATGGAGAAGCGGTACTTCGACTGGGTCGACAACCTCCACGACTGGTGCATCTCGCGCCAGCTGTGGTGGGGCCACCGCATCCCGGTCTGGTACGGCCCGGACGGCGAGGTCGTCTGCGTCGGCCCCGACGAGCAGCCGCCCACGGGCGAGGGCTGGCACCAGGACACCGACGTCCTCGACACCTGGTTCTCCTCCGGCCTGTGGCCGTTCTCCACCCTCGGCTGGCCCGAGCGGACCGAGTCGCTCGCGAAGTTCTACCCGAACTCGGTCCTGGTCACCGGCTACGACATCCTCTTCTTCTGGGTCGCCCGGATGATGATGTTCGGCCTGTACGCGATGGACGGCACCCCGCCGTTCCACACCATCGCCCTGCACGGCATGGTCCGCGACCAGTTCGGCAAGAAGATGTCGAAGTCCTTCGGCAACGCGGTCAACCCGCTGGACTGGATGGACAAGTACGGCTCCGACGCCCTGCGCTTCACCCTGGCCCGCGGTGCCAACCCGGGCGTCGACGTGCCGATCGGCGAGGACTGGGTCCAGGGCTCCCGGAACTTCGCCAACAAGATCTGGAACGCGACCCGCTTCGCGCTGATGAACGGTGCGACGGTCGAGGGCCCGCTGCCGGACCCGGCGAAGATGTCCGCGACCGACCGCTGGATCCTCTCCCGCCTGAACTCGGTGGTCGCCGAAGTCGACGCCCTCTACGACGACTTCCAGTTCGCCAAGCTGTCCGACGCCCTCTTCCACTTCGCGTGGGACGAGGTTTTCGACTGGTACGTCGAGCTGTCCAAGACCGTCTTCCAGGCGGGCGGCGAGCCGGCCGAGGTCAGCAAGCGGGTCCTGGGCGAGGTCCTCGACGTCACCCTCAAGCTGCTCCACCCGGTCGTCCCGTTCGTCACCGAGACCCTGTGGACCACGCTGACCGGCGGCGAGTCGGTCGTGATCGCCGACTGGCCGGCCGACAGCGGCTTCCGGGACGCGGCGGCCGAGCAGGAGATCTCCACCCTCCAGTCGGTCATCACCGAGGTCCGCCGCTTCCGCGCCGACCAGGGCCTCCAGCCCGGCCAGCGGGTCCCGGCCCGCCTGACCCTGGACGGCACGGCCCTCGCCCCGCACGAGGCCGCCATCCGGCAGCTGCTGCGGCTCCAGCCCGAGGGCGAGTCCTTCACGGCCACGGCGACCCTGCCGGTCGCGGGCGCCCAGGTCGCGCTCGACCTCTCCGGCACGATCGACGTCGCCGCGGAACGCAAGCGCCTGGCGAAGGACCTGGCGGCGGCCGAGAAGGAGAAGGCCCAGGCCACGGCCAAGCTCGGCAACGAGGCCTTCCTCGCCAAGGCCCCCGACCACGTCGTGGACAAGATCCGCACCCGCCTCGCCAAGGCCGACGAGGACATCGCCCGCATCACCGCGCAGCTGGAGAAGCTGCCGCAGGCGTGAGCCGTTGCCGAAGGCCCCGGTGCCCTCCAGGCGCCGGGGCCTTCGGCATGCCTCGCCAGGGACGCCGGGAACCGCGCGAGGAGCGGCCGGAGCCCGCTCCCGCGCCCCCCGCCACCCCCTGTCCACAGGCGGACCGAGCCACCGCACCCTTTGTCGGCCGGTCTCCGTAGACTGGGCACCGTGAGCGACCACCCCGGCACCAGCGACACCCCCGACCCCCTCGACAGCTTCGACGAGATCATCGAAGCCGAGACCACCCGCGACCCCGACCTCGCGGTGATCGAGGCCGGCAGCCGCACCTTGCGCACCCAGGGCGGCCCGCCGCAGGCCGACGTACCCGCGCGCCCGGAGGACCCCGAGGTCGACGAGGCGCTGCGCGAGGTCGAGGCCGAGCTGGCCACCCGCTGGGGCGAGACCAAGCTGGAGCCCTCGGTCAGCAGGATCTCCGCGCTGATGGACGTCCTGGGCGAGCCCCAGCGCACGTACCCCTCGATCCACATCACGGGCACGAACGGCAAGACCTCCACCGCCCGCATGATCGAGGCCCTGCTCGGCGCCTTCGAGCTGCGCACCGGCCGCTACACCAGCCCGCACGTGCAGTCGATCACGGAGCGGATCAGCCTGGACGGCGCCCCGGTCTCCGCCGAGCGGTTCATCGAGACGTACCGGGACATCAAGCCGTACGTCGAGATGGTCGACGGACAGCAGGAGTACCGGCTCTCCTTCTTCGAGGTCCTCACCGGCATGGCGTACGCCGCCTTCGCCGACGCCCCCGTGGACGTGGCCGTCGTCGAGGTCGGCATGGGCGGCTCCTGGGACGCCACCAACGTCATCGACGGTGACGTGGCCGTCGTGACCCCCATCGGTCTCGACCACACCGACCGGCTCGGCGAGACCACCGCGGAGATCGCCGGCGAGAAGAGCGGCATCATCAAGCAGGACGCGACCGTCATCCTGGCCCAGCAGCCGGTGGACGCGGCGCAGGTGCTGCTGAAGAAGGCCGTCGAGGTGGACGCCACGGTCGCCCGCGAGGGGCTCGAGTTCGGCATCGTCGCCCGGCAGGTCGCCGTCGGCGGACAGCTGATCACCCTGCGTGGCCTCGGCGGCGAGTACCCGGAGGTGTACCTCCCGCTGCACGGCGCCCACCAGGCGCACAACGCGGCCGTCGCGCTCGCCGCCGTGGAGGCGTTCTTCGGCGTCGGCGCGCAGCGCGCGGAGCCGCTGGACATCGACACCGTGCGCAAGGCGTTCGCGGCCGTGTCCTCCCCGGGCCGGCTGGAGGTCGTCCGGCGGTCTCCCACCGTCGTGCTGGACGCCGCGCACAACCCGGCCGGCGCCGAGGCCACCGCGGAGGCGGTGCGCGAGGCGTTCGACTTCAGCCGGCTGATCGGGGTCGTCGGCGCGAGCGGCGACAAGAACGTGCGGGGGCTGCTGGAGGCCTTCGAGCCGATCTTCGCCGAGGTCGTCGTCACCCAGAACTCCAGCCACCGCGCCATGGACGCGGACGAGCTGGCCGCGATCGCCGTCGAGGTCTTCGGCGACGAGCGGGTGCAGGTCGAGCCCCGGCTGCCGGACGCCCTGGAGGCCGCGATCACGCTGGCCGAGGAGGAGGGCGAGTTCGCGGGCGGCGGCGTGCTGGTCACCGGTTCCGTCATCACGGTCGGCGAGGCCCGGCTGCTGCTGGGGAAGGGCTGAGAGACGAGATGCGTACGCTCTGTGCGTCGACCCTGATCGGCGAGTTCTTCATCATCGGCTTCGCCGGGCTGGTCGCCATGAAGGACCCGGACCTGGCCACGTCGACGGTGTGGCTGGTCAGCGGCATCGCCATGCTGCTGTGCGTGCTGCTGTGCGGCATGGTGACCCGGCCCGGCGGGGTGGCCCTGGGCTGGGCCCTGCAGCTCGCCCTGATCGCCTCCGGCGTCTTCGTGCCGACCATGTTCTTCATGGGCGCGGTCTTCGCGGCGCTGTGGTGGGCATCGGTGCACTTCGGGAGAAAGGTGGACGAGGCGAAGGCCCGCTTCGCGGCCGGGTCGCAGTCGTCCTCCTCCCCGGCTGACGCTGCGTGACGGACGTCCCGGCACGCCCTGTAACCTCGTGCCACCGCACCCGTGAGTCGTGTAAGGAGCCCCTCGTGAGCCAGCGCACCCTTGTCCTCCTCAAGCCCGACGCCGTCCGTCGTGGGCTGACCGGTGAGATCATCGGCCGTATCGAGCGCAAGGCCGGCTGGCAGATCACCGCGCTGGAGCTGCGCACCCTGGACCGTGCCACCCTGGAGCAGCACTACGCCGAGCACGTGGGCAAGCCGTTCTACGAGCCGCTGGTGGAGTTCATGTCCTCCGGCCCGGTCGTCGCGCTGATCGTGGAGGGTGAGCGGGTGATCGAGGGCGTGCGTCAGCTGGCGGGCCCGACCGACCCGGTCGCCGCCGCGCCCGGCTCGATCCGCGGTGACTTCGGCGTGATCGTCCGCGAGAACCTGATCCACGCCTCCGACTCGGAGGAGTCCGCCGAGCGCGAGGTGAAGATCTTCTTCCCCGGTCGCGCGTAGGACCGGTGGCGGCGGAGCGGGCCCGGGCACGGTCCCGGGCCTTTCGCGCACCCATGCCGACGGTCCGCGCATTTGAGGGAACGGGCGCCCCCGAACGCCCGTCTCCACAAGCGGGGCGGCACGCCATCTGGTGACAATGGCGGAGACCCTCGCGCAGTGTTCGTGGCGGCGCGTTTACGATGGAAGCCTTCACGTCACAGCACCCGCCTCGCCTACCTGACATGCCCTCAAAAGCCGCAGGAAGGCCAGATGAATCCGGATGGGGAACTCAATGTCGTTCATCGGCCGTGACATGGCTGTCGACCTCGGGACCGCCAACACGCTGGTGTACGTCAGGGGTCGCGGAATCGTCCTGAACGAGCCGTCCGTCGTGGCGATCAACACCAACACGGGTGGGATCCTCGCGGTCGGTTCCGAAGCGAAGAAGATGATCGGCCGGACGCCGGGCAACATCGTGGCCGTGCGTCCGCTGAAGGACGGCGTGATCGCCGACTTCGAGATCACCGAGCGGATGCTGCGCTACTTCATCCTGAAGATCCACAAGCGGCGGTACCTGGCCCGGCCGCGGGTCGTGGTCTGCGTGCCCTCGGGCATCACGGGGGTCGAGCGCCGCGCGGTCATCGAGGCGTCCTCCCAGGCCGGCGCCCGCCAGGTGCACATCATCGAGGAGCCCATGGCCGCCGCCATCGGCTCCGGTCTGCCGGTGCACGAGGCCACCGGCAACATGGTGGTCGACATCGGCGGAGGCACCACGGAGGTCGCGGTCATCTCGCTCGGCGGCATCGTCACCGCCCAGTCCATCCGCGTCGCCGGGGACGAGCTGGACAACGCGATCATCCAGTACATCAAGAAGGAGTACAGCCTTCTGCTGGGCGAGCGCACCGCCGAGCAGATCAAGATCACGATCGGTTCGGCGTACGACCTGGACGCCGACGAGCACACCGAAGTCCGCGGCCGGGACCTGGTGTCCGGGCTGCCGAAGACGGTCGTCATCTCGGCGGCCGAGGTCCGCAAGGCGATCGAGGAGCCGGTCAACGCGATCGTGGACGCGGTGAAGACCACCCTCGACAAGTGCCCGCCGGAGCTGTCCGGCGACATCATGGACCGGGGCATCGTGCTGACCGGCGGCGGTGCGCTGCTGCGCGGGCTGGACGAGCGGCTGCGGCGGGAGACCGGCATGCCGATCCACATCGCCGAGGACCCGCTGGACAGCGTCGCGCTCGGCTCCGGGAAGTGCGTCGAGGAGTTCGAGGCGCTGCAGCAGGTTCTGGACGCCCAGCCGCGCAGATGAGGTCGCTCCTCCATTCCGCCGTACGAGACGTTCTCCTCTCGTGCGGCGGATCGTTGATATAGAGGCATACGCTCCCCCTATTGGGCCTCTTCGGTTTGCGCCGCACCATTCGCGTTTTCCCGAGGGCCCGCCGAATTCCTACTTGAGGAAGGGCACGGCCGCCGCACGTGAGGGACACGAAAGAGAGCCGGCTGCTCCTGGTCCTGCTGGTCGCCATCGCGTTCGCGTTGATCACGGTGGACATCCGCGGAGGACGGAACTCCCCGGTCGACGGTGCCCGGCACGCCGCCGCGGCGGTGTTCGGCCCGGTCGAGGACGGATTGTCCGGCGCGGTCGACCCGGTCGGCGACGCCGTCTCCGCCGTCCGCGACTCCGGCGGCCGGCACGACCGGCTCGCCGCGCTGGAGAAGGAGAACGCGGCCCTCAAGGCCAAGCTCGGCAGCGACGACCGCAACCGCAGCCGGCTGCGGCAGCTCGACAAACTGATGAAGACCGCCGGCGAGGGGCAGTACGCCATCAAGGGCGCCCAGGTCATCGCCATAGGGTCGGCGCAGGGCTTCTCCTGGACCATCACCATCGACGTGGGCGCCGACGACGGCATCAAGCGGGACATGACCGTCCTCAACGGCGACGGCCTCGTCGGCCGGGTCACCACCGTCGGTCCGAGCACCTCCACCGTGCTGCTCGCCAACGACCCGGACTTCACCGTCGGCACCCGCATGGAGGGCAGCGACGAACTCGGCTTCGCCTCCGGCCAGGGCGACCGTCCGCTGCGCGTGGAACTGCTCAACGGCAAGGCGGAGGTGAAGAAGGGCGCCCGGCTCGTCACCTTCGGCTCGCAGTCCGACAAGCCGTTCGTGCCCGGGGTCCCGGTCGGCGTGGTCTCCCGTGTCGACCCCTCCGGCGGCGCCCTGACCCGCACCCTGTCCGTCACCCCGTACGTGAGCTTCACCAAGCTCGACATCGTCGGCGTGGTCATGCAGGGTCCCAAGAAGGACCCGCGGGACACCGTGCTCCCGGACAGGCCGAAGCCGGTGCCGACGCCTACGGTGACCGTCACGGTCGACCCGTCGACCGGCGCCCGCACCCCGGACACCGGTGCCGACACCGACACCGCCAGCGACGAGCAGCAGTAGGAGCCGAATCCCATGCGTGTCAACCGGATCCTGCTCTCCAGCGCGCTGGTCGTGGTGGCCCTGGTCGTTCAGGTGTGCGTCCTGGCCCGGCTGCATCTGCCCGGCGCGGTGCCCGACCTGCTGCTGCTCACCGTCCTCGGCCTGGCGATGGTGTACGGCCATGTCGGCGGCGCCCTCGTCGGGTTCGGCGCGGGCCTGCTCGCCGACCTGGCCCCGCCCGCCGACCACGCGGCCGGCCGCTACGCGCTGGTGCTGTGCGTCACCGGCTACTTCGCCGGGCTGATCCGCCCGGAGAACGGCCGGCTGAAGTCGGCGGCCGGGCCGATGGCCGTCGTGGTCGCCGCCGCCGTCGGCTCCACCCTGCTCTACGCCGGGGTGGGCGCCCTGGTCGGCGACACCGCCGCCCGCCATGTCGGCCTGCCCGGGCTGCTGTTCTCGGCCGCCCTGTACGACCTGCTGCTCGCCCCGTTCGTGGTGCCCGGGGTGATGTGGCTCGCCCGCCGCGCGGACAACGACCCGCTCACCGAGACCGGCCCCGCCGCCAAGGCCGGGGACATCTCCTCCGGCTGGCTGTCCTCCGGCACCGGCCTGCGCGTCGGCGAGCGGCGCGGCGGCATCGGTGCGCTCAAGGCCAAGGCCCGTACCCGCTCCGCCCGGGTCGGCCGCATCAAGGGGGTCAAGCGGCTGTGAGCGGCGACGGGTCCGCGCCCGGCAGGTTCACTCGAACGGGTCGGCCGTCCTGGAACGGGAGTTCACCGGCCGGTCGTTCACCAGGCGTACGAGGGCAGCGGGTTCGCCGCCGGACACCTCGTCCGCACATGTCACGCACAGACGTCCGCGCGCGGACGTCCGCGCACTGAGAGGGGGAGACAGCCGCAGTGACCAACATTCCCGAGACCGGTCGGACCCCGCGGGTCCAGGTCCGGCTCGTCGTGATCCAGATCCTCGTCCTCTCCCTCCTCGGCACGCTCGGCGGCCGGCTGTGGTACCTCCAGATCCGCGAGGGCGCGGAGTACCAGAAGGAGGCGTCGGGCAACCACGTCCAGCAGGTGGTCCAGCCCGCCGTGCGCGGGGACATCCTGGACGCCCGCGGGGTGCCCCTCGCGGACAACGAGACCCGGCTGGTGGTCTCCGCCTCCCGCACCGAGCTGACCAAGCAGCGCGACGACGGCAAGGCCGTCCTCACCAAGCTGGCCGGTGTCCTCGGCATGAGCCCGACGGAGGTCATGCAGAAGGTCCGGCTGTGCGACGCCAAGACCCCCCGCCCCTGCTGGAACGGCTCGCCGTACCAGCCGATCCCGATCACCGACGAGGCCACGCCCAAGCAGGCCCTGCAGATCCGCGAGCGCTCCGAGGACTTCCCCGGCATCACCGCCGAGCCCGAGGCCGTGCGCCGCTATCCGGGCCCCGGCAAGTCCAACACCGCCCAGGTGCTCGGCTATCTCTCGCCCGTCACCGACGAGGAGATCCAGCAGGCCAAGGACACCGACTCGCCGTATCTGCGCTCCGACATGGTCGGCCGCTCCGGCCTGGAGCGGACGTACGACAAGGTGCTGCGCGGCAAGGCCGGCGTCACCCGCTACGAGGTCGACAACCTCGGCCGGGTCACCGGCAAGGCCGAGTCGGAGGCGGCCGAGCCCGGTGCGAACCTGGTCACCAGCATCGACTCCCGCGTCCAGCGGGTCGCGGAGTACGAGCTGGACAAGGCCATGAAGGCCGCCCGCCAGCAGTACGACAAGATCACCGGCACCAACTACAAGGCCGACTCCGGCGCCGTGGTCGTGATGGAGGCCAAGACCGGCCGGATCGTCGCGATGGCCTCCGCGCCGACCTACGACCCGAACGTCTGGGTCGGCGGCATCTCCGCCAAGGACTACAAGGCCCTCACGGGGAAGGACTCCGACTACCCCCTGCTGAACCGGGCCATACAGGGTCAGGCCGCGCCCGGTTCGACGTTCAAGGTGATCTCCACGGCCGCCGCCGTCGAGGCCGGCTACCCCTTCGACGGGCGCTACCCGTGCACCAGCTCCTACTCGGTGGGCAACCAGGTCTTCAAGAACTTCGAGGGCGAGAACTTCGGCCCCATCTCCCTGGGCCGCGCCCTGGAGGTCTCCTGCGACACCGTCTTCTACTACCTGGCCGACAAGGAGTGGAAGAAGGACGGCGGCAGCAACCCCAAGGGCCGCCCCAAGGACTACTTCTACCAGGCCGCCCACCAGTTCGGCCTCGGCAAGGAGACCGGCGTCGACCTGCCCAACGAGGTCACCGGACGCGTCCCCGACCGCCGCTGGAAGCAGGCGTACTGGGAGGCCAACAAGGACGCCTGGTGCAAGTCCGGCAAGAAGGACGGCTCGTACGTCGAGAAGATCGCCTACGAGAACTGCCTCGAAGGCAACAAGATGCGCGAGGGCGACTCGATCAACTACTCCATCGGCCAGGGCGACACGCTGGTCACGCCGATCCAGGAGGCCGTGATCTACGGCGCCGTGGCCAACGGCGGCACGATGTACCAGCCGACCATCGGCAAGGCGGTCATCAGCCCCGACGGCAAGACCGTGCGGGAGATCAAGCCGAAGAAGCGCGGGAAGCTCCCGGTCAGCCAGGCCACCCTCAAGGGCATGGATGACGCCTTCGCCGGCGTCATCACCCGCGGTACGGCGGCCTGGAAGTTCGGCGGCTGGCCCCAGGACAAGATCCCGCTGCACGCCAAGACCGGCACGGCGGAGGTCTACGGCAAGCAGACCACGTCCTGGCTCGCCACCTACTCGAAGGACTACACGGTGATCATGACGATCGCCCAGGCCGGTACGGGTTCCGGCGCCTCCGGTGAAGCCGTGCGCAACATCTACAGCGCGCTCTACGGCGTCCAGGGCGACGGCTCCGTCGACGACCGGAAGGCGCTGCTGCCCGAGCCGCAGAAGAGTCTGCCCAAGGTCCGCACGGACGGCACCATCGCCGCCCCGAAGGTCACCGGCGACCCGGCCAAGGAGACCGAGGCCGCCCAGCAGGACAACCCGACCAACGGCGACGACCAGCAGCCCGCGGGCACCACGCCGTCGCCCACGACCGGCAACCGCGACACCCGCAGGCGCCGCGGGCACCGGGCCCGGGGAAGCCGGAGGATGCCCTCATGACCGGCACGAACAGCTTCTCCGTCTCCCGGTACGGCCCCGAGCGGCCCGGCTGGACCAGGATCTTCGCCCGCGACTCGCTAACCCGCCGGCTGGACTGGCCGATCCTGCTCGCGGCCACCGCGCTGTCCCTGCTGGGCTCGCTGCTGGTGTTCTCGGCGACCCGCAACCGCACCGAGATCAACCAGGGCGACCCGTACTTCTTCCTGCTGCGGCACCTGATGAACCTCGGCATCGGGATCGCCCTGATGATCGCCACGATCTGGCTCGGCCACCGCGCCCTGCGCAACGCCGTGCCGGTCCTCTACGGCCTGTCGGTGCTCCTCGCCCTGGTCGTCCTCACCCCTCTCGGGGCGACGATCAACGGCCAGCGCAACTGGCTGGTCATCGGCGGCTTCTCGCTCCAGCCGGCCGAGTTCCTCAAGATCTCGATCATCCTGGGCATGGCCATGCTGCTGTCGGCGCGGGTGGACGCGGGCGACAAGCCGTACCCCGACCACCGCACGGTGTTCCAGGCGCTGTGCCTGTCCGCCGTACCCATCATGATCCTGCTGCTGATGCCCGACCTCGGCTCGGTCCTGGCCATGGTGGCGATCATCCTGGGCGTGCTGCTGGCCTCCGGCGCCTCCAACCGGTGGGTGTTCGGTCTGCTCGCCGCCGGGGTGATCGGCTGTGTGGCGATCTGGCAGCTGCACATCCTGGACGAGTACCAGATCAACCGGTTCGCGGCCTTCGCCAACCCGGACCTGGACCCCTCGGGCGTCGGCTACAACACCAACCAGGCCCGTATCGCCATCGGTTCCGGCGGACTGACGGGCGCCGGACTCTTCCACGGCTCGCAGACCACCGGCCAGTTCGTGCCCGAGCAGCAGACCGACTTCGTGTTCACGGTCGCGGGGGAGGAGCTGGGCTTCGTCGGCGCCGGTCTCATCATCTTCCTGCTCGGCCTGCTGCTGTGGCGCGCCTGCCGGATAGCGCGGGACTCGACCGAGCTGTACGGCACGATCGTGGCCGCCGGGATCGTCGCCTGGTTCGCCTTCCAGTCCTTCGAGAACATCGGCATGACCCTCGGCATCATGCCGGTCACCGGTCTGCCCCTGCCCTTCGTGTCCTACGGCGGCTCCTCCATGTTCGCCGTGTGGGTGGCCGTGGGACTGCTCCAGTCGATCAAGGTGCAGCGGCCGATGTCGGCCTAGCCCTCCCGGTGGCGGCGGCGCCCCCTGCCGCGGCGGCGCCGCCGCCACTAGATTCGGTACATGGCGGACACGAAACGTGAGATCGAGCGCAAGTACGAAGCCGACGGGAGCGGGCTGCCCGACCTGACCGGCGTCGGCCCGGTGGCCGCCGTCCTGGACCGGGGCGTGGTCGAGCTGGACGCCACCTACTACGACACCGCCGACGAACGCCTCGCCGCGGCCTCGCTCACCCTGCGCCGCCGCACCGGGGGCGCGGACGCCGGCTGGCATCTGAAGTTCCCCGTCGCCCCCGGGGTCCGCGACGAGATCCGGGCGCCGCTCGGCGACACCGTGCCCGAGGAGATCGCCGCCCTCGTCCGCTCCCGGGTCCGGGACCGGGCACTGGTGCCGCTGGTCCGGCTGCGCTCCGCCCGGGACGTACGGCACCTGGTCGACGCGAACGGCACCCTGCTGGCCGAGGCCAGCCTCGACACCGTGACCGCCGAGCGGCTCACCGGCCCCGGCGCGACCGCCCGGTGGACCGAGATCGAGGTGGAACTCGCCGACGGCGGCGACCCGGCCCTGCTCGACCGGCTGGAGAAGCGGCTGCGCGCGGCGGGCCTGCGGCCGTCCGCGTCCCCCTCCAAACTGGCCCGCGCCCTGGCCCAGACCGCGCCGGACCGCCCCGCCGAGCCGGCCGTGCCCGCCGCCCCCGAGACCGCCGGCGACCATGTCCTCGCCTATCTGCGCGCCCAGCGGGACGCGCTGGTCGCGCTGGACCCCGCCGTGCGCCGGGGCATCCCCGACTCGGTGCACCGGATGCGGGTCGCCACCCGCCGGGCCCGCGGCACCCTGCGTACGTTCACAGGCCTGCTCGACCGCGCCGTCACCGGCCCCGTCGGCGCCGAGCTGAAGTGGCTCGCGGGCGAGCTGGGCGTCGACCGCGACCAGGAAGTGCTGGCCGACCGGCTGACGACCGCCCTGGACGCGCTGCCGCCCGCCCTGGTCACCGGCCCCGTCCGGGAACGGCTCACCGCCTGGGCCGAGGCCCGCCACGGCGCCCACGCCCATCTCACCGGCGTCCTGGACTCCCACCGCTACCTGGCCCTGCTGGACGCCCTCGACGCCCTGCTCGCCGACCCCCCGCTGCGCGCGGCGGCCGGCCGGAAACCGAAGAAGGCGCTCGCCCGGGCCGTACGCAAGGACGGGCGCAAGCTCACGGCCCTGATGGAGCACGCGCTCGCGCTGCCGCCGGGCGAGGAGCGCGACCGCGCCCTGCACGAGGCCCGCAAGAAGGCCAAGCGCACCCGGTACGCGGCCGAGGCCGCCACCGAGGCCCTGGGCGCCCCCGCCCGTTCCCTCACCAAGGCCATGAAGGGCCTGACCACCCTGCTCGGCGACCACCAGGACGGCGTCATGGCCCGCCGCGCCCTGCGCGAGCTGGCCGCGGTGGCCCACGCGGCCGGGGAGAGCGCGTTCACCCACGGGCTGCTGTACGGCAGGGAGGAGAGCCGCGCGGCCCGGCTGGAGGCGGAGCTGGCCGAGCGCTGGAAGAAGGCCGGCACCGTGCTGTCCCGCTGAGCGTTCGGGACGGCCCGCCGGTCGGGTTACGCTTGATGGTCACCCCCGTCAGCTCATGAAGGTTCGCGAGATGCCTGTCGAGTCGGTTTTCCCGCAGCTCGAAGCTCTGCTCCCGCACGTGCAGAAGCCGATCCAGTACGTCGGCGGAGAGCTCAACTCCACGGTCAAGCCGTGGGACGAGTGCGATGTCCGCTGGGCGCTCATGTACCCGGACGCGTACGAGGTCGGCCTGCCCAACCAGGGCGTCATGATCCTCTACGAGGTCCTCAACGAGCAGGAGGGCGTCCTCGCCGAGCGCACCTACAGCGTCTGGCCGGACCTGGAGGCGCTGATGCGTGAGCACGGCGTCCCGCAGTTCACGGTGGACAGCCACCGCCCGGTGAAGGCCTTCGACGTGTTCGGCCTCAGCTTCTCCACGGAGCTGGGCTACACGAACATGCTCACCGCGCTGGACCTGGCGGGCATCCCGCTGGAGTCCCGGGACCGCACCGAGGACGACCCGATCGTCCTGGCCGGCGGTCACGCGGCCTTCAACCCGGAGCCCATCGCCGACTTCATCGACGCGGCCGTGATCGGCGACGGCGAGCAGGCCGTCCTCGACATGACCCGGATCATCCGCGAGTGGAAGGCCGAGGGCCGCCCCGGCGGCCGCGAGGAGGTGCTCCTGCGGCTCGCGAAGACGGGCGGGGTGTACATCCCGGCCTTCTACGACGTGGAGTACCTGCCGGACGGCCGCATCGCCCGCGTGGTGCCCAACCGCTCCGGCGTGCCGTGGCGGGTGTCCAAGCACACGGTCATGGACCTGGACGAGTGGCCGTACCCGAAGCAGCCCCTGGTGCCGCTCGCCGAGACCGTCCACGAGCGGATGTCCGTGGAGATCTTCCGCGGCTGCACCCGCGGCTGCCGCTTCTGCCAGGCCGGCATGATCACCCGACCGGTGCGCGAGCGGTCCATCACGGGCATCGGCGAGATGGTCGACAAGGGCCTGAAGGCGACCGGGTTCGAGGAGGTGGGCCTGCTGTCCCTGTCCTCCGCCGACCACAGCGAGATCGGCGACGTCGCCAAGGGCCTCGCCGACCGGTACGAGGACGACAAGATCGGCCTCTCCCTGCCCTCCACCCGCGTGGACGCCTTCAACATCGACCTGGCCAACGAGCTGACCCGCAACGGCCGCCGGTCCGGTCTGACCTTCGCCCCCGAGGGCGGCTCGGAGCGCATCCGCAAGGTCATCAACAAGATGGTCTCGGAAGAGGACCTGATCCGCACGGTGGCGACGGCGTACGGCAACGGCTGGCGCCAGGTGAAGCTGTACTTCATGTGCGGCCTGCCGACCGAGACCGACGACGACGTCCTCCAGATCGCCGACATGGCCACGCGCGTGATCCAGAAGGGCCGCGAGGTCTCCGGCTCCAACGACATCCGCTGCACGGTCTCCATCGGCGGCTTCGTGCCCAAGCCCCACACCCCGTTCCAGTGGGCGCCGCAGCTGTCGGCCGAGGAGACGGACGCGCGCCTGGCGAAGCTGCGCGACAAGATCCGCGGCGACAAGAAGTACGGCCGCTCGATCGGCTTCCGGTACCACGACGGCAAGCCCGGCATCGTGGAGGGCCTGCTCTCCCGCGGCGACCGCCGCATCGGCGCGGTGATCCGCGCGGTGTACGACGACGGCGGCCGGTTCGACGGCTGGCGCGAGCACTTCTCCTACGACCGCTGGATGGCCTGCGCCGACAAGGCGCTCGCCCCCTTCGGCGTGGACGTCGACTGGTACACCACCCGCGAGCGCACGTACGAGGAGGTCCTGCCCTGGGACCACCTCGACTCCGGCCTGGACAAGGACTGGCTCTGGGAGGACTGGCAGGACGCCCTCGACGAGACCGAGGTCGAGGACTGCCGCTGGACGCCGTGCTTCGACTGCGGGGTGTGCCCGCAGATGGACACCCACATCCAGATCGGCCCCACGGGCAAGAAGCTGCTGCCCCTGACGGTGAAGAACGCCGGTCCGACGCCGGCTTCGAGTGGTCACGCGCACTGACACCATGAGCGCCCCCTTCGCTTCGGAGGGGGCGCAGGTGTCATGACCTGCCGTGACAACCGGTGCAAGGTGCCTTCGGCAAGTTGAGGACCGTAGCGGTGATTGCTGGTTAAAGTCGTACCACTGGTTGTGGGGGCAACCAGAGCTCGGTCGGCTCTGCCGACATCCTGGGGAGGGCCCGTAGCGCATGAGTCGTCGCTCTGCTGGTTTTGTCGGTGCCTGGGCAGAAATGCAGCGTCAGCACCAGCGTCAAGTGGAAGCCGAAGCCAGACGGCGCCGGGAAGAGGCACGGCAGGCGCGGGCGTATCAACGACGTGCCACGCAGGAGTACCGGCAGTACCGGCAGGCAGAGGCGAGACGGCGCACGGAGGAGTTGGACGCGCGGGTCGCCTCCCTCCAGGGGCTGCTGGCCGCGGGTTGTCGGGCGCCGGCCTTCAGGGCGTCGTCCCTGATGCGCGCGGAAGAGATACCGCCGTTCGACCCGGGACAGCTCGCCTGGCCCGTGCGCATGCCGGATCCGAGCCAGTACCAGGCGCAGGGAGGCTGGACCGCGAACCGGCGAGTCCAGGCTCAGGCGGAGGCGCAGGCTCGTTTCGAACGGGACTGGCACGCCGCGCAAGCCGCCGAAGCACAGCGACAGCGGCAGCTGGCGGCCCTCCAGCGAGAGTACGAGCAGAGGACCGGGGCCCAGCGGGCGGAGGTGCGTCGGCACAATGCCGGCATCGTCGAGGTGACCGAGGGTGTCAGGCGGGGAGATCCTGACTCCGTTGTCGAGTACTTCTCCGCGGCTCTCTACTCGTCGACTGCCTGGCCCGAAGGGTTTCCTCGGCAGGTCGCGGCAGCCTTCGACTCAGCGGCCCGGCAGCTGGTCCTGGACTGGGAGCTGCCTGGGTACGACGTGGTTCCCGAGGCGAAATCCGTGAGGTACGTGCCCGCCCAGGACGAGGAGAAGGAATCCGCGCGTCCTGTGACCCAGCGCCGTGGGCTGTACCGAGAGGTGCTGGCGCAGAGCCTGCTGCTGGTCCTGCATCAGCTTTTCGTCGCGGACGAGTACGGCATCCTCGACTCGGTGGTCCTGAACGGCTTCGTGGACGCCCATGATCCGGCGACGGGCAGACGAACGCACATCTTTCTTGCGACCGTCATGGCCCGGCGGGCGGCGTTCACCGGCCTTCACCTGGAACAGGTGGACGCGATCAGCTGTCTGACCGACGCGTTGAGGGGCCAGCTCGCGTCCCGCCCTGATCAGCTCTCTTCCGTACGCCCGGGCCGAAAGCCTCAGGATGTCGGTGATCATGTCGCCGCCCACGGCGGTGATGAGGAGCCGGATCTGTATGACATGGATCCGATTGCGTTCGAGTCACTCGTTGCCGACTTGTTCCGTGCCATGGGGATGCAGGCTGTGACGACCCAACGCTCGAATGACGGGGGCGTGGACGTCGACGCGTTGGACCCGACGCCCATCCGTGGCGGCAAGATCGTCGTACAGGTGAAGCGTTACCGCAGCACAGTGCCGCCCACCGCGGTGCGTGATCTGTACGGAACGGTCCAGGACGTCGGCGCCAACAAGGGAGTGCTGGTGACCACGGCGGGCTTCGGCCCCGGCTCATACACGTTCGCCAGGGGCAAGCCTTTGGAGCTCATCACGGGCGGTGAACTCGTCGACCTGCTGCACCGGCATGGGCTTCGCGGGCGCCTGGGAGAGGGTGGACGACCGACTCCAGCGCGGCCGTCGCCGTCCAGTCCTGCAACAGCGCCCGACAACCACAACGTGTTGGGGATGACGTGGTCCGGCAGTGTGGCACTGGACGTATGCGCTCTCGTCTGCCGTGGCGACCGGATCCTGAGCGAAGACCACTTCGTCTTCTTCAACAACCCGCGGACCCCGGACGGCTCGGTACGCGCGGTGCCGGCCGTGGCGCCGGACAGGGCGGCACTCCATGTCTCCTTCGACGCGCTGCCGGGAGCAGCTGATCGGTTCGTGCTCGTGGCGGCCGTGGACCCGGAGGTGAACCCGGGGGCCGACCTGTCCGGATTCACCGATGCGTGTATCCGGTTGCTGGACCCGGCAATGACTGAGCTCGGCCGACTCGAAGTCTCCGATGGCCGTTCCGGCGAGACGGCACTGGTGCTCGGTTCCTTCCGGCGCAGGCCCAGTGGCGACTGGGACTTCGTGCTTGGAGGGAAGGGGTACACCGGGGGGCTGGAGCAGCTCGTCCAGGAGTACGGCATCGAGGTGGAGTGACGCCACGGGACTGAAGAAGTGCGGTGGCGGGTGAGCGGGCGCTCGGGCGCGGCGCGTTGCCTTGGCGGTGCGGGGGGCCGCTGTTAGTTCTTGGGCACTCGACGCCATGGAGCACGCCGTGTACCAAGAGCCTCCTGTCCCCGTTCCGCCGCGTTCCCGTGTCCGGGTCCTGGCCTGCGCCGTCGCGGCCGTCGCCCTTCTGACGCTCACCGCCGCGACGACTCCCCCCGCCGCGACGACTCCCCCCGGCGCGGGGCAGCGGACCGGTGCCGGCCCGGCGGGCGTGGTCCGGGAGTGGAACGCCGTCGCCACCGACACCATCACGGCCGCCCTCGGCCCCCGTCCCTCCGGGCAGGCGGCGGTCTGGCAGGGGTTCGTCTCCGTCGCCGTGTACAACGCCGTGGTGGGGATCGAAGGCGGCTACGCCCTGTACAAGTGGCGCGAGCGCGGTCCGGCCGGGGCGTCCTCCGCGGCGGCCGCCGCGACCGCGGCCCACGACGTCCTGCTCGCGTACTTCCCCGCCTTCAGGGAGCGGCTCGACACCGCCTACGCCGGCTCGCTCGACGCTCTCCCGGCCGACCGGGCCAGAGACCTGGGCGTGGCCTACGGGAAGCGCGCCGCCGCCCGCATCGTCGCACTCCGCGAAGGGGACGGCAGATTCGCGGACGTCCCGTACACCGCTTCCCCGGCCCCGGGCGTCTGGCGGCCCACCCCGCCCGCGTACCAGCCCTTCCTCGACACCTGGCTCGCCAGGCTCCGCCCCCTCCTGCTCACCTCCCCGCGCCAGTTCCGTCCCGGCCCGCCGCCCGCCCTGTCCTCGGCCGCCTACGCCAAGGACGTCCGGGAGGTGCGGGTCATGGGCGCGAGGGCCGGTTCGGGCAGGACCGCGCGGCAGACCGCGACCGCCCTCTTCTTCAGCGGCAACCTGGTCGCGCAGGTCCAGACGGCCGTACGCGACCACGCAGCCCGGCACCGGCTCGGCATCGCCGCGACGGCCCGGCTGTTCGCCGCCGTGAACGCGTCGGCCACCGACGCCGTCGTCACCGCCTGGGACGCCAAGCTCCACTACGGCTTCTGGCGGCCGATCACCGCCATCCGCCTCGCGGACACCGACGGCAACGCCGCGACGACGGCCGATCCCGACTGGGAGCCGCTGCTCCCCACGCCGCCCCACCCGGACTACCTCGCCGGCCACCCGACCGTCGCCGCCGCCGTGACACGCGCCCTGACCGGCGTCCTCGGCACCTCGCGCATCGACCTCGACGTCCCCTCGGAGGTCACCGGCACCAGGCGGTACTACCGGTGGGCCGACGACCTCGACCGGGACGTCGTCGACGCCCGGGTGTGGGGCGGCGTTCACTTCCGTACGGCGGGCGTGGCCGGCCGCCGCGCCGGCGCCCGGGTGGCCGCCTGGGCGCTGGACCACTATTTCCGGCCGGTCGCCGGGGGC
Source organism: Streptomyces sp. NPDC038707 (assembly GCF_040636485.1). Taxonomy (NCBI): domain Bacteria; kingdom Bacillati; phylum Actinomycetota; class Actinomycetes; order Kitasatosporales; family Streptomycetaceae; genus Streptomyces; species Streptomyces sp. NPDC038707. Next base: position 436,422 of record NZ_JBEZUP010000003.1, read on the forward strand.
GGCACCACCGACTGACCCGGGGGGCCGGGGCGACGGCACTGTTCCGCGATGAACATGACAGATCTGGATCCGATCGGCGGGTTCCCGCGTCTTTTCGGACATGGATCTTCAGAAGCCGCCGGAACCGCGCCACCAGCCCGAAGGGTGCCTGGTCGTCGCCGTCCGCCTGCCCGTGCGGATCGTCGTCCTGGTGCTGGTCGTGCCGGTGCGGATGGTGTGGGACGTGCTCGTCGTCGCCGGGCGGCTGCTGCGGGACACCGTGCTCAGGCCGCTCGGACGCGCCCTCCGGTGGACCGGCAGGGCCCTGTTCGTGTGGCCGTTCGTGGCCCTGTGGCGCTACCTCCTGGTCCCCGTCGGCAGGGCGCTCGCCTGGCTCGGCCGGGTCCTCGTCGTCGTACCCGCCGTGTGGTTCCACCGGTACGTCCTCACCCCCGTCGGACACGCCCTCGCGTGGGTGTACGCGCGCGTGCTGGTCCCCGTCGGGCGGGCGCTGGCCCGGGTGCTGAAGGGCGTCGGCGCCGTACTGGCCGCCCTCGGGCTCGGCGTCTGCGCGGCCCTCGCCTGGCTGGTGCGGTACCTGGTCGTCGTCCCCGTGCGTTGGCTGTACACCTGGGTGCTCGCGCCCGTCGGCCGGGCCGTCGCCTGGTGCGCGCGAGGACTCGCCCGGCTGCTGGGCCTGCTCGTCACCGGGATCGGCCTGGCCCTGTACTGGACGGCCCGCGTGCTGTTCGTCCTGCCCGCGCTCGCGCTGTGGCGCTGGGTGCTCGCGCCCGTCGGCCGGTTCCTGGCGTTCGTCGCCCGCGAGGTGGGGGACGCCCTCGGGCACGCCTGGCGGATCGCGGGGCGGATCTCCCGGGCCGCCGGGCGGGCCCTCGGCACCCTCTTCCGGTGGATCTTCGTGGAGCCGGCGCGCTGGGCGTACCGGGCCGTCCTGACCCCCGTCGGGCACGCCGTGCGCGCCGCCGTCCTGCGGCCCGTCGCCGCGGGCGTACGCGCGGTGGGACGGGTTACCCGGGAAGCGGTGACCACGGCCCGCGACACGGTGCGGCAGGCCCGCGCCGAGTTCCGGCGGATGCTGTTCGGCACCCCGCGGCAGCCGGCCGCGGTGGACCGGCGGGAACCCGTGGCTCCCGGCACACGTACTCTTGGTAGGAGTACGACCGCACTCACGAAGGACTGAGCGACACTGGGCAAGCGACAGCCCGAAGGCCCGCCGCCCGCACCCGCGGTGCAGCGCATCCGTCTGCGCTACACCAAGCGCGGCCGCCTGAGGTTCACCAGCCACCGAGACTTCCAGCGCGCCTTCGAGCGGGCGCTGCGCCGCGCCGAGGTGCCCATGGCGTACTCGGCCGGGTTCACGCCGCACCCCAAGGTGTCGTACGCCAATGCCGCACCCACCGGCACGGGCAGTGAGGCGGAGTACCTGGAGATCGCGCTCACCGCACCGCGCGACCCGGAGACCCTGCGCGTCCTCCTCGACGAGTCGCTGCCCGCCGGGCTCGACATCATCGAGGCGGTCGAGGCACGGACCTCCGGCCTCGCAGACCGGCTGACGGCCTCCGTGTGGGAGCTGCGGCTGGACGGCGTCGAGCCGGCCGAGGCCGAGCGCGCGGTCGAGGCCTTCACCGGGGCCGGCGCCGTGGAGGTGCAGCGGATGACCAAGAACGGCGTCCGCACCTTCGACGCCCGCCCGGCGGTGGTGAGCCTGGAAACGCACGGCGCTCCGGCTGATAGGCCGAGCGACCGGCCCTGTGCGATACTGCGGCTGGTTGTTCGGCACGTGACGCCTGCCGTACGACCCGACGACGTCCTGTCCGGTCTCCGCGCCGTGGCCGACCTGGCGCCGCCGGTCCCCGCAGCGGTGACCAGGCTGGCGCAGGGGCTGTTCGATGAAGAGACCGGCACGGTGACCGACCCGCTCGCGCCCGACCGCGAGGCTGCCGGGGCCCTGACGGCCCAGCCGGCCGCCGCCGCGACGGCGCCGGTGCCGGAAGGTCCCGCGTAGGGACGGACGTCGTAGCGCCGCCCTCGGACTCGGGAGCCACCTGGGTCGGGCAGCGCACCGACCAGAAGACTTTCGCCAGGCCGTACCGACAAGGCGTACGGAACCGGCGAGACAGGACACAGAGTGCTCCCGTGCGGCGCCCGCGCCCCGGACGGCGGCCACCGCGCATCGCGCGGGCCGCGGACGTCAACGGCGGACGGTCCCTCGAGACCGGCGCCGGACCAGGTGCGGCGCCCGGGAGCCTGACGGGAGAAATGCCCGCATGCTCGGACCGAACGAACCCCAAGAGGGTTCCGAACTGAACACCCCCAGCGACACCCTGCCCCCGCGCAGGCGTCGCCGTGCCGCCTCCCGCCCGGCGGGCCCGCCCGCAGCGGCGGCCGAGGCGCCCGCCGAGGTCACCGTGCCGGCCATACCGGCCGCGGAGACCGACGAGGTCGCCGAGGCGGTCGAGGACGACGAGACCACCGGCGCCGAAGAGGCCCAGGCGACCGAAGAGGCGGCAGAGGCCGCGGAGCCCGCCGCGCGTCCGCGTCGCCGGGCCACACGCCGTGCGTCGGCCCCTGCCGGTTCCCCGGTGACCGCCGAGGCCGCAGAGGCCGCCGAGACCGTCGTCCCGGCCGCCGCCGAGCCGGCCCCCGCCGTCCCCGAGGCCGGCGCCGTCGTCGTCGGCGAGGAGGCCGCGCCGCGCCGCACCCGGCGCCGGGCCACCCGCAGCGTGTCCGCGCCGACCGCGCCCACCGCCACCGACGAGACCACCGGGACCGCTCCGGCCGTCGAGACGCCCGCCGAGGCCGAGACCGCCGCGGCGGAGACGCCCGCCGAGGCCGCTCCCGCCGCGCGTCCGCGCCGCCGGGCCACGCGCCGCGTGTCGGCCCCCGCCGCTGCGCCGGCGGCCGAGGCCCCTGAGACGGCCGCCCCCGCCGCCGAGACCGCCGCCCCGGCAGCCGCGGGGACGGAAGCGGCGCCGGAGCCGGCCGCCGAAGAGGCCGCCGAGCCCGCGCGTCCGCGTCGCCGGGCCACGCGTCGTGCGTCGGCGCCCGCCGGTGCGCCCAAGGGTGCCGAGGCGGCCGAGGCCGCCGCCGAGGTGAGCGAGCCCGCCGTGGCCGCCGCGCCGGAGCCCACCGCTTCCGCCGAGCCGGAGCCGGCCGCCGAAGAAGCTGCCGAGCCCGCGCGTCCGCGTCGCCGGGCCACGCGTCGTGCGTCGGCGCCCGCCGGTGCGCCCAAGGGTGCCGAAGAGGTGCCCGCCGCCGAGACCGAGCCGCAGGAGGCGCCCGCCGAGGCGGCTGCCGGGGTGCCCGTCGAAGAGGCCGCCCCGCGCCGCACCCGGCGCCGGGCCACCCGCCGGGTCTCCGCGCCCGCCGGTGAGGAGGCCGCCGAGGCCCCCGCCGCCACCCGGGCCGAGGAGCGGACTCCGGCCACCCCCGCGGAGCCGGAGGCCCCCGTGACCACGCACACCACCGAGCCGGCCCCCGCCGCCGAGGCCCCGCAGATCCCCGCGCCCGCCGCCGAGGCCGCCGCGCCGCGCCGCGCCCGGCGCCGCGCCGTACGGGCCGCGTCCGGGTTCGCCGAGCCCGCGCAGTCCGCCGCGCCCGAGCCCGCCGAGCCCGCCGAACCGGCCGAGCCCGCCGAGGCGAAGGGCAAGCGCCGCCCGGCCCGTCCCGCCGTCGCCGTCTTCCAGGCGCCGGTGTTCACCGAACCCCGCTTCCAGACCCCGGAGCGCGCCGCCGCCGAGGCCGCGGCCGAGGCCGCCGAGGCGGAGGAGCCCGAGGAGTACCCGGAGGAGCGCGCCGAGACCGGCACCCGCCGTCGCCGTCGCCGCCGCGCCGCCGCCGAGGAGACCCCGCCCGCCGAGCCCGCCGCCGAGGAGGAGCCGGAGGAGGCCGAGGAGGCCCCCGAGCCCGCCGAGGACCTCGCCGACGACGAGGAAGGCGACGAGACCGACGGCCCCGACGGCTACGAGGAGTCCGGCTCGCGCCGCCGTCGCCGCCGGGGCGGACGCCGCCGCCGGCGCGGTGACGCGGCCGACGGCGAGTCCGGCGACGGCGCGGACGCCGACGCCGAGGAACTGGCCGCCGAGCAGGCCGCGCAGGACGCCGAGGACACCGCCGAGCAGGACGAAGAGGACGCCGAGGAGGGCCGCGCCGACGAGCACGCCGGGTCCAGCGCCAGCAGCCGCCGGCGCCGTCGCCGCCGGCGCCGGGCCGGTGACAGCGGCGCCGACACCGAGCCGTCCGCCGACGACCCGGAGCGCACCGTCGTCAAGGTCCGCGAGCCGCGCAAGCCCAGCGAGCCGTCCGACGAGGTGCAGTCCATCAAGGGCTCGACCCGGCTGGAGGCCAAGAAGCAGCGCCGCCGGGAAGGCCGTGAGCAGGGCCGCCGGCGCGTCCCGATCATCACCGAGGCCGAGTTCCTGGCCCGCCGCGAGGCCGTCGAGCGCGTGATGGTGGTCCGCCAGCACGGTGACCGTACGCAGATCGGCGTCCTGGAGGACGGCGTGCTCGTCGAGCACTACGTCAACAAGGAGCAGTCGACCTCGTACGTCGGCAACGTCTACCTGGGCAAGGTCCAGAACGTGCTGCCGTCGATGGAGGCCGCCTTCATCGACATCGGCAAGGGCCGCAACGCCGTCCTGTACGCCGGCGAGGTCAACTTCGAGGCGCTCGGCATGTCGGGCGGGCCGCGCCGCATCGAGTCCGCCCTGAAGTCCGGCCAGTCCGTCCTGGTGCAGGTCACCAAGGACCCGATCGGCCACAAGGGCGCCCGTCTGACCAGCCAGGTCTCCCTCCCGGGCCGCTACCTGGTGTACGTGCCCGAGGGCTCGATGACCGGCATCAGCCGCAAGCTGCCCGACACCGAGCGGGCCCGGCTGAAGACCATCCTCAAGAAGATCGTCCCCGAGGACGCGGGCGTCATCGTGCGCACCGCCGCCGAGGGCGCGAGCGAGGACGAGCTGCGCCGTGACGTCGAACGGCTCCAGGCGCAGTGGGAGGAGATCCAGAAGAAGGCCAAGAGCGGCAACGCCCCGACGCTGCTGTACGGCGAGCCGGACATGACCGTCCGGGTCGTGCGCGACATCTTCAACGAGGACTTCTCCAAGGTCATCGTCAGCGGCGACGACGCCTGGCAGACCATCCACGGCTACGTCTCGCACGTCGCCCCGGACCTGGCCGGCCGGCTGTCGAGGTGGACGAGCGAGGTCGACGTCTTCGCCACCTACCGGATCGACGAGCAGCTCGCCAAGGCGCTGGACCGCAAGGTCTGGCTGCCCAGCGGCGGTTCGCTGGTGATCGACCGGACCGAGGCGATGGTCGTCATCGACGTCAACACCGGCAAGTTCACCGGCCAGGGCGGCAACCTGGAGGAGACGGTCACCAGGAACAACCTGGAGGCGGCCGAGGAGATCGTGCGCCAGCTGCGGCTGCGCGACCTCGGCGGCATCATCGTGATCGACTTCATCGACATGGTCCTGGAGTCCAACCGCGACCTGGTGCTGCGCCGCCTGCTGGAGTGCCTGGGCCGGGACCGTACGAAGCACCAGGTGGCCGAGGTCACCTCGCTGGGCCTGGTGCAGATGACCCGCAAGCGGGTCGGCCAGGGCCTGCTGGAGTCCTTCTCCGAGACCTGCGTCCACTGCAACGGCCGCGGAGTCATCGTCCACCTGGACCAGGCCACGGCCAACGGTGGCGGCGGCAAGCGCAAGAAGCGCGGCGGCCGGGGCGCCGACGCGGCGGAGCCCGTGCACGAGCACGTGCACGAGACCCCCGCCGTGGCCGTGGAGGCCGGTACAGCCGTCACGCCCGAGGTGGAGTCCGCCGCCGAGGTGGCCGCCGAGGCCGCCGAGCCGGTCGCCCTGCCCGCGCCCGACTTCGCGCCGGACGAGGAGCTGTACAGCAGCGTCGCCGAGGCGGAGGCGGCGGCCACCCGTGGCCGTACCCGGCGCCGGGCGAGCCGCCGGGCGTCCGCTCCGGCCGGCGCGCCGAAGGCCGAGAAGGCAGAGAAGGCAGAGAAGGCCGCTCGCACGGAGGAGAAGGCCGAGGCCGGGCAGCCGGTCGCGGAGGCCGCGGCGCCGACCGCCCAGGACGTCACCGCCGAGGAGGCGGCGGCGCGCCCGGTGCGGCAGGAGTCCGCAGCCGAGGCGCTGGCCGAGCCGGCGGCGGTCGAGGACCAGGTGGTCCCGGCGCCGCAGGCGGAGGCCCCGGCCGCCGAGGAGGCCGCGCCCAAGGGCCGTACGCGCCGTCGGGCGACCCGGAAGGTGTCGGCCCCGGCCGGCTCCCCCGCGGGCGCCGAGGCGGCCGTGGTGACGGTGCCGGAGACCGCGCCCGCGGCCGAGGCCGTACCGGCCCCGGCGGAGCCGTCCGCCGTGGTCGCCGAGGCCCCGGCCGAGGCCGGGAAGCCCGCCGAGGCGGAGCAGCCGGTGGTCGACAGCGCCCCGGCGCCGGCCCGCCCGCGCCGCCGTGCGGTGCGCAAGGCCACCGCGCCGACCGCGCCCGAGGAGGCGGCCGTCGTGGTCGTCCCGTCGGCAGCGTCCGAGGCGGCCCCTCCGGCGGCGGAAGCTCCGGCGGCCGAGGCCCCCGTGGCCGAGGCTCCGGTGACCGAGGGAGCCGAGGAGGCCGAGGCGGCCGCCCCGGCCAAGAAGACCGCCCGTAAGACGGCGGCCAAGAAGGCACCGGCGAAGAAGGCGGCGGCGAAGAAGGCCACCACCAAGAAGACCGCGGCCAAGAAGACGGCCGCGAAGAAGACGACGGCCAAGAAGGCGACGAAGACCGCCAAGACGGCCGCCGCGAAGTCGACGGCGAAGTCCGCGCCGTCGTCCCCGGCCGCCGACGACTGAGCGCGCCGCCGTACAGGGTGTGGTCCTGTCCACGGACAGGGCCACACCCGTTTTGCCCGCCGGCCCCGGCCGGCGGGCGACCGACCGTCGACCGCGTACGGCGCCCCGGCCGGACGGGGCCGACGGTCCGCACCTGAACCAAAGGAGAGAAACCGCGATGATAGGCCTTGTGCTGGCGGCCGGCGCCGGACGGCGTCTGCGCCCCTACACCGACACGCTGCCCAAGGCGCTGGTGCCGGTGGGGCCGGAGGGCGTGGA